>CAYSZM010000117.1:0-11717 GCA_964435365.1 uncultured Victivallis sp. | reverse complement strand
CCAGCGGTGGAGTTGACCGCGAGGTCAACTCACCCGCTCGCGCCGAAGGCGGAGCCTCTCCAGCTCCGGGAAACGATCTTCAAACAGATATCGTCTTGATTTCTCCAAAACGAGAGCCCTCTCTTCCGGTTTTACTTTCCCGGATACTCCGAGCAGAGCAGGTGGCGCGGCGATTCGTCCTCGTCGATGCCGGGGAAGCGGCTGGCCGGCTGCAGAAAAGCGTTGTCGCTGCGGTCGTCGCAGACGCTGGAAACCTCGCCTGAAACACAGTAGCGGACGCCGTCGATCACCACGTCGCCGTTTTCCCCCCAGAACTGGTGGATGGTTCCCGGCGGCAGGCAGATGCTCTCGCCGGGTTTGAGCTTGACGCGCGAACCCGATTCGATGGTCCGCGCAATGCCGTCCACCGCCAGCGTGAGCGGCGCAGCCGACGGATGCCCCTCCGCATCGGACGAGGTCAGCTCGAGAACGATGGACCCCGAACCTCGGTTGATGATGTCCTCGCGCTTGCTGCGGTGGTAATGCGCCGGAGCGCGCTGTCCCTCCGGGTCGAGAATGAACTTTTCCGCGTAGGTTTTGGGGTAACGCGGGTCGTTGTGCCGCCCGTTGCGCAGCGTGAACAGCGTGCGGCCGATCCGGGAAAAGTCGCCCGAGCCGAAGTCGGTGACGTCCCAGCCCAGCATGCAGTCGCGCACTTCGTTCGCTTCCGGCCCGGCGGAATTCCACTCTGCCGGAGTCCACAAGGCGAAGGCGGGCAGCCGGAGGCGGTTGTGTTCAAACACCTGTTTGGCGATTTCAATGCTGCGGTTGATGACCGATCGTTTCATCATGATATCGGATTCCTTTGTTTCAGCGGCATTCGGCCGCCATCAGTATTCTGCCGAATACGCGCAGTTTCGCCGCGGCGCTGCCGACGGTCCACGGCGCGCGGCAGGGCCGCTGCACCATGCCGGGGTTGAAGCGCCGCCAGCCGAACTGCAGCTCGTCTCCGCCGTCGAGGAATTCGCCGTTGCGGATGAAGCTGACGATTCCGGGGCCGCTGTCGACGTTGACGGTGAGCACGTCGCCCGCCGCGAGGCCGGGAATCCGTTCGCCCGTCATCCGGCATTCGCCGCAGCCGTCGTTCAGCGTCAGCACGGGGCGGAGTCCGGCGTCGAGTTCAAGCGCGATGCCGCGCCCGTCCGCTTCGCGCCCTTCGAGCAGGACGCCGGGCGTCGCGGCGGCGAGTTCCGCTTCGATCGAAAATCCCTTCCGGGTCAGGTAGCTGCAATGGTTCGGCGCATTGTGATTGCGGAGGCAGGAGGCCGGGAGTTCCGGCGGTGTTTCACAGCGTTCGCCGCCGTTCCCTTCAAACAGGAGTTTTGCGTCGGGGCAGGGTGATTCGCCACGGACCTTCGCCCACATCCGGTTCAGGAATTCCGCCGGAATTTCGTGGATGCGCGCGATGTTTTTTTCGGTTTCCGAGATGAAATAGCGCCCGTCCTCCTCCACCAGGTCGGGGTAGCTGAAGCGGACCATCGGGTCGTCGTGGTAGAACAGCAGCTCAGGCTCTCCCCAGCGGATGATTTTCCCGGCGGGCGAATCCGTCTCGACTCCGGCGAGCAGCCAGGAGGGGTTGCGGTCTTCGTAGACGATGCGCTTGTCGCGGGCGATGAAGGGGCCGCCCTGGTTGTGGAACCAGTAGAGGTAGTTGCCGTTCGCGCACTTCCAGACGAAGTTGGCGGCGCGGGGGTGTTTGTTCCGCCGCCCGGAAGCGCGGAGCATATAGCGGGGAATATCCCAGGTGTGTCCGCCGTCGCGGCTGTACGATTCGACCGGGTACCCGTCGATGGTGCGGTAGGTGACGTAGAATCCGCCGTCGCTCAACGGAACGAAACTCTGCTCCTCGGAGACCTTTCCGCCGCCGGGAGGCGTCCGCAACCCGACTCCGCCGTCGGGGAGGGTAGTCCAGGTCGCGTCGGCGGGATTCTTCACGTGGAACAGGTCGGGGCTTTTCAAGAGCGATCCTTCCGACTGCTGGTAGAACCCTTCGCCCATTTCGCCCACCCGGATCAGCGGCACGAACGCCGCGCCGCCGTGTGCGAACGCCTTGCCGACGTTCCAGAAGAAGCGGATTTTCCCGCCGTAGATGTTGTTCCGGTCGCAGTCGAAGAGCCGGACGGGGATGACGAACCGCTCTTTGCTCCAGCTCCGGCCGTGGTCGTCGCTGTACTTGAAGACGAAGTCGCCGAGGCAGTCGACGCGGGTGATCTTCCAGGTGTGCTGGTGATCCTCGATTTCACGGATATTGTCGGTGTTGCGGTTGTAAAAGACGAAAATGCGCCCGGAGGGCGCTTTGAGCATGACGGCGTAGGAGTTCTCGACATCTCCGGGCTCCTCCACCGAGACCGGTTCGCTCCAGGTTTTTCCCTGATCGGTGGTGCGGCAGGTGGCGATGTGCTGCCCCGACGCGCCTTCCGCTCCGGAGCCGGTGGTGACGCAGCAGAGCCAGCCGCCGTCGTCGGTTTTGACGATGTAGGGCTGGTCGGCGTAATGTTCGGCGGGAATCCGGCTGCCGTTGTCGAGCAGCCGCCAATCGAGTTGTTCTTCCATAAGACGATCCTTGTTTGTTATAACCGTTCCGGTTTGTAAAAGTGGAGGAAGGCAAGATGGCAGTCGACGCTTCCCGCGTGACCGTCGAAAAAGACATAGTTGGCGCGGCGGAGATGGCGGATCGGGTCGGCGCCGAGGCCGTTGCCGTCCTTGCTGAAATTGAACAGGTCGGCGGGATTTCCCTCGCGGTAGCACGAGATCAGCCAGTTCGAGGCGTCACCGTAAAACGCGCGCTTGGAGGGCAGCCGGATTTGTCCGGCCTTGTAGAACGGCCGTGCCGAGGCGGTGTCGTCGTAAGAGACCATGGCGGTTGTGTCGCCGCTGCTGTGGTAGCGCATGTTCTGGCCGTATCCGGTATAGGTGGGCGATTTCGGCTGGGGATTCCAGGAGGGGCATCCCCAGACCACGCCGCCGCGTTTCATGATGTCGTCTTTGGTCGCGCCTTCGCCGTAGCCGAGATAGGAGGCGAGAAATTCCGGGTTCTGCCTGACGTTTTTCGGCGTGGTGTAATAACCGTAACGCGACGGCGCGTAGAAATCGTTGTTGTCCATCAGGTACAGCGTCTGGCCGCCGCCGAGCTGGCGGATGGAGGAGAGGCACTGGGTGCTTTTCCCGCGTTCCCGCGCCTGGTTCAGCGCGGGCAGAAGCATGGCGGCCAGAATGGCGATGATGGCGATGACGACGAGGAGTTCAATGAGCGTGAAATGTTTCTTCATGGGATCATTCTCCTTTCATGAGATAGGTTTCGAGTTCCTGCACGGCGCCGCGGCCGCGGATGTACGAGGCGTAGGGAGAGTCGGACCGGTACGGATTGCCGAAGAGGTCGGCGGCCTCCCAGCGCGTCGAAGGCGTCGGCGTCCAGGCCGCGCCGGCGACGTTCGGGTCGGGCAGCAGCACGGCGCAGCTGGTTTTTCCGTCGCTGAAGAGATAGGCGTTGACGGCTTTGCCGACCGTGATTCGCAGGACGAAGCGGAGCCCCTCCAGCCGGGAAGTGAGCGCCGCATACGCTCCGGCGGCGGGGTGGAGTTCTCCGGCGGCGGTGACCAGCATCCGGTTCGGATTCTTCGTGCCGTATCCGTTGTGAACTCCCATCGAATAGAGGAACGCCTTTTCCACGCCGCGGCCGAGAAGTGCGGTGACGAAGCGGACGATGCGGTCTCCGGCGTCGAAGATTTCCTGCGGCGCGGCTCCTTCCGGGAAACTGCGGTAGAATCCGTCGCACGGATCGTACCACGGCGACCCCTCGGTCAGCCAGACCGGGCGGGGCGGCCGGCCGTTGTAGTGGGCGGCGATCGGCCCGATCGCCCGGTCGTAGCCCTTTTCCACGTCGTCTCCGGGAAATCCGACCACGCCGGTCAGGTATTGGTGGTAAGCGATGGCGTCGCAGTGCTCCGCCGCGCCGAGTTCGCTCATGCGGCGGGAGAATTCCGCGCCGGGGACCCGTCCCTCGTGGCCGAGCCCGTCGGAGGTGTTGACTCCGAGCACCCGGGCTTTGACGCCGGTGTTCTTCACTGCGGATTCGACCGCCTGCTGCAGTTCGAAGAACTTTGCCGCCGGATCGTCCGGACTCAGGTAGAAGCCGCCTCCGAACGAGGCCCAGCGTTTTGCGCCCGCCGGGAGCGTCTTCACGAAATCGGTGTGGAAGAAGAGGGGCAGCCAGGGTTCGTTCCAGACGTCGAAGGCGTCGATCTTGCCGCCGTAGCGTTTGAGGATTCGTTCGCAGTATTCGCGGTATTCATCCTGGGACGTCGGCAGGAAATAGGGGGCGGTGACCGACTGGGCCAGCGTCGGCGGCGGCGCGGAACTGCCGGGCGCGCCGCTGCGGAAGCTCGGCGCGGTGGTCAGTTCGCCGAGGAGCTTCAGGTGATGCCGGCGGTAACGCTCCACGCCTTCGTCGTCGAAGGTCCATTTGCCGGGTTCGCGTTCCAGGTAGGCCCAGCCGAGGAGTTGGACTCCGGCGTCGTGGAGCCGCACCCAGTTCGCACCGATCGCCTTGGCCATGGTCAGGTGGCGGTTGACCGGCTGGACATGGATTCCGAACGGCGAATCCGGGGCGTCTTTCCCCCAGTTGACCGGGCGGGGCAGCCGGTTGACCACCCGTTCCGCCGCCGGAAGGTCGATGGGGTTGCCCGCGGAATCAAGCTGGACGGCTTCGAGCCGCCACGGACCGTAAGCGCGCCCCTTCAGGAAGTCCAGCGGAATTTCCGTTACGCCGGGCTCGAGGCGGCGGCGGACGCTGACCCGGTCGCCGTAGAGATTGACGGCGGAAAGTTCAATTGCCGCCGCACCGGGAGCTGGTTTGGACCGCACCAGGACGGAGCCGGTTTCGTCGTCGAAGACGATGCCGCTGCCTGCCGCGTCGCCGCGCCCCGGGGCCAGTTCGGTCCAGCCGGAAGCCAGCAGGCGCTCCCGCTCCTGCGGGATTCCGGCATAAGGCGCGTCGCAGCGGAGCACCCCGGTGAAGGTCAGTTCGACGGTATAGGTTCCGGTCCGGTCGGCGGGGAAGGCGGTTTCCACCCGTTTCCAACCGTCGATTTCCCGGAGAAGGAATTTTGTTTTCGCCAATACGCGGGAATCGCAGCGGACCAGGAGTTCGCCGGAGGCGTCTCCCTTCAGCATCATCCCCGCAACCAGCTTAGTATCGGGGGGAGGGGGGAGCAACGGGGCGCTGTAGACGGTGACGGCGTTGCGATAGTCGTAACTGGTCATCACCCCGGAGCGGACGTCGATTTGAAGCGGAGGCATTCCGCTCGGGCCGGACTCCTTCGGATCGCCGGAAAAAACGACCTGGTCTCCGTCCGAAAAACAGTTGTGCCAGCTCCAGCCCGCCGGGAGCCCGAGCGAGAGCGACCCCTGGCGGAACAGGTTGGCCGGGTGGCCGGATTCCGTTCTGCGGAACGGCGTGAGCGCAACGTCCCGCAGGTCGAGCGTCGCCGCGCCGTCGAATTGCATGAAGATGGAAATCGCCTCTTTTTTCGGGAGTTCGGTCAGCGTGAAGACCTTCTCGAACTTCGTCCATTCGTCGCCGGGGGAGACGGAGGACCGGCAGAGCCAGCGGAACGGCGCGTCAACCATCCGGATTCCGGTGTTGAGCCGGCCGCGCCCTTTTATGCGGACGCCGAAGGAGAGGCGGTAGGTCCCCGGCGCGAAATCGGCGGGCAGCCGGAAATCGAACTGACAGTAGCCGCTTTCCCGTTTCTTCACTTCGGCGCGTTGAAACTCTCCGGCTTCGTCCTTCCGGACGGAGTAATGAATCCACGCCTTGGCCCAGGCGGAATTCTCGCGCCACCCCGGCAGCAACTCTCCGTCGACCCGTCCCTGCGACTCCGCCGGATTCACGGGGGCGGCCATTGCGGCGATTGTGCCGATTATGCCGATTGTGCCGTAGAGCAGGGGGCGCAGCAGAATTCGAATCATTGGTTCCTCCGTCCTTTATTTTGATTCTGCCCTTATTATACAGAAAAACGGGGCTCCGGACAAGGGGCGGTTTGAGACATATTTAACACGAATGTGCCATTTGTGTTTGAAATTACCGATTCCGGGCGCTAAATTCTCCGGGAGGATTCGGAAGGAGGGAAGATGTCGGCGCAGACGGATCTCATAGAACGCAATCGTTTGATGCTGCGTGCACTGCACGGCGGGGCCGAGCTGATGCTGGGCGCGATGGTGATTCGGGTCGGGTTGGTCCACTACACGCTGGACCAGGCCGGATTCGACACCTTTGTGCACCGGCACCGGCATTACGAGTTTTCCGCACTGCTTTCCGGGCGGATGCGTTATCGGTTGGAGGAAGCGCCGCGGACCGAGGTTGTGCTCGAGGGCGGCCTGGGGCAATGGATCATGATTGCGCCGGAGCTGATCCACCGTCGCCAGACGCTTGAAGACGACTCCCTGCTGCTCGGATTCACGCTGGACTTCAAAAATCCGCCGCCTTCGTTCCTGCGCGCCGTGAAAGGAAAAATGCAGTTGCTGGACGGTTCTGGCGTGCAGGCGCTGCTCGCCGGGATCGAGCGGCTGGTGGAGGACTCCCCGCCGTTTCTGGCGGAACGCCTCCGGCTGAGGCTCATCGAGCTGCTGCTCGAATTCTTCGCCGATGTGTTCGGTTCCATGTTCGGCGAAGTCCAGTCGTCCATCCGCGGCGGCGACATTCTGGAGCTGGCCGAACATTACATCGAAGAGAACCTCACCGGCGACATCAAGGTGGACGACATCTCGCGCCACGCCGGAATCAGCCGCCGCCATCTCTACCGGCTGTTCGTCGAGAAGCACGGGATGCCGCTCAAGGAATACATCATCCGGCAGCGCCTGAGCCGGGCGGCCGCCGCCCTGATCGGTACGGACCGGCCGGTCAAGGAGATCGCCGAGATGGCCGGGTTCCACAACCTGAGCTACTTCACCCGCCAGTTCCACCGGGTGTTCACGGCGTCCCCGGCGAAATACCGCCGCCTCGGCGGCTGATGGTTACTGTTTCCGGCGTTCCAGCTCATACCAGATGGTTTTGTCGCGTCCGGTGTCGAAATTGAATGCGGCGGTATTGTCGGCGGCTTTGGTTTTCCGCTCTCCGTGTTCGCCGAGAATCCAGACGTCGTAGCGCCCCTCCTTCATGCGGAACGATCCGGCGACCGGCTTCAGAACCACCGGAGCTCCGCCTTTCAGCCACCAGCCGTTCGGTTTCGGGTCGGTTCCCGGAGCAAGGGTGTTGCTGCATTCTCCGACGGCGAGGAACATCATACGGTCGGCGCCGGCGATTTTCGGCCGGCCGAAGGCGGCGATGAAACAGACCCCGAACGGAGATTTCATCTCCAACATCATGTCGTTGAATTCAAATCGCCCGGTCTTGTCGAAGAACCCTTCCGCTCCCTGTGCGGAGGGCGTGTTCAGCACCCAGTAGCCCTCTTCCCAGTTCCGGTAAAATTCTCCGGTATCGGCCCGGATGACCGGAGCGGATTTTCCCGGGTTCAAATCGCATGAATCGGAGTACTTGAGGATCTTCGCATACTCGTTCGCCTTGTACGGCGTTTCCGGGTAGGCCAGCTCCAGCCGATGCTGCTCCGGGGTGTTGAACAGTACGTCATGGAAGAACGAGGGTGATTTTCGGGTGTCCCGGATATCCTTCTCCGAAATTTTCAGGAGCACGCGTTTGCGGGCGGTGGAAACCGCTCCGCCGCGCAGCAGCCACGCCGACAGCGGAAACGTCGCAAGGTAAGTGGTGTCGTGGCGGACGTCGAGAATATGGCCCATCCGTTCATACTTGTTCAGAACCTCGGTCCCCTGCGAGGCGAATACGTAAAATCCGTCCCAGTCCTGGAATGCGTTGACGGTGGAGAAGAAGGGCAGTCCGGCGGCGCGATATTCGTTGTACTGCATCGGATTGTCTCCCAGGCTGTCGGTCGCCCCGCCTTTCGAGGTACGGTGTTCGCTGGAAATCAACGGCTTTCCGGCGATGGAGGCCAGTGCGAACCGGGCGAAGAGATCCTTGGTGTAGCTTCCTTCGTTCACCGGCTTTTTGAGCAGCGGGCTCCAGCGGTCTCCGGAGAGGATTCGAACCGTTCCCTGTGACCAGGGGGCGTATCCCCAATACAGGTGCGCATCCATGAAATCCATGGAGATGGAGGGCCGGGTATGGTAGAAGTTCTCTCCGACATTCGAGCCGCTGATGACTCCTTGATAGCCGAGGGAACGTATGAAATCCCGCCACATCCGGTATCCTTCGGCCATTTTTTCATTCCAGAACTTTGCCGAGGCGTCGCTGTTCAGCGTGAGATCCAGCTCCTGTTCGGGGAGGCGGTTCCGTTTCAGGAATTCGCGGAATTGCGGTTTGAGCTTGTCGGTGTAATAAGAATTCAGCGACACCAGTCCGTTCGGATGATAGTTGTAGGCGACTTCATTGACGATGCCGAGCAGCGCGAGCTGCGGATCTTCGAACAGACTTTTCCCGGTGTAACGGTTCCTGCGGGTGTAGAAGGCGCGAATCCACTTCTTGACGTAATCCTGGACTTCCGGGTCGAAGAGCATCAGCCTTTTGAGGTCGAATCCGTCGCGGCTCCGGTTCGGAATTTCGGAGAGGGCGGGCTTCAGCGCCGAATCAGGCAGCTCGGAAGTGACGTAGATTCCCTCCGCTTTCAACGCTGCGGTGAAGCGATCGAGCCGCTCGAGCGCCCTGTCGCTGAAATCAAGCGTGCTTTCTTCCCGGTTTCGAAAAAAAGGCGCGGCGTTCTGCCACCCCGCGGTCATGTGGTGGAGCCGGACGATGTTCACCCCCAGCGCCGCCAGCTTTCGGGCCACCGTCGCGGCGGCCTCCGGTGAATCCATATTGAACACGCGGTTGTCGACCACGTTCAGGCCGAACCAGCGAACCGGCGTGCCGTCTTCGAATTGGAAATTTCCGTTGACGATTCGGAGATATCCGTGTCCGCCCGCCGGTTTGTCGTTCAGGAACGACACGTTTACCACCGAATCGGCGGCGGGTTCGCGGATGATGAACGGGAATTCTCCTTCATACATGGCACTGCAAAGGACAGGGAAAATCAGAGCCGCCATCGTGGCGAGGATCAGTGATTTCATGGTGAATGTATGCCTTTCTTCCGGTTATTTTCCGCGGAGGAGCCAGCGGTCGAAAATCGGGTGTCCCGGAGATTGCGTCCAGCTTCCGTCATAGAGCTGCTGCCGGGAGAGTGCTTCGACATGACCGTCCCAGATCAGCGCGTTCAATTTCAGGTTCGGGTGGCGGAACGCCATCCAGTACCCGCTGCTGCCGGCCTTTTCCGGAATCATGTACTTCGGATCGTTGTAGCGGATGAAGGTTCCCACTCCGTCGACGATATTCATGCGCAGCGAGGGGCGCGCCAGCGATGAAATTTTAAAACTCTGGCACGATTCCGGAGTGCCGGAGGGAAAGCTGTCGCTGGCGGCGACGCCGGGATAATGCATGTTTTTGGCATACCAGTGTCCGGTGAAATTGTTTGCGCCCTGCACGATGGGTTTGGTCGGGCAGAGAAGTCCGGCATTGAGATTGACGGTTCCATCGTTGTAGATGCTTTTGGCGCTGACTCCGAGCGCCTGAAGAAAGCCGATATTGTTGCACCACTTCATCGCATTGGTCCAGGAATTGTTCATCAGGAGCGGCACCACGAAATCGTTGTAATTTCCCGAATAGAGCGCCTCCGCCATGCCGAACTGTTTCAGGTTGCCGGCGCATTTGACCGTCTGGGCCCGCGTCCGCGCCTGATTCAGAGCAGGCAGAAGCATGGAGGCCAGAATCGCGATGATCGCGATAACCACCAGCAATTCAATTAAGGTGAAATAACGTTTCGGGCTCATTGCATGTGTCTCCTTTTGGATGGAATTGAATGTTTCATCATGCGGGAAAGTCTTTAACTAAACGTTTCATCTGGCTATATTATGACTCCGAGGAAGGCGAATGTCAAGAGCGGGTGGCAGGAAAAATTCAGTTTTTGTATGGAAAAAGAGCAACTGGCCGCAAACTGCTTGCATTTTGAGGCGGGGACGGGTATAATAAGGAGAATGAATCGTTTGGTATGCAAATTTTCGGAAGCTGAATTTTATGGAACGGATTTCAAAACGGCCGGTCACGCTCAAGGCGATTGCGGAAACCGTGGGCTGTTCGGTTGCGACGGTGTCAACCGTTCTGAACGGGTCGAAAGGGAACACGGCGGTCGGCAATGAGATGCGCCGCCGGATTCTGGCCGCCGCCGAGGAAATGGGCTACCGTCCCAACTTTGCCAGCCGGCTTCTGAAAAAGCGCCGTTCGAATACGCTAGGCGTTTATGTGCAGCCGAATCCGTGGCGGGGAATCGGATACAGTTATGAAACGTCTATCTTAAGGGGGATCGAAGACGGAGCCCGCGAACGGGGGTACGATCTTCTGCTTCTCAACATGGGCGCCCAGGTTCTTCCCCGCATCTGCTCCGACTATCTGGCGGAATCGCGGATCGACGGGATTCTTCTGCTGCATACCGATTCCGGGGCCGACTGGGTCGATGAACTGGTGGAGTCGGGCAGTCCGGTGGTTGCGGTTGACTGCTGCGGTGAAAAGACGACGATGAACCGCATTGCTTTCGACAATGCCGCCGCTGTCGTGCTGGCGGTGAAGACCCTGGTGGAACAGGGACACCGGCGGATCGGGTTTGCCGGTTGCTGTACAAGCACGAAAATGGCGGAAGAGGAATTGCGCGAAATCACCTTTCGTCAAGTGCGCCAGCAGTTCGGGCTCTCCTGTGATGATGAACTGGTGTTCAACGAGGCCCGCTGTGTGCCGCCGATTTCCTCCCGGAGCGCCTACTGCCAGATGGAAGGGGTGGCGGCGTTGCGATATTTCATTTCATTGCCGAATCCGCCCAGCGCGATTATTGCCTATAATTCGCTGGTCGCGGTTTCGATCCTTTACGAGGCCCAGAAATTCGATGTCCGGATTCCTGACGATTTCAGCCTGATCGGCTTCGACGATCGGGAGTGTCTCTATCTCATTCACCCCCAGATCTCCGTCATTGACCACCCCTTGCCGCAGATGGGCATGGCGGGGGCCGATCTGCTGATCGATCTGATCGACGGGAAAGTGAAAGGTCCGGTTGTGCGGACCTTTCCGCCGGAATTGATCCGGCGTGAGAGTGTGATCCGGTTTCCTGCCGGGAGGGTGTGAAAGACCGTCAGCTTCCGATGGTGGCGGCGAGGCCGTCGGCGAATTTCCATGACGGAGTGAAGCCGATCGAACGGAGCTTCTCCGGCGAGGCGGTCGAGTGGCGGATGTCTCCGGCACGCTCCGGCAGGTGGACGATTTCCGACTTCGAACCGGTCAGCCGGATGATCTCCTTCGCCAGATCCTCGATGGTGATTTTGCCCCCGTTTGCCACATTGTAGACGCCGGTGTGGCCGCTTTGGGCGAGGAAGACGTTCGCCGCGACGATGTCCTTGACGAAGATGAAATCGCGGGTCTGGCCGCCGTCGCCGAAGATGGTCAGCGGCTCGTTCTTCCGCGCCTTGTCGATGAAGATCGGCACCGCCGCCGCGTAGGCTCCCTTCGGGTCCTGGCGCGGGCCGAACACATTGAAATAGCGCAGGCAGGCGGTCTGGAGTTTCCCGGTTTCGGTGAACATCCGGCAGTAATA
>CAYSZM010000116.1:0-11832 GCA_964435365.1 uncultured Victivallis sp. | reverse complement strand
TCGTCAGGCTCATAACCTGAAGGTCAATGGTTCGATTCCATTCCCCGCTACCATTCGATTCGACGGGAGACCCAGACAGGTCTCCCGTTTTTTTGTTTTGATTCAGCTTCCCATCCTCGATTTCTTCAATAAAAAATCAGCTTGGTTCGGAAAAAGAGCATCCCGCAATCGCAATAATACAAGTGAAATAAAATTCGCATTTTAAATCATTGAATATATTGTATTCTTGTCAAGATGACGATAAGTTAGTGAAAAAGGGATGGATATGAACAGTTTTTCCATAATCAATTCCGATATTGGCGATTTTGCCGTTTCCGCTTCTCCGAATGAACCTGTTCCGCCAATTCCACCGCAGTCTCCGCCGCAACCGTCCATTTTCGGGGCCATCCCGGACATTCCGGTGCTGGATGCGGTCGAAGGCATTCGATTCGATTTCAACCATGGCATTCGCGTATGGTTTCCCCGCAACGACAAGGTATACCATTGCCGTTTCAGCGATATCGACACCGGGATCATTCTTTATTCAGCCGATACCGTGCCTGAGGCCTATGTGACCAGTGTCAAAAAGTTCTTCATCCGCTTTCGGCTGGAGATCTTTCGCAAGGGGGAAACGGCTCCCATTTTTACCCACGATTATGATGCGGCCGGCAAGGAAGTCATGATCCAGCTGCCGGTCGGCACCATCGGGGATTCGATCGGCTGGTTCAGCTATGTCGAGCGTTTCCAGAAAAAACACAACTGCAAACTGATTTGCGTGATGACTCCATGGATCGCCGACCTTGTGCGCGGTCAGTACCCTGATATCACGTTCATCACTCCCGAGGAGACGGTCAAGTACAAGCCTTACGCCTGTTATTACATGGGGTTGTTTTTCAAAGGCGACGTTGACAACCAGCCGATTGATTTCCGCTACATCGGGCTGCACCGGACTGCCGGGTACATTCTGGGCGTTGACCCCGCGGATCACGCGCCGCGATTCGATCTTTCTGCGCCTCGCAAAATCAAGGAGAAATACGTCTGCATCGCCGCGCAGTCTTCAAGTCAGGCAAAATATTGGAACAACCCCTCCGGCTGGATCACCGTGATTGACTTTTTGAAGAAAAACGGGTATCGGGTGCTATGCGTCGACAAGGAGAAAGTTCACGGAATCGGCATCAATTACAACCTGATCCCGTATGGCTGCGAGGATTTCACCGGTGACATTCCGCTGCAGGAACGGGTCGATTTGATCAAGGAAGCCGATTTCTTCATCGGACTCTCCAGCGGTCTTTCCTGGATTGCATGGGGATGCCGGGTTCCGGTGGTCATGATTTCGGGGTTCACCCACCCGACCAACGAATTTGAGACGCCCTACCGGGTGATTAATTATCATACCTGCCACAGCTGCTGGAACGACATGCGAATCGATTTCGACCATTTTGATTTTCTGTGGTGTCCGCGTCACAAGGGCACCGACCGCCATTTTGAATGTACCCGGCTGATTTCAGCCGATCAGGTAATTACCACCATCAAGAAAATCCCGACATTTCAACCCGGGGGGAACGCTGAATGAATTTAATGTTGCAATACGGCGGCGGTATGCAGACGATTCGGAAACGGTTCCCGGCATCCCTTGATTTTGGCGGCGAAGGCACAGTCTCCGGGCTGGCCGGCAATCTTTCGGCTTTCTCGGAATCAACAATGGAAAGCCGCGAGCCCTACATCCAATCAAGTTCTTTCTCCGGGAACATCTATTCCGGAGTCATTGTTTCCTCCAATACCAGTATGAGCATACTTGCGGGCGAGATCGCATATGACACGACGGTGCAAGCTTCGGGGATTCAAACAGTAAAGAGTGGAGGATCTGCTATCCGTACCACTTTGGAAAGCAATGGCATACAGGGTGTATCCAGCGGTGGTTGCGCCATAAGCACAAACATTGTTCAGGGTTCCTATTTGTCGATTGCCAGCGGTGGGCTGGTGAGTTCCGCCATTGTCAATTCCGGCGGTTATCTGTCCGTCGGCTCTGGAGCATACGCCACCAACACGGTGCTGAAAGCGGGAGGTTCTTTAACGGTGTTTTCCGGCGGCAGCGCCGTTGATGTGGATTGGACGCCGGGAACAGGTCCGGTATTGCCTTTGAACGGGTACGTCAGTTTCCGCTCTCATCATTCCGGCTGTTTTCTGGGTTCCACCGCAAGACTGTTGTCTTCTGCCGCCGTTTTGAGCGGCACCAAGATCAACAGTTCCGGGAATATGTGCGTGATGGATGGCGGAATTGCGCAAGATACCGTTTTGTACAATGGGACGATGTACATTTATTCCGGGGGAATCGCACAGAATACGCGAGTACAGTCCTCCTGTAATGAGTATGTCTTTTCCGGTGGCATTGCGGAAGGCACGACCGTGGTTCTTGGTTCGCAACATGTGTTCTCGAATGGCGTAACGGAAGGAGTGGTTGTGTCCGGAGGAGGGCAACACCTTTCCGGCGGAACGGCGAACGGTACCGAAATCCGATATGGACACCAATGGATTTTGCAGGGAGGCGTTGCCAATAGCGCGTCCGTGTACGGGTATCAGATTGCGAGCAGCGGAGGCCTCGCATCGCAATCCGTTATTCATTCCAGCGGGCTTCAGCAAGTTGTTTCCGGAGGTACCGCTTTGGGAACAATCCTGGAGGATGGAGGCGCGATGTATGTTGCCAAAGGGGGAATTGCCCTTGATGTCACTCAGGGGGTGAATGCACGGGTGACTGCATCTGTGACCGGGGGAGATATGGAAACAAAAATCACCGGGCACAATGCACTGGGGTCTTTTTTTCTAAGTATGGGATATGCCAGTAATTTCATTGTTTACAACAGTACTTTTTCTGTCGATTCTTTTGGGGTCGCGGCCAACACATTGGTGTTGCGTGGAGGAACCATGTATGCCTATTCCTCGGGTACGGCTGATGGAACTCACCTCCAAGGGAATTTATATGTCTATTCCAGCGGCATTGCACGAAATACGCAGGTGGAATCGGGAGGGCGTCTGAACGTCAGCTCCTGGGGACAGGCATATGATACCACCATTCTGTCCGGCGGCTCCATGTATATCAGCAGCGGCACTGTTGAAAATGTTATCGTTCACTCGGGGGGGACGCTGAGTTATGACGGCCACCCCTCCCTTACCGGAAATATCATTGTCGGTGGAACGCTCTGGGCAAATGACGTGCTGACCGTGTCGGGCTGTACAATTACATTGGATCTTACAGAACGAACTCAAGACGATGGCGTCATGGTTTACTACATGGAAAATCTGCAGACGGCCCAATTTCAGATTACCGTAAGTAATTCCATGTATTTCGGCACTTATCAACTCGGAACAATCTCGGAGAACCAAAGCCGCAACTTCACGATATATAATGTCAAAGGGGAAAAACTGGGATCAATTTCCATTGGAGGAACGCTTAAAAGTGGCAATACCACTTATTCTTTGTCCAGAAAAGACGACGTTCTCTCTCTGAGTCTATATACCTATCCTTTGGCGGACATGGAGATTCCCACGATCACTCAGATCGCGGCAAGTACGACGGCTCCGACCCGGGAGGCCGTAACGGTGAGCGCGGTTTTCAGCGACAATACCGGATTGGCTTCGACGCAATATAAACTCGGCGACGGCGCATGGACCGATTACACCGGTGCAGTCACGGTCACCCGGAACACCACGGTTTATTTCAAGGCCGTCGATACCGCGGGGAACGAAGCCTCGGCGCAATATGAGGTGACCAATATTGACACCGAAATTCCCTCGATCACTCAGATTGCGGCGAGTACGACGGCTCCGACCCGGGAGGCCGTAACGGTGAGCGCGGTTTTCAGCGACAATACCGGATTGGCTTCGACGCAATATAAACTCGGCGACGGCGCATGGACCGATTACACCGGTGCAGTCACGGTCACCCGGAACACCACGGTTTATTTCAAGGCCGTCGATACCGCGGGGAATGAAGCCACGGTGCAATATGGGGTGATCAATATTGACGCCGAAATTCCCTCGATCACTCAGATCGCGGCGAGTACGACGGCTCCGACCCGGGAAGCCGTGACGGTGAGCGCGGTTTTCGGCGACAATACGGGATTGGCGTCGACGCAATATAAACTCGGCGACGGCGCCTGGACCGATTACACCGGTGCAGTTACGGTCACCCGGAACACCACGGTTTATTTCAAGGCCGTCGATACCGCGGGGAATGAAGCCT
The DNA here is from genome assembly GCA_964435365.1 of uncultured Victivallis sp. Lineage (GTDB taxonomy): Bacteria > Verrucomicrobiota > Lentisphaeria > Victivallales > Victivallaceae > Victivallis. The sequence continues at coordinate 7,613 of CAYSZM010000116.1, read as the reverse complement.
CGGCGCAATATGTCGTATCCAATATCAACACGATGACCCCTGGCGCTCCGAGCTCGGTTGTGCCTGCGGTCAAGGTCGGAAAGTATGCCGCGACAATCAAGTGGAGCAAATCCGTTGCGTATGACAGCGCCAGGATCATCGGCTATGAAGTCAAATATAACGGCAATGTCAGCGCCGTCAAAGGGACCAGCCTGTCGCTTAAAAACCTTGCCGTCGGCACCGGGAATACCGTTGAAGTGCGGGCGTTCGATTCCCTGGGACGCTATGGAGAATGGAGTCAGGCCGCGGTGTTTGATGTCGCGGATGTGACATCTCCGACGCTGGGCAAGGTCACGGCAACGATCTCCGGCTATACCGGCGTCATCGCATGGTCCGGAGCCGACAACGTCGGTATTGTCGGTTATGTGGTCAATTGCGCCGGTCGGACGCAGACCGTCACTTCCGGCGGCAGTGCGCAATTCGATAACCTCGCGGTGGGCAAATACAGCGCCACCGTGCAGGCTTTCGATGCGGCCGGCAATGCCAGCAAGATCGGGAAAGTGACCATCACGGTAAAGGACTCAACTCCTCCCGACAAGGTCGCCGGACTGAATACTCCGGTCGCCGATTCCAAGTATAATGCGCTCCTGAGCTGGACGCCCGGCTCCGATAATTCCGGCCTGATCGCCGGGTATGAAATCCGTCTTGACAACGGCAAGATCCTGAAGAGCTCCAAAAATTCACTGAAGGTCTCGAAGCTTTCGGCGGGCAGCCATTCCTATCAGGTCCGGGCCATCGACAAGGACAAGAACATCGGAGAGTGGAGCGAGGTCAAACCATTTACGGTCGACGATATGACGGCTCCGAAGCTGGGCAAGATCACGGCCGTGATTTCGGGCTACTCCGGCGTCATTTACTGCACGGGCTCCGACAATGTCGGAATTGTCAGATATGTGGTCAACTGCGACGGCCAGACGCAGACTGTAAATTTCGGCGACTCCGCGCAATTCGACAACCTTGCGGTGGGCAAATACAGTGCTGCCGTGCAGGCGTTCGACGCGGCCGGCAATGGCAGCAAAATCGGCAAGATTACGATTACGGTAAAGGATACGACGCCTCCGGAAAAGGTTGTCGGCCTGAATACTCCGGTCGCCGATTCCAAATACAATGCTCTCCTCACCTGGACGCCCGGCTCCGACAATTCCGGCCTGATCGCCGGTTATGAGATTCGTCTTGAAAACGGCAAAATCATGAAAAGCTCTACGAACTCATTGACGGTGTCGAAACTGTCGATCGGCAGCCGCTCCTATCAGGTTCGGGCCATCGACAAAGATAAGAATATCGGAGAATGGAGTGAGGTTAAAACTTTTACTGTCGGAGATATGAGCGCCCCGGCCATCGTTCCCGCCGCAGAGAGTTCTCAAACAACCGCGTTGGCAGCATGCCTGTGCGAGGCAAATGATTCCGGGAATTCCGGCTTTGCGGCAGCGGATGCGTTTGAAATGCAAAGCGACCTGCCGCAATTCGGCCTGAATTTGTCCGATGCAATTCCGTCCGTTTTGCTTCCTGCCACTGATGCGCCGGAGATACAAAATGATCTCCTGAAACTGGATCAGGCCTTGTCGGCGATCCGCATCCCGATCGCATGCGGAACCTTGCTTGCCGATTTCGCGTTTGATCGTGTTGCCCGCTGTGTCAACCAGCAATCGCCGTTTTTGGCAATCGGCGGCTGAGGGTTTCTCTCCTCCGGTTGCCGTTGTGTAACCGGAGGAGAGGTTGCCTGCGGCTTATTGGTCGCGCCGGGCTGCAGACGTCAGTTTATTCCGTGAAGAACGATTGTATTCTCAACAACATGGAAGAATTCGCTGCTGTACTTTTTTCAGGAAAACTTCCGAGGCGGCGGAGAAGACCTGATATTTTTTCCAGACGAGGTTTAATTCCGATTCCAGGCGCGGTTCCAACGGGCGGAAGCAGAGATCGCTTTCCGCGGTCACGTTCAGCAGCTTATCAAGCGTGATTGCACAGCCGACACCGGCTTCCACCAGCAACGCCGCGTTGAAAATCAGGTTGTAGGTCGCCACGATATTGAGTTTATCCCAGTCTCTGCCGAACCATTCGATGCAGGGATTTTTGACGGAATTCGCGGTGACCACCTGTCGCGAGCAGAGCAGCGGCAACGTGCGCAAATCCGCACCGGTGACGGTTTCCTTTGCGGCCAGCGGATGGTCTTTGCGCATCGCCACGCCCCAGACATCCCGGTCCGGCAGATTGACGCTGTCGTATTTGGCGATACTCACCGGCTGGATCAACACCCCGAAATCAAGCGTCCCTTTGTCGAGGCGTTCCGTCACATCCTCGGCGTTGCCGCTGAACAGATGAAAGCGGATTTCCGGATATTCCTCGTGGATGTCGCGGATCACTTCGGCGATCAGCTTCATCGCATCGGTTTCCCCGCATCCGATGTAGATGTCGCCGGCCACCGTGTCGCCGATCGACTGGAATTCGGCTTCGGTTTTGTAGACCATCTCCATGATCTCTTCCGCACGTTTCCGGAAAAGCATTCCCTCCGGAGTCAATGTGATGGCGTGGTTGCTCCGGATGAAGAGTTTTTGACCGAGTTCCTCCTCCAGGTCGATCAGCTGCCGTGACAGCGTCGGCTGGGTCACATGCAGAAAACGCGCCGCCCCCGTAATGGTTCCTTCACGGGCGACCGCCAGAAAATATCTCAATACTCGAATTTCCATAATTGATTCTCCTTCCACTGGCAATATAAAACAATCGTCATGCTTTTCAAGCATGGATAACCATAAAATATAAGTATTTGTTATTGTATGCGGCCAGGTTATATTGAAGGATGGAAACAATTCGACAGGAGCTGAGTATGAACAATGAAACATTGATTCTGCGCAATCTCAAAGACGCGGGGTGTTCTCCGGCGGTGACCGAAGCGTTTCTTCAGTTTCAGCGCAATGGGAAGACAAACGAACTCCTGAAACTGCTCGCCCGCCAGCGAATGACTCTGCTTCGAAGGGTCCACGCCAACCAGACAAGAATCGATTGCCTGGATCACCTGATTACCGGAATTTCCAAAGAAAAGGATGTCAGATCATGAAAAAAATCACAAAACTCGCATTGGGAATCTCTGTCGCCGCCAGCGGACTTGTCGCTGCGGAAAAACCCGCCGACGCGGACAACTTTTATAAAAGCGACAAAGTGAAAATGGAGACCGTACGCTTTCCCACCCAGTATCGGTGGAAGGTCGCCGGCAATCTCTTCCTGCCGGAAGCAATGAAAGCCGACGTCAGGTATCCGGCGATTATCGTCGGGCACCCGATGGGCGCCGTCAAAGAGCAGAGCGCCAATCTTTACGCGACGAAAATGGCCGAATACGGCTTTGTCACCCTGGCCATCGATCTGCCGTTCTGGGGAGAAAGCGAAGGCGAAGTCCGCAATGCGGTCTCGCCGGACCTGTATGCGGAAGCATTCAGCGCGGCGGTCGACTATCTGGGGACGCGCCCCTTCGTCGACCGCGGCCGGATCGGCGTCATCGGCATCTGCGGCAGCGGAAGCTTCGCAATCAGTGCGGCCAAGATCGATCCGCGGTTGAAGGCGGTCGCGACGGTCAGCATGTACAACATGGGAGACGCCAACCGCCATGCCTTGAAGAAGTCCCTGACCCTCGCACAGCGCAAAGAGATTCTGAGACAGGCGGCGGAACAGCGTTATGTCGAGTTCGAGGGCGGCAAGACGGCGTATACCAGCGGGACGGTGCATGAAATCACCGAAACATCCACGCCGATTGAACGCGAATTTTTCGAATTCTACCGCACCCCGCGCGGGGAAGTGACTCCCGTCGGGGCGACGCCGGAAACCACCACGCATCCGATGCTCACCAGCAACGTCAAATTCATGAACTTTTATCCGTTCAACGATATTGAGACGATCTCTCCGCGCGCAATGCTTTTCATCACCGGCGAAAACGCCCATTCCCGCGAGTTCAGCGAGGATGCGTACCGGCGCGCCGCCGAGCCGAAGGAGCTCTTCATCGTCCCCGGGGCCGGACACGTTGATCTGTACGACCGGGTGGGGTTGATTCCGTTTGCCAAACTCAATGATTTCTTCACAAAGAATCTGAAAGAAGGAGCCGGAATATGAAATGGAGCATGATCGCCCTGGCCGTTCTTCTGTGTTTCAATTTTACATCGGGAGCTGAAAAAATGAATCCTCTGACTTTGAAGGAACAAACCCTTGCCGCCGTCGCCGCCAATACCGCAAAAGGCGATTTGCCGGAACTGAAAAAAGCGCTCGCCGCCGGACTCGACGCCGGATTTACGGTGAACGAACTCAAGGAGATTCTTGTCCAGGCATATGCCTACTGCGGATTTCCGCGCAGTTTGAACGCGCTGGGAACACTGATGGCGCTGGTGGCGGAACGCGGGAATCGGGACGCACTGGGGGCCCTTCCCGGTCCGCTTCCGGCGGGAAGCAGCATCGAGTTCGGAACGGAAAACCAGACCCGGCTCTGCGGAGCCCCGGTCAAGGGCGCGCTGTTCGAATTCGCCCCGGCCATCGACCGGTATTTGAAGGCGCATCTCTTCGGAGACATCTTCGCCCGCGACAATGTGGACTGGAAGACGCGCGAATTCGCCACCATCGCCATGCTCGCCGCCATGCCCGGAGTCGAGCCGCAGCTCCAGGCGCATATCGCCATCGGCAAACGCAACGGTCTCTCGGACGCACAGATCGGTGCGATTCTCGAACAGGTGCGCGGCAACGCCGACGGCCTGCCGCTGGTCAGCCCGTTTCCGGTGGGGCAGGAAAACACCGCATATGCCCGATATTTCACCGGTGCATCCTATCTCGCGCCGCTGGCCCGGGACAAGCGGCTCAACACGCCGGTATACAACGTCACGTTCGCCCCGGGATGCCGCAACAACTGGCACAAGCATACCGGCGGCCAGATCCTGATCGCCGTCGGCGGCGTCGGCTATTATCAGGAGCGCAATCAGAAGGCGCGCCGGCTGGTTGCGGGAGACGTGGTGGAAATTCCGCCGGATGTCGAACACTGGCACGGAGCAGCTTCCGGCAGCTGGTTCTCGCATCTGGCGATCGAATGCAATCCGCAAACCAACCGGAACACCTGGCTTGAACCGGTCTCCGATCAGGAGTATCGGCAGGCCCAGGCAGACGATAAATAAAAAACGTGCCGGTGATTTCGCCGCGTGTTTACGACACGGAGGCGGAGTCGTCGGCAAACACTATTTTTGATTCCCGGTTTCGATTCTGACGGTCACGCCGGGCTGCTGCCGTAAGAACGTCAGTTTGTCCCAGTAGCCGCGCTGGAAGACGATCTTGCCGTCGACCACATGGAAAAAACCGCAGCCGCGCAGCCCTTTGGGGTCGCGCCATTCGAGGATCGCCCACTCGCCGTCTTCGAACAGGTTCTCCACGATGCAGACCATGTCCGCCGCGGCGAATTCCCGTTCGAACATCGCTTTGATCGCCGCTTTTCCGCCGACCGGCTCGTTGGCGACCTGATGATTGACGGCGTTCTCGGCATACAGCGCGGCCAGTCCTCCGGCATCGGCGGCGTTGAACCGCTCGACGAATCGGCGTACCACTTCCTTCGGTCTCATCTTTTTCACTCCTGTTCTGTTTCTTTCGATCCTGTTCCGGTGTCACTTCGCGCTATGACCGAGCGGGGAGAATTCCTGGCGGTACTCCAGCGGGGTGACGTTATAATGCTGTTTGAACAGCCGGGAGAAATAAATATTGCTGCAGAATCCGGTATCCTCGGCGATCTGCTTGATGGGATCGTTCCCGCCGATCAACAGGGAAGCGGCCTGTTGCAGCCGACACTGAATCAGGAACTGCTGCGGCGGCAGTCCGGCCAGGCTCTTGAACAGGCGGCGGAAATGGTGGAACGTCTGGCCGTGCTGTTGCGATATCTCTTCGAAACGCCAGTCCTCCTCCGGGTTGTTCCGGATTCCGGCAATCAGCCGGTGAAAAAAATCATGCTGGTAGGCGGGGATCGTCTGCTCCTCCGGAACCGGTTCATGGAACAGCTGCAGCAGCAGGTCTTCAAACATCAGCACCGCCCGGGGCGGCGTTGCCGGAATGTTTCTCTGCAGCATGGCAATGATGTTGAGCATGAGATTCAAAAAACGGTCCGGCTGCCTCACCCGGATGATCGGGACGGCGTCGTTGATCACCAGCATTCCCGATTCCAGATACTTCTTCACCCGTTCGCCGCACACGCATAGATGATTGTGATGCCGGGGCGAATCATCGTAATATCCGTATTCGAAGAATGCCCCCGGGTGACTGATGAAGACGCACGGCCCCTCCGCGTGGAATTCCGTCCCGTGATTGATCCGCAGGAAAAAATGCCCGGAGTGGTTGTATTGCACCCCGTAATAAATCGGTTCATGCCGGTAAATTTCGTGGTGCATGGGTTCCGAACGGAACGCAGCGAATTTCAATCCGTCATAGAAATTCATTTTCAATGTTCCTTTTGTGTAATAAACTGTCTTCTTTATGCTATTGACATCTTTATTGTTTTGAGGTAAAATTAATATAGTTCCAAGATATTATATTCATTTTGTATCATAAGTCAAGGAAATCAGGCGCCGACAACTGAAAAAACGTATCAAATCACAGCGTCGGGACAAGGAGTGTTGAATGCATTGGGTTGACTGGTTGATTTTAGTGATGCCGCTGAGCATTGTGATGGGTCTGGCGATCTATTCCAGGCGCTATGTCCGCGGTATCGCTGATTTTCTTGCCGCGGGGCGCGTCGCCGGCCGATATCTGATCGCGGTGGGCGGGCTGGAGGCGGCGCTGGCCGTGATGACGCTGATTTCACTCTGCGAGCAGGAATACCAGTGCGGCCTGGCGGTCGGCTTCTGGGGGAAGCTGATCGTTCCGCTGAGCATCTTCATGTCGCTCACCGGTTATGTGCTCTACCGCTACCGCCAGACCCGGGCCCTGTCGATGGGGCAGTTCCTGGAGATGCGCTACAACCGCCCGCTGCGAATCGTAGCGGCGTTCATCCGCACCGTCGCGGAGATCATGACCAATGCGATCGGGCCGGCGGTGGCGGCGCGGTTCTTCATATACTTCATGGGATTTCCGCTGTCGGTCAACCTCTGGGGCTGGCAGGTCTCCACGTTCGCTCTGGTGATGATCGTGGTTCTGGCGCTGGCCATGCTGGTCATCTGGCCCGGCGGACGCATCTCGCTTCTGGTCACCGACTCCATCCAGGGGCTGATGTCCTACCCGATCTTCGTGATTTTCACGGTGTTCGTGCTGAGCGAAATCTCGTGGCACTACGATGTCGCGCCGGTCATGCTCGACCGCGTCAAGGGGGAGAGTTTCCTCAACCCGATGGACATCGCCTCTCTCCGTGACTTCAATTTGTTCGCCCTCATCGTCACCATCATCGGTTCAGTGCTGAACCGCGGCGCCTGGATCGGCAACGACACCTCCAGCGCGGGCCGGACGCCGCACGAGCAGAAGATGGCCGGAATCCTGGGGGCGTGGCGCAACGGGTTCTCCACCTTGATGCTGACGCTGCTGGCGCTGTTCCTGATTACGGTGATGCAGGCCGGGCATTTCGCCGACCGGGCCCGGAA
>CAYSZM010000115.1:0-11838 GCA_964435365.1 uncultured Victivallis sp. | reverse complement strand
TGCCCTTGGCTTCCTTGACGTGTTCGACCACGACGCTGCCCTCGTAGCCGCCGTTGGCGGCGAGCTGGCGGAGCGGCTCTTCGACCGCGCGGGCCACGATCGCGGCGCCGGTGGCTTCGTCGCCGGAGAGCTTCAGCTTCTGGATCGCGGCCGCAGCGCGGACCAGCGCAACGCCGCCGCCGGCGACGATGCCCTCTTCGACCGCGGCGCGGGTGGCGTGCAGCGCGTCATCGACGCGATCCTTCTTCTCCTTCATCTCGATCTCGGTCGCAGCGCCGACGCTGATGACGGCCACGCCGCCGGCCAGCTTGGCGAGACGCTCCTGGAGCTTCTCGCGGTCGTAATCGCTGGTGGTTTCCTCGATCTCGCGCTTGATCTGCTTGATGCGGCCCATGATCGCTTCCTTGGTGCCGGAGCCCTCGACGATCGTGGTGTTTTCCTTGTTGACGGTGATCCGCTTGGCCTTGCCGAGCTGGGAGACGGTCACGTTCTCAAGCTTGATGCCGAGGTCTTCGGTCACACAGGTGCCGCCGGTCAGGACGGCGATGTCCTGGAGCATGGCCTTGCGGCGGTCGCCGAAGCCCGGCGCCTTGACCGCGCAGACCTTGAGGATGCCGCGCATGCTGTTGATCACCAGCGTCGCCAGCGCTTCGCCTTCGACGTCTTCCGCGATGATGAGCAGCGGCTTGCCTTCCTTGGCGACCGCCTGGAGCATCGGGAGCATGTCGTTGAGGTTGCTGATCTTCTTCTCGTGGATCAGGACGAGCGCGTCTTCGAGGATCGCTTCCATCGACTCGGTGTTGGTCGCGAAGTAGGGCGACAGATAGCCCTTGTCGAACTGCATGCCTTCGACCACGTCGAGCGTGGTTTCGAGCGTCTTGGCCTCTTCGACGGTGATGGTGCCTTCCTGGCCGACCTTGTCCATCGCTTCGGCGATGATTTTGCCGATCGTCTGGTCGCCGTTGGCGGAGATGGTGGCGACCTGCTCGATCTTGTCATGAACCGCGACGCTCATCTTGGCGACTTCGGCGACGACCGCTTCGACCGCCTTCTCGATGCCGCGCTTGAGTTCCATCGGGTTGGACCCGGCGGTGACGTTCTTCAGGCCTTCGCGGTAGATCGCCTCGGCCAGGACGGTCGCGGTGGTGGTGCCGTCGCCGGCGACGTCGTTGGTCTTGCTGGCGACTTCCTTGACCATCTGGGCACCCATGTTCTGGTACGGGCACTTGAGTTCGATTTCCTTGGCGACGGTGACGCCGTCCTTGGTGATGGTCGGGGAGCCGAATTTCTTGTCGAGGATGACGTTGCGGCCCTTCGGACCGAGCGTGGCTTTGACCGCCTTGCTGAGCAGGGTGACGCCTTCGAGAATGCCGCGACGGGCTTCTTCAGAGAAAATAAGCTGTTTCGCCATAATACCGGTAAAACTCCTGTATCGTTGTTGTTGTGACTGACGGGAAATGAAACGGAATCAAACCCTATCCGACGATCGCGAGGATGTCGTCCTGGTTGACGACCTTGTATTCCTTGCCGTCAACCTTGACCTCGGTGCCGCCGTAACGGCTGGTCAACACGACATCGCCGACCTTGACGTCGAACGGAATCTTCTTGCCGTTGTCGTCATTCTTGCCGGTGCCGAGCGCGATGACCTTGAATTCCTGCGGTTTTTCCTTGGCGGAGTCCGGAATGAGGATGCCCCCCTTCATTTCGTCCTTGTTTTCGCAGATTTCCAGGAGGACCCGGTCGCCGAGCGGCTTGATGTTGACAGTTGCCATTTCTGACTCTCCTTCTTGTTGTTGGTTGGAACTATTGTTTTTTTTGATAAAACAACTCCCCCGCGTCCGCGGCATTCCCGCCGCGGAAACGATGGAGTGTCTGAATCCGGATGGTTATTCCACGACTTCGGCGTCGACCACGCCTTCGTCGTCATCCTTCTTGGCCGAGCCGCCGGCGGCGGCTTCCGGACCGGCGGACTCGCCGCCGGCCTGCTGCTGCGCGGCGTAGACCGCTTCGCCGATCTTCTGGAGCAGGCCTTCGAGTTCCTCGGTCGCGGACTTCATGCCCGGGACGTTTTCGGCCTCGATTTCCTTCTTCAGCTTGGCGATGGCCGCCTCGATCTGGCTCTTGACGTCGGCCGGAACCTTGTCGCCGAACTCCTTGAGCTGCTTCTCGGTCTGGTAGACCAGCGAATCGGCGTGGTTTTTGGTCTCGATCTTCTCCTTGGCGTTCTTGTCGTCCTCGGCGTGCGCCTTGGCCTCGTTGACCATGCGCTCGACTTCGGATTCGGAGAGGCCGCTCGAAGCGGTGATCGTGATCTTCTGCTCCTTGCCGGTGCCGAGATCCTTGGCGGTCACGTGCAGGATGCCGTTGGCGTCGATGTCGAAGGTGACGTCGATCTGCGGCATGCCGCGCGGAGCCGGAGCGATGCCGTCGAGCTTGAAGAGCCCGAGCGACTTGTTGTCCTTGGCCAGTTCGCGTTCGCCCTGAAGAACCCGGACGTCCACCGCCGGCTGGTTGTCCGCCGCCGTGCTGAAGGTCTGGCTCTTCTTGGTCGGGATCGTCGTGTTGCGTTCGATCAGCTTGGTCATCACGCCGCCCATCGTCTCGATGCCGAGCGAAAGCGGGGTGACGTCGAGCAGCAGAACGTCGTTGACTTCGCCGCCGAGCACGCCGCCCTGGATCGCGGCGCCTGCGGCCACGACTTCATCCGGGTTGACGCCCTTGTGCGGTTCGCGTTCGAAGATCGCCTTGGCGGTCTCCTGGACCTTGGGCATACGGGTCATGCCGCCGACCAGGATGACTTCCTTGATCTTGTCGCGGGAGACGTCGGCGTCGTGCATGCAGTTGACGCACGGCTTCCGGGTGCGTTCGAGCAGCGGATCGCAGAGCTTCTCGAGCTGGGCGCGGGTCACCGTGATGTTCATGTGGACCGGCCCGTCCTGGTTCATCGTGATGAACGGCAGGTTGATGTCGCTGCTCATGCTGCTGGAGAGTTCGCACTTCGCCTTTTCGGCCGCTTCCTTGAGACGCTGGAGCGCCTGCGGGTCTTTGCGCAGGTCGACGCTGTTCTCCTTCTGGAACTCTTCGGCCAGATAGTTGATGATCGTCTGGTCGAAGTCGTCGCCGCCGAGGTGGGTGTCGCCGTTGGTGGCCTTCACTTCGAAGACGCCGTCGCCGATTTCAAGGATCGAGATATCGAAGGTGCCGCCGCCGAGGTCGTACACGGCGACGATTTCATCGCTCTGCTTGTCGAGGCCGTAGGCCAGCGCCGCCGCGGTCGGTTCGTTGATGATGCGGAGCACTTCGAGCCCGGCGATCTTGCCGGCGTCCTTGGTGGCCTGCCGCTGGCTGTCGTTGAAGTAGGCCGGAACGGTGATGACCGCCTGGGTGATGGTTTCGCCGAGGTAGGCTTCGGCGTCGGTCCTGAGTTTCTGCAGGATCATCGCCGAAATTTCCGGCGGGGAATAGACTTTGTCGGCCACCTTGACCGCCGCGTCTCCGTTCGGAGCCTTGACGATCTCGTAGGGGACGTGCTCGCGCTCGCGCTGGACTTCGTCGTATTTGCGGCCCATCAGGCGCTTGATCGAGAAAACGGTGTTCTTGGGGTTGGTGACCGCCTGCCGTTTGGCGGTTTGCCCGACCAGGCGCTCGCCGGATTTGGTGAACGCTACGATGGACGGGGTGGTGCGGTTGCCTTCCGCGTTGGGGATGATTTTGTATTCACCGTGGTCCATGACAGCCATACAGCTGTTCGTGGTGCCCAGGTCGATACCCAGAATCTTACTCATGATTAACTCCTCCTTGTCCTATAGAGATTTTTTTCAATGCAAACAGATACGTCGAAGATATCAGCAAGGGCCGTGCCAAATTCCGCCGCGGCCTCTCCGGCAGGGGCGGCCGGGCGAATTTCGCCTCCGGAGCGGCGGAGTGAGACACCAAGTCACGGGTCAGTCTGTCCCGGCTGTGTCATTTTGTCCCGCATTTCCGGGGCAAAAATCCGGTTTCCGGTTTTTAATCCGGGGATTCGGTGCTATATTTCCCCATAACCCCCCTGTGAAGCCGGGGAAAAGTCAAGGAGGAAGAATCATGGCGGAAATCATTGAACTCAACGCGTCCAATTTCGAGGATATTGTCAAATCCGGCGTGGTGCTGGTCGACTTCTGGGCTCCGTGGTGCAACCCGTGCCGTATGCTCGGGAACGTGCTGGTCCAGGTCGCGGCCGAAGCGCCCGCCGGAGTCACCATCGGGAAAGTGAATATCGACGAGAGCCGCGATCTTGCGGTCAAGTTCGAAGTGATGAACATCCCGCGCATCTTCATCTACAAGGATGGGAAGGTGGTCAACGATTTCTCGGGAATCCAGAGCAAGCCGAAACTGCTCGACGCCCTGAAAAACGCCTGAGAACGGCCGTTGCCGCATTCCGGCATGATGTGCGACAGGAAGAACGGCATTGAAAGAGATGATCATACGACATGAACGCCCGGACGAGTTCCGGGCCGTAGAAGAGTTGGTAAGAGACGCGTTCTGGGACGTCTACCGCCCCGGATGCGACGAACATTACCTCACGCACCTGCTGCGCTTGAGCGAAGTCCTGATTCCGGGGCTGAGTTTGGCGGCGGAAATAGACGGGGAAATCGCCGGTGTGATCTATTACGCCCGGGCGGAGATTGCGGGCGGAGAGTCCGGCAGTATCCCGGTGCTGACCTTCGGCCCGCTGGCGGTGGCTCCGGCGATGCAGAAGCGGGGGATCGGCGCCCGGCTGGTCGAACACACCGCGCTGCTCGCCCGGCAGTCCGGGCACCGCGCCATCCTGATCTTCGGGAATCCGGCCTACTACTCGCGCTTCGGCTTCGAGCCCGGCGAGAAGTACGGGATCTCGGATTCGGAGGGCAACTTCCGTGACGCGTTGCAGGTGCTGTCCTTGAACGGCGACCCCGCCGCGTTGCGGGGCCGGTTCCAGGAAGGGGAGGTGTACCGCATCGACCCGGCGGCGGCGAAGAAATTCGACGCCGGGTTCCCGCCCCGCGAGAAGCACAAACTGCCCACGCAGATCTTCGACGGTCCGCTGGACTGACCCGGACGCCGCTCCACGTTTGAACGCAGAGCGGTTTTTTCCGCTTCATTCGAAGTAGGCGAGCAGCGCCCGGTGCAGTCCCCCGTTGGTGGCGACGAACCCTTGTTCCGGCCAGTTGCCGCCGCCCGAGAGATCGGAGACGGCGCCGCCGGCCTCTTCGAGAATCAGGGTTCCGGCGGCGATATCATAGGGTTGCAGGGCGAATTCCCAATAGCCGTCGAAACGTCCGGCCGCGACATTGCAGAGATCCAGCGCGGCGGAGCCGCAGCGGCGGATGTCCTGAACCGAACGGGTGATTTCAGGAAGGTAGTCGAAATTGTCCGGCCTCCGTCGGGCGCGGACACAGCCGAATCCGGTCGCCAGCAGGGCGTTCCGCATCTCCGTGCAGCCGGAGACGTGGATCGGTCGGCCGTTCCGCGTTGCTCCTCCGCCCCGTTCCGCGGCGAACAGTTCGCCCAGGGCGGGAGCGAACACCACGCCGGCTTCCCGTCGGCCGCGATGCAAAAGCGCGATCGAGACCGAATAATAGGGGAACCCGTGGATAAAGCCGGTCGTTCCGTCGATCGGGTCGATGAGCCAGCGGAATTCCGCCCCTTCCCGGGCGCGGCCGGTCTCCTCGCCGTAGATTCCGTGGCCGGGATACGCTTTTTCGATTTCTCCGCAGATGAACGCCTCTACCTCGCGGTCGACCACCGTCACCATGTCGGCCGGATTTTCCTTGGAGCGGATGTCCGCCGCCGTGAGCCGCGCGCCTCCGGCGAGGACGCGCTTTCCGGCTTCGACGGCCAGCTGTTTCATGAATTCGAGCATCGCATCACCGCCGGTAGAAGATTCGGATGTTGCGGACGGAGACCGTGATGTCTTCTCCGTGGGCGTTCACCCCCAGCCGGAGCCGCACGATCTTCGCCGGATCGGGCGAGGGTGGAAACGGAACGAACCGTGTCTCGAATTTCTCTCCGGGAGGCGCGACTTTGAGATAGACGTCTTTCCCCTTTTCCGGAACCGCCATCAGCAGCATCTGCATCACGTCGGACGCCCGGGAGACTTTCACCTCGAATTCCATCCCCAATGCCCCGCGCAGGGATTCCTGCGGAAGCTGAAGCGCATATTCCGGATAGGTCCAGCGGTTTTTCTCCGCCGCCGGGAAATGCGTGGTGAACACGATGGATGTTCCGGTTTCGTCGTAATCGATCTTCGTGGTTCCGGAAGTATTCTTCCGCCAGTTTGCCGGGTCGAGCATCTGCGGCATCTCCTGCTTCCTCCCGGCGGCCGACATCGCGTCCAGACTCCGGAGCGGAATCACCAGCGGAGTGGCGGCGCGTCCCTCGAAAACGCCGTCGACGCGCAGTTCGCCCTTGAATTCCCCGTCCAGCCGGGGGGAGAAGGCGAGTTCGAACTCCCGCTTTTCAAACGGGGGCAGGACGATCCTCGGCGGAACGCCCGTGGTTTTGCCGCCGGAGACGGAGACAACGCCGGTTTTCTCCCGGTCCGAAAGATTCCAAACCTGGAGTTTCAGCCGAGAGGAGTCGCGTTTGACGTCCGCACAGTCCTTGCCGACGAAAAGCGTGAAATCCGGGGAGAGTTCGGTGCGGAAGACGATCGTCTTGTCGAGTCCGTCTTTCCGCTCCGGAAGCAACGCGGTCTTCCGTGGAGAGAAGGGAATGTCCGCCTTGAGCGTGTCCACCCCTTGCAGATAGCACGGATAGCGGGAGGCGGGAATTTCCGACGCCTCCGCCGTGAAGGGCGTGCCGAACAGGTCGACGCCCTTCAGCGTGCCGGAAAGCGGCAGGGAAAATTTCCGCTCATTGAGGCAGGTGATCGACAGATTCGGCTTCGGCTTGTCGGTGTCGAGTTCGGAGAGGCTCCAGTAGACCAGGATTTTCGTCCCGTCTTTGCGCCGGTAGAGCTGGCCTTTGAGGCCCGGACCCAACCGGACCTCTCCTTCGGGCGCGGCGTTTTCGAGCCGGTCTGTGAGCGTGGCGAAGGCGGCGTAGCCGGGTTTCACCGTGAAATCCCGCCGCATCAGCCCCCAGTCCTTGGCGCCGCCGGATTCGTTGAAAGGCGGAAGCACGAAGAAGAAATCGCGGTCGACGCCGAGAAACTGCAAGGTAATCATCGCCTTGGGGACGTATTCGGCAATCAGCATCTCCTGCTCCGGAGAATGCGCCTTCAATCCGGGCAGGAAGCTGTTTTTCGCCCCGCTCCCCTCCATGTTGGACCCGTTCTCGGTGACCCAGACCGGGCGGTCGGAGACGCCGTGGCGCGCCAGAAATTTTCGCACGCTCCCGAGCGCGTCGGGGAATTCGCAGATGGCGCGGTAGGTGTGGAAGTTGAAAACGTCGAAATATTCCCCGGCGCCATTCTCCATCACCGCATCGTCGAACGGAAGGAGCGGCGTGATGGCGAATCCCCCGATCGCCACGGGGATTCCGGGATCGGCCGCCTTGAAGCCGAGCGAAGCCGCCTTGAATGCGGCGGCATAATCCCAGGCGGCCTCGGTTGCAAAGCCGATATCCTGCTCATTCCAGAATTCCCACGCGGTCATCCTTCCCTGCAATGTTTCAGCGGCTTTCCGGGCGAACCGGTATGCGGCCGCCAGGTCCGAAGGCAGTTTTTCCCCGTCCCGTCGCGTCCACGCCGGGGCGTGATGATACATGCCGAGAACCCCGACTCCGCGTTCGGCAAGAAGGTCGGCATTGACCTTGTACTGTTTCCAGTCGAACTCGCCCGGGACGGGTTCCGTCTCCGCCCAGTTCAGGCGTTCGCGCACCATCCGGAGTCCCGCGCGGCGGGCCACTTCGGAAACCAGCGCGAAGGAGTCCTCCGGCTGCCGCGGATTGTTTGAATCATGCCGCGCAAGCCAGCTTTGCGCCGAATCCATCGCAAAAAACGAATAGGGATTCCTCTCCCGCCCGCCGGGATCGGGGACGACGGCGAAGCTGCGGAATCCGTGGAATTTCACCCCGTCCGCTTTCAATTCCAGCTTGTAGTACCCGTCGGGAAGCGGAGCGAGCACCAGTTTGCGCATACCGGTCCCCCGACGGATTTCCTCGTCTTTCCAATTGAGCAGCCGCCATTCGGCGGCCGACGGGAATTTCAGGTCGAATTCCAGCTTTTCCCCCTGCAGGAACACCGTTCCGGGAGCGGAGGCGACGACCGCTTCCGCCGCATCAATTTCGCGTATCTCCGCGGTGTTTGCCGCCGCGGCCATCACGCCGCAGAGAATACAGGCAGTCAGGATTTTCATATTCATCAGAGGTTCTGCAAAAAGCCGCCGTTGAAAATAGCCTGGGTGAACCCCATCGTCTTCAGTCCGCTTTTCTCCTGCGATTGGACATGCCCGTCGAAGAAGCTCATATTGAGGCGGTTGATATGAATCAGCGCGATGTTTCCCGGAGCGTCCCAAGTGGGCGCGAACTGGCAGATTCCCGTTCCGCCGTAAGTGGTGTCGGTAATTTTTCCCATCGTGTCGGCGTGCATGAACACTTCGGCCGGACGTCTCATTCGCGGGATGGAATAGAGGATGTAATTGGTCCCGGAAACGCCGAATCCGAAGTCGCCCCATTCCCCTTTCTTCGTGTCGTAAAATGCCGTGGTGTTCGGCGCATTGTAACGGTAGAGCCCGTAAGTGGTGAACCCGTTGAAGCCGGACGTCTTTTGCGGGATGCTCGGGCAGTTGAACACCGCGCTGCGAGTTGCATAGCCGCCTTCGATCAACACTGTCGACCACGGTTTCTCCCCGCCGGTCACGGGAGCCCGGAACGCCATCACCTGCCGGTTGTCATCCGCATAAAAAAGCATCGCCTTGTAAACCTGACTGAGGCGGCCGGTGCAATTGGCCGAACGGCCTCTCTCCCGCGCCTGGTTCAGCGCCGGGAGCAGCATTGAGGCGAGAATCGCGATAATTGCGATTACAATAAGTAATTCGATCAGTGTGAAACGGTTGGTCTTCATGATTCGATTCCTTTCCTGTTCAACGGTTTGAGTTCACCGGGGCAAATGATTTTCCTTCGACGAAACGCACGGCGGTCTGGGCGGCGACCGGAGCCGCGCCGGGATTCCGGAGCCGCCAGCCGATCAGTTCCAGCGTCCGGTACGCCTGGTCGCGCAGGAGGACCGAAAACGCTGTCGGCCGCGGGTCGTAGTAGTCCGCCTCGAGCCGGTCCCCGAACGCCAGCACCGAAACGTCTTCCGGAACCCGGAACCCCGACTGCCGGAGTCCGGCCACGACCGCCAGGTAGAAACTCATCGGGCAGACGACGGCGGTGAATCGGTCCAACTCCGCCCGCCGGTCCGCAAACGCCTGAAAAATCAGCGGGTGCGGCTGCCGGTAAAGCGGAACCTCGAACGCCATCAGTTCCGTGTTGTACTCGACGTCCGGATATTTCCGGTGGAAGACCTCTTCGAACCCCTTCATGTTGGGGTGGATCGTCGTCACTTCCCCCTGCTGCCGCGTCACCTGGTCCACAAGCAGAATCCGGCGGTGGCCCAGCTTGTAGAGCCGGTCGCAGGGGGCTTCCATCCGGCTGTCCTGAAGATAGTAGACCGAGTCGCGGCCGATCGGCTCCGCGCCCCCCTTGTTGACCACGACCGGCTTGGCGGAATCGCGGAGCTTCTCCCGCAGGAACGCGGGCATGTCCGCCAGTTTCTGAATGATCGTCAGCACCAGCGCGTCGCAGTTCAGCCAGAGATCGTGGATGGAACGGTCCTCCCAGTTCCGCGCATAGATCACTTTGAGAATCCACCCCGCCTCCTCGCACGCCTGGGAGTAGTACATCACCGTATCGAGATTCTCCGGAGCCCCCCATGCCGGGAGCACCAGACCGAGGCTCTTCTGGACCTTCTGTTCCGGAATCTCGCTCCGGACGAAGGTCCCGCTGCCTTTGATGCGTTCGAGCAAGCCGTCTTCAACCAGCGCGCCCACCGCTTTGCGGAGCGTCATGTAACTGATGCCGATCCGTTCGGCGAGTTCCTGCTCCGGCGGCAGCGTTGCTCCGCGGGCGAAATTCCCGATTCGAATCTCCCGGACCAGCCACTCCCTCGCATGATCCGCCTTCGTTTCCCGCCGATTTCTCATGATCCCCGCTTTCCGATGATGCTTATTTTATAGACCTTTTCTATAATTATAGTCAAGTTCTGGAAAATGTCAATAGCGGAACGGAATTAATCGATGTTTTTTAATCGAAAGAAAACAGAAAGACAAAAAACGGGCCGGAACGGGAAACGCTCCGGCCGATGTGCGGAAATACGGAAGGGGGGCGTTTACTCCCGGCGCAATTCCATGCCGTCGAACGCGAGTTCGAAGCCGGTCCCGGCGACTTTCCGCCGTCGCTCCTCTTCGGAGTCGGGCCACAGCGTCCGGGCGAAATGGTCGAGCACGATTCGGGTGGAGCCGCCGACGATGCCCAGGTTGCGCAGGGATTTCACCATATGCGCCGCCATCTCCACGTCGGTATGCTCGAAAATCCGCCAATCGCCTGCGTCGGCCATGGTGCAGTCGAGAATGATCCAGTCGAAACAGATGTGCCTGATCTGCCAGACCGCCGCTTTCAGCATCCAGGCGCCGTCGAGCGCGTACAGCAGATTTCCGGCCGGAGCTTCAAAGCTGAAATGGAAGGCGGTTTCTCCCGGAATGTTGGTCGGATGATTGGCCGGAAGCGCGGTGACGGCAATGTCGCCCAGCGCGAACTTCATCCCCGCGGAAAGCGGATGGCGAACAACCGGTATCTCCTCCGGCAGCATGGAGAGAGCCTCGGGAGAAGCGTAAACTTCGAGCGGCTTTTTTCTTCCTGCGGCGAGGCCGGAGATCTGTTCCGGCTCAAAATGGTCGTCGTGGGAGTGCGTCACCAGCAGTGTGTCGACGGCGGAATACGGAATGCCGAACCGGTCCAGGTTGCCCAAGCCGGTTGCGCCGCAATCAAGCAGAATATGACCGTTCAGCAGGGAACTGGTGCTGCCCCGGACATCGGATTGCCCGAAGCAGGTCCAATCGTAATCGGCGGCGCCGGTCCCGAGCAGTTTCAATTCCAGCGGAGCCTGTATGGTTCTGTCCATCTCCAATTCCTTCCTGCTTGTAATTTTGCGGCCAATAAACTACATCAGGATGGCGGAAATTGCAAGCAGAAAACGGTTCCGGGGGATTGAGGAAGTCCGTTTTTCCTTCCTCCCCCGCTGCTTTCAGGTCAGTTGAAACTGCGTGAAATCCACATCGGCGACCGGAATTCCGAGGCGGCAGGCGAGGGCGGCGAGCCGTCCCGCCGCTTCCCCGAACCGCGCCGCGTTGCCGGTGACCCGATAGCTGGAGTGGGCGAAGAAGTCGCCGCTGATGCAGCGTCCGGCGAAGAGCAGGTTTTCCACATTCGCGCTGACGAGGGCGCGCAGCGGAACATCGTAGGGCTGGCTCTTCACCGGGGCCTTGTCGATCTGGTTCTTGCCGCCGCCCTGAAGCTGATGGACGTCGATCCCGAACGTGACCCGGGCGATCGCGTCCTCGTGCCGCTTTCCTTCGACGAGGTCGTCGAGAGTCACCTGATAACGGCCCTGCAGCCGCCGGGATTCGCGGACGCCGATCTTTTCGGCGGTGGCGACCAGCTGCACGTCCTTCCAGATTCCGCCGTGCTTTTTGAGCGTGGCGACCTGGCGATTGATCTCGGCGCGCGCCCGGATCGTGGCCGCGGTGAGATCGTCGGCCGAGATCCCGGAGACTCCGTATTGGTGGTTGGCCATCAGGAAGAAGAGCCTGCCGCCGAGATGGAAGAGCGCCCGCC
>CAYSZM010000114.1:0-11881 GCA_964435365.1 uncultured Victivallis sp. | reverse complement strand
TAAGGGAGGGCGAAGCGCCTCCCTTATTCCCGCGACCTTGAGATTAAGGAAGCAGGATTGCGTCGACTTTGGCCTGTTCCTCAGCGGAGAGGGTTCCCTTGGCAAGACCGGCGACTACGTCGCGGATCTGGGCCGGACGACTTGCGCCGATCAGGGCGGAGGTGACGCCGGGACGGCTCAACACCCAGTTGATCGCCAGTTCGGCGAGGGTTTCGCCGCGGGCGACGGCCAGCTCGTTGAGTTTGGCGATTTTTGCCAGCAGCTCCGGTTTCAGCGCCTCTTTTTTGAGGAAGCCGTTGCGGGCGACGCGGGAGTCTTCCGGGATTCCGCCGAGGTAACGGTTGGTCAGCAGTCCCTGGGCGAGCGGAGAAAAGACGATTCCGCCGATGCCTTCCTGTTCGAGCAGACGGAAGTTGCCGGAGTCTTCGTGGCCGCGATTGAGCATGTTGAAACAGACCTGGTGGAGCACCACCGGGGTGTCGAGCTCGCGGAGAATGCGGAACGCCTCGGCCGCCTTTTCCGGCGGATAGTTCGAAATTCCGGCGTAGAGCGCTTTGCCGGAGCGGACGATCGCATCGAGCGCCGCCATCGACTCTTCGATCGGGGTTTCCGGGTCGTAGCGGTGATGGTAGAAGATGTCCACGTATTCGAGGCCCATCCGCTTGAGGCTCTGATCGCAGCTGGCGATCAGGTACTTGCGCGAGCCCCAGTCGCCGTAGGGGCCGGGCCACATGGTGTAGCCGGCCTTGCTGGAAATGATCAATTCGTCGCGGAACGGCATCAGGTCCTGCTTCAGGATGCGCCCGAAGGTCAGCTCCGCCGAACCGGGTTCCGGCCCGTAGTTGTTGGCGAGGTCGAAGTGGGTGATGCCGAGGTCGAAGGCGGTCTGCGCCATCGCGCGGGCGTTGTCGTAGACATCGACGCTGCCGAAGTTGTGCCAGAGCCCCAGCGAGACGGCCGGAATCTTGAGCCCGGTCTTGCCGCAGCGGCGATAACTCATTTCGCGGTAACGATTTTCATCGGGTTTCCAGATCATGGTATTCAGGCTCCTTATGATTCAGGTGATTGCGGAAAACGATAGAGTACTTCATCCAGCCGCCCCGTCACGCCGAGTTCGGCGAGAAGGCGGAAATGCGGCAGGAAGAAACCGACTTCGTAAAGATTGTGCGAATCGCTGCCGAGTGCGAGTTTTACGCCTTTTTTGAGGCAGAGTTCGAAAAATTCCGGTTCGGGTGAATTGCAGTGGAAATTGATTTCGGCCGCTGTCCCGCTGCGGCGCAGGAGCTCGGCCACCGGCTCGTAGAGCTCTTTCGGCCGCGAAAGTCCCGCCCAGGCGAAAATCCGGAACGGATGGGCGAGAATATGGACGCCGTAATTCAGCAGCGACTCCGTGCACAGCATGAATTGGCGGTTGGCGATGTGATGATCGTACTTTTCGGCCAGGTGGTGAACCGCGCCCAGCCGGACCTGCGCCAGCCGGCGGTCCACGTCTTCAAGGATCACTTCGCCATTCCGATCGACATCGAGCTCGAATCCGTGCAGGAACCGGCCGCTCTTTTCCCCTTCGCGGATGGTCTCTTCGTACTTCGGCATGCGGTCGACCACGGTGCAGCCGGAAGCGGTGTTGCGGGTCCGCCACACATAGCGCCCTGCCCCGTAGTTCTCTCTGGAGAAATAGAGGTGGCCGGAGTGTTCGACAAACGCAACCGTCTCGACATTCGACAGTTTCGCCATCTCGAGCGCTTTCGGAATCTCCATGTTTTCGCTGCAGTAGGCCAGCCGGGTGTGGACATGAAAATCGGTCAGGCCGGGAATCGGGTCGACCGCCATCGGAATCGTTTTCGTCCGGATGGTGCCGTCGGCGGCGATCTCCGCCACCGTGGTTTCGAACGGAGGGCGGCAGAATTCCGGGAACGCCCCGCCCGCGGCGGCGCGAATCCGCCCGACCAGTGCGGCGGGAGACTCCTCAACCCCGTTGACGGCAATATGTTCCGGGGGGGCAGGCAGCAGCGGGGACGCATTCCTGCCCAGCCAGACCGGGAGCAGTGCCAATTTCTTCCGTTCCGCGGACTGGAAAAATGCGGAGAGGAATCCTTCGTCCGCCTCGCCGAGTTCGCCTTCGACGATCAGAAGATCGACCGGCTCGACGCCGTTGAAGGCATGCAGCGCCCGCAGCAGCAGAAATTCGATCAGATCGCCCCGCCGGTGGCGCGGATTCGAAACAACTGCAACTTTCATGGGTTCTATTCCTTATCGTTGCCAGGCCAGGATCGGCCAGCCGTTTTGTCGCGCAAGCTCGCGCAGTTCGGAGGCCGGATTCACCGTGTTCGGGAAGCCCACCTGCTGCAAAAGATCGATGTCGTTGACGCTGTCGCCGTAATAGGCAAAATCGGCCAGCGTCACGCCGTGCGCCGCCGCCCATTCCGCGGCGATGATGGTCTTGCCTTCGCGTGCGCCGTAGGTACCGGTGATCCGCCCGGTGAAACGGCCGGAAGCATCGAGTTCGAGTTTCGTACCGAGGATTTCGCTAATGCCGAGCTCGTCGGCGACCGGGCGTGCCACAATCGAGTTGGTGCTGCTCAGGATCGCCACCGGGAGCCCGGCGTCGAGCGCTTCGCGGACCAATCGGCGGCCTTCGGGGTAGATGCGGCCCTTCACATACTCTTCGTAGTGCATCCGGGCCAGTTCCAGCATCCGTGCTTCGGTGTTGCCGATGAATTCGCGGAACTGGAAGAGGTAGAACTCCTCCACGTCGAGCACTCCGGCGTTGTAGTCGTCGAAATGACGGTCCGCCTCGGCAAGGTCGGATTCTGGCGCGAGTCCGTGACGGACGACAAATTGTTTCCAGCTCACATCGCAGTCGTTGTCGATCAGCGTATGGTCCATGTCGAAGAAAAAGACGGCAGGCGATTTCACGGTTGCGAGGGTTCCTCTGTCAGGGGTTGGATTTCAGCCCGGAACCGGGCAAGCAGCGCCTCCGCCTCGCGACGGTCGGAGCTCTCGACATTGAGCCGCAGAATCGGCTCGGTGTTTGAAGAGCGCATGAGCACGCGCCCTTCCGGCAAATCGAACCGCAGCCCGTCGAAAGTGATCGGGCCGTAATCCCGGTAACGCCGGGTCATCTCGGCCAGGATCGCGCGCGACCGGATCGGCGGCACGTCGAAGCGGCACGAAAGGTTGACGATCGGCGGATAATCGGCGACGATTCCGGAGAGCTTGCGCTCCGAAAAGGCGAGCCGTTCGAGGATCAGCGCCATCGCGCCGAAACTGTCGCGCCCGGGATGAATCCGGCGGTAGATCACGCCGCCGCAGTTTCCTTCTCCGCCGATCACGCCGTCCACTTCGATCATCTTCTCGACCACGTTGATCTCGCCGACCGGAGCGGAACAGAACCGGCAGCCGTAGCTTTCGGCGATCATCTCCACCAGCCGCGAGGTCTGGACGTTGACCACCACCGGGCCGGGGTCGCCGCCGTCGAGCACCTGGTCGACCGCCAGCGCCACCGTGTAATGGCTGGAGAGCGCGACGCCCTCCTCGGTGACCACCGTCAGCCGGTCGCCGTCCGGGTCCTGGCCGAACCCGATGTCGCAGTGATTTTCCCGGACCACCCGGCAGAGTTCGCCGAGGTTCTCCGGCAACGGCTCCGCCGGACGCGCGAAACTCCCGTCCGGGATATCGTTCACCGCAAAGACCTCGCAGCCGAGGTCGCGCAGGAACCCCGCGCTGTACACCGCGCCGACGCCGTTGACGCAATCCACCGCGACCCGGAATTTGCGGGCGCGGATCGCACCGGCATCGACGACTTCCATGATTCGCTGCTCGTGCGCGGCAAAGGCGTCGGCGAGAACCCGGACCGAGCGGAAATCGCGTTCCGTCCGGTACGGAAAATTCCCCTGATTGTAGAGGTCGAAGAGTCCGGCCGCTTCGCCGGGCGAGAGAAACGTTCCGGCGGGGCCGACGAATTTAAGCGCGTTCCACTCCGGCGGATTGTGGCTGGCGGTGATGGCGATTCCGCCCGAAGCTCCGGTCGATTTGACCGTAAACTGAAGCGTCGGCGTCGGAATGATGCCGACCCGCACCACCTCGCAGCCCGCCGCCAGCAGCCCGGCGGTCACCGCCTGCTCGAACATGTCGCCGGTCGAACGGGTATCGCGCCCGACCACGATGCAGCCGCCGCCGAGGTAGAAGCCGAAGGCCGCGCCGAGCTCGACCGCCAGCCGGGTGGTCAACCCTTCGCCAACGATGCCGCGCACGCCGCTTTCGGAGAATTTCAGTTTATTCGCCTTGCCCATCGCGATGATTCGCCTTTCACAACCCGGTGGTAAATCCGTACTTCTCTTCGACTTTTACCTTGTCGCCCTTCGAATTCACGGCCGGAGCGGCCGGTTTCGGCGTATCCGCCGACTCTTTCACGTCCGGTTTCGCAAACGGCGGCAACGGGGTGAATTTTCCGCCGGAGAGTTTGTCCAGGAGTTCGCCGACCGATTCGTTCGAATAGTTCACCCGCTGCAGCTCCTCGCCCTTCGCGTCGGTGAGGATGAGTTCACCGTAGCGATTGCGCAGCTTGTAGTTGGCGGTGATCTCATCGCGGCTGTTCTGAGCGGAAATTTCATCCTGAACGCCGTCCCGGACATCGACCAGAACCGGAACCCAGGTGGTGGCCGCGCTCTGGAACTGCGTGCTCGGGAAAATCCGGTTGATCAGGTAATCGCTCGCATCGTCCTTGGTGTTGGAACGGATGCAGACGATCATGATGTTGCGTTTGTGATTCGCCGCCACTGTTTTGGCCGCGCCGAGATCGGTGTACCAGACGATGCCGTAGCGCTTGATCGCGTACTTGACGTCGTAACGTTCGCGCAGGTGGCCCCAGTTGAAATAACACCACGCCGCAGCGTAAAGAACGATGACCACCGAGAAAAATTTGATCAGGTTCCGGAGAAAAATTCGAAACGAATCCCGCAAACTCATATTCCACTCCTTTCCAGTAATATCCTACAGCCGTTCCCAGGCGAGACGCGCCCGCCAGGCCCGTTCCGAAGCCAGCGCGCGCGACTTCGCTTCCGAAATCAGACGCAGGACCGGCTCCGTCGAAGAGAGACGCAGACTCAAAAAACCGCCATCGGGCCAGTCGAACCGCAGGCCGTCCGTCTCCGAAACCTCCGCCTCGTCGCCGAACTCCCGGATCATCCGGCGCAGCAGCGAATAGGCGTTGGGGGAGTTGGACGGAACCGCCTGTTTGACCATCTCGTAACGCGGCAGTTTCGCCAGCTGTCCGACCAGCGGACCGCGGGTGGCGATCGCTTCGAGCAGGATTCCCGCCATCAGGAAGCCGTCGAAGCCGCGCAGAGCCGCCGTGGTGAAGCAGCCGCTCCCCTCCCCGGCCAGCGCCGCACCGGTGGCGCGCGCCCGGTCGATCACCCACGCCTGCCCGACCTGGGAGGTCTCCACCACCGCGTCGTACCGGGCGGCGATGTCGTCCACGGTCCGGGTGGTGCAGACGTTGGTCACCACCCGCGCCCCCTTCGGGAGCTTGGCAAGCAGATAATCCTCCGCCAGCGGGTAGGTCATTTCTTCACTCAGCGGTTCGCCGGAATCGCTGACGATCGCCATGCGCGACAAGTCGCTGTTGAACACCAGACCGGCCGCCGCGTTGAGCGGGGAAATCAGCGAACGGATCGGCAGGCCGCTGCGCGGGCGCGGCTCGGGGTCGCGCGGAATCGTTCCGCACGGCGTGTCGTTGATCGCAATCAGCCGGATTCCGAGCAGAGATGCGAAGCGTTCCTTGAACGCCGCGCCGGAACCGTTGCAGAAATCGGCCAGCAAAGTGAGCTTGGCGCTGCGGATCGCCTTCACGTCGAGCTGCCGTTCGAGGAAGGCCCAGTAGCCTTCGATCTCCTCCGGGTCGAGCGTTCGCGACGGAAGCACCTTCCCCGCCGGGACGGTATCGAAATGTTTGCCGAGGTAGAAATCGAACAGTTCGCGGCGGCGCAGATGGTCGAAGTAAGAACCGTCCGCCGCCAGCGGAATCAGCCCGTTGGTTCCGGCCGCCTGGTGCCCGCCGGTGATCAGGATTCCGCCGGCGTAACCGCCCGCCGGAATCAGATAGTGCATCAGCCCGGCGGTCAGGATGCCGCCGTCCACCACCTCGCATCCGCCGCCGGAGAGCGCCGCGGAAACCGCGTTGCGGAGCATTTCGGAAGAAGCGCGCGGATCGGTGCCGACCAGAACCTTCCCCTCCCCCGTGAACGTGGCGAAGGCCGAAGCGAAATCGCTCGCCGCGCCCGGCGTCAGGCCGGTGCCGACCACGCCGCGCATCCCCGCCGTGCCGAGGGTCAGAAGCCGGGTATTGAGTTCCTGCATGAGTCACGCTCCACGTTGCTGAATATTACTTAAGATAGCACGCCTTGCGTGTTTTCCAAGCCGACAGCCGGAGAGAGCGAAGAAAACTTCAAACGGGAGATGCAGGCAACGGGCGAAAGCGGCGTTGTTTATCATTTTTCTCGTTTTCAGGAAATAAATTTATGAATTCCAGTCAAATTTTCGTTGCTTTTCCGGTTCAACCATGGTATGATTATGGCTGATTGACTGTTTTGTATGAAATTTCAGCTGAAAAAGAGGAAATGTACCATGACGAGCAAGCATCCCATTATTCTTTGTTCTGCGATTCTCGGAACCGGAATCAACGCGGCACCTCCCCCTGCGGCCTCGGAGCAAACCCGGCTGGCCAGCATCTATCATGAAGAAAACAGGAAAACAAACCGGATGGTGGTGGAATACGGCAAGGCATTTGATGATAATCTCTTACCTGAAATAGAAAAGCAACAGTTGAAAGAAACGAATGCCAGAATCGCGTTATTACAGCAAGATATTGTCATGCTGAAAAAGAACAGAAACCACACTGTCGAATGGCGTGTCGGCACCATCGCTTCCGGAAAACCTCAAAAATTGAAGTTCCAGGGAGCCTCGATTATGATTCAGCAAGAATTCAAAACTGAGGACAGGGAACTGGACGACCTGATTGATGAATTCAACAAGAAGAAATCCGGCCAGTCGCTGATGGCGGTAAAAGCGAAAATCATCGAAATTGAGGATTTGCGAATTCAATCTGAGGAAACGCGTCTTGCAGCCCTGAAGGCAGAAAAGAGCAACGATGCCGCCCAGAGAGTGAACGCGCTGCAGGAATATGCGAAGTTGGTACGCATCATTATCGCGGCGCGGGAAGCCGGCAACAAGGATTCAACAAAAACAGAAAAAGACAAAGCCGTGCTGAAAGAACGTCTGGATGCCTTTTTTAAACAAAAATCCGCAAAAGCGGCGGAACAGAAAAAAGAAACGGTGGAACAGACATTGAACGCCATTCAATCCGGGGAATACCAGCGTACTCTATGCGATGGCTACAAGTTGGGGACGATCGCGCAGAATTTCCTCCTGCCGAACATTCCCCCGAGTTATCTGAATGTCAACGAGAAACTCTATCCCGCAATTTACGAATACGACCGGACAAAGGACGGCAAAACGCTGGCAACAATAAAAGAACTGCTGATCGAGAGGGAAGATGTTTTAATCAAAGAGATGGGGCTGGAAATGGAAAATGCCAGGAGAACCGTCGCAAAGCTTCTTGAAGACAAGGCGAAATAACCGACGATTCGATTATCCCCATAAGGGCTTGAGAAAACTCCGAAACGCCGAAGGAAGCGCGATCTCCCGCTCGAACGCTTCTTTTGTCAGCCAGCGGAAATCGCCCCCCGGTTCGGCGCATTCGATGCGGAAACTCCGCATATGCCACTCACGGTGGGTGAAGATATGGACCGCGTTGGTTGAGGCTGTTGTTTCGAGCGGTTCGACGCCCCATTTCCGTACCAGCGCCGATGCTTCTTCGCGAGTCAGCGCACCTTCCGCATTGGGAAGTTCCCACATTCCGGCAAGGAGTCCATGAGGCGGACGGCGGTGAAAGGCGGCGAGTTCGCCGCAACGCAGCAGGATGACCGTTTTCGTGTCAACGGTCCGCGCTTTCTTCGGCGCTTTCACCGGGATTTCATCGGTGACCCCCTCGCGGCGCGCGGTGCAGAATTCCGCCCACGGACAGACCAGACAGAGCGGTTCGCCGTTCGGCAGGCAGACTGTTGCGCCGAGCTCCATCAACGCCTGGGTAAAGTCGCCGCAGCGTCCGGCGGGGTAGATTTTCCGCAATGCGGCGGAGACCTCGTCGCGCGTCTGCGGTTTGGCGATATCGGCGCGGCTGCCGGTCAGCCGGGAGATCACCCGGAGCACATTGCCGTCCACCGCCGGTTCGGCAAGATTCATCGCGATCGAGGCCACTGCGCCTGCGGTATACTCCCCGATTCCGGGCAATTTGAGCAGGTCTTCGCGGGAGCGCGGGAATTCGCCGCCGAACTCTTCGACCAGCATCCGCGCCGCCTTCTTGAGGTTGCGGGCGCGGCTGTAGTAACCGAGCCCCTCCCAGAGTTTCATCAGCCGTTCGTCATCGACGGCCGCCAGCGATTCCAGTGTGGGGAGCTCCGCCATAAAGCGCTCGTAGTAGGCGCGGACCGCCTCGACGCGGGTCTGCTGGAGCATGATCTCCGAAACCCAGACGCGATAGGGCGTCGGGTCGTCGCGCCACGGCAGAATGCGCTTGTTCGCGTCGTACCAGGCCAGCAGCGGGGGGACGATTTCGCCGGAGAGGTTCATTGGAACAGCGCGCGGAGTTCGCGGACCTTGGCGGCCACGTCCGGCGCGCGGGTAATCTCGGTCACCATCGCGATCCGCCGCGCCCCCGCCTTGACCAGTTCGGGAATGTGGTGCGCCTTGATGCCGCCCATCACGGTGAACGGCAGCTCGATCTCCGCCGCGACCTTGCGCATCAGCTCGACGCCGAGAGGATCGTAGCCGACCTCCTTGGTCTGGGTGGGGAACAGCGGGCCGATGTTGATGCAGTCCGCCCCCTCCTCCTGCGCCCGCAGCGCCTCGGCGAGATTGTGGGTGGAGTTGCCGATCCAGAGCGTTTCGGAGAGGCTCCGGGCGGCGGGAACCGGCAGGTCGTCCTGCCCGAGATGGACCCCGTCGGCATCCGCCGCGAGGGCGACATCGACATGGTCGTTGACGATCAGCAGAATTCCGTACTCGTTGGCGATCGGGCGGCAGGCGACGGCCAGCTCGTAGAGCGCCTTCTTCGCCCAGTGCTTTTCACGGAGCTGAATCAGCTTCGCCCCGCCTTCCGCCGCGGCGCGAAAAACTTCGAACGGCGGCCGGTCGAGACAGAATTCGGAGGAAATCACCGGGTAAATATCCGCCGCGGCAAAGACTTCCGCCTTCTCCTCGCGGCTTCTGAAACATGATCTTGTCATGAACCTTACTTTTCCTTCTTTTGGAACCGGGGACATTCGCCCATCGGGTCGGCGGCGTTGCCGTTGAGCCCGCAGAGCGTTTTAAACGGGTGTTCGATGAAGTGGAGGCAGTTGCGGCAGAAGCGGCCGTAGCCCTCGTCGGGGGTCAGGTCGGCTTTCGCCTCGATGGAAACGTCTCCGAGCAGGGCGGCGAGGCGGTCCGAGGCGGCGCGGTCCGGCGCGGCGGATTTTTCAGCTTCCGGGGTTCCGAGTTCCGCGCCGCAGAGGGCGCAGACGAGCGATTCGCCGACGACGGTAAAGCCGTCCATCTTCTTTTTGCTCTTCGTCAAGGTCCGTTCCCCGCAGTGCGGGCAATTCACCGATTCACCGGGACGCATCCTGTTCCTCCTGTGCCACTTTGTCGCGGCGGCCGGGACAATTTGTCCCGCCCCTGTCCTGCCGGTTGCCGCTTTCGGATAAGGTACACCCGAATTCGCTTTTTGCAAGAACACTTGGCATGTTTCGTGCTCACAAATCATCAAGTGCAATGACACTGTTTTCTGAGGAAGGAGAGAACGAATTATGAACATGGAAAAACTGACCAACAAAAGCCGCGAGGCGCTGCTTGAGGCGCAGAATCTCGCGGTAGGCAACCGGAATACCGAGTTGCGCATTCTTCACGTCCTCGCGTCGCTGATGCGGCAGGAGGACGGCCTCGTGCCGTCGATTCTCGAAAAGCTCGGCGTCAACCGCCAGCTCTTCAACCGCCAGGTCGACGACGCCCTGGCCAAGCTGCCCTCCGTACAGGGCGGCGAACAGCAGGTCTACCAGTCGCGCGAATTCAGCACGCTCCTGGTGGACGCCGCCAAACAGGCCGAGGCGATGCAGGACGAATACATCAGCGTCGAACATCTGCTGCTGGCCATGTTCCAGGCCACCGGCTCCACGGCGCTCGACCTTCTGACCAAGGCCGGACTCACCGCCGACAAGGTGCTCCAGGCGCTCCAGAGCGTGCGCGGCAACCAGCGCGTCACCTCGGCCGACCCGGAAGGGACGTTTGAAGCGCTCAAAAAGTATTCGCGCGACCTCACGCTGATGGCGATGCAGGACAAGCTCGACCCGGTGATCGGCCGTGACGAGGAGATCCGCCGCGTCATCCAGATCCTGTCGCGCCGGACCAAGAACAACCCGGTGCTGATCGGCGAACCCGGCGTCGGCAAAACCGCCATCGTCGAAGGACTCGCCCGCCGCGTTGTGCGCGGAGACGTTCCGGAGAACCTCAAGAACCGCCAGGTCGTCGCCCTTGACATGGGCGCATTGATCGCGGGCGCCAAGTACCGCGGCGAATTCGAAGAGCGGCTGAAAGCCGTGCTGAAGGAGGTCACCTCCGCCGAAGGCCGGATCATCCTCTTCATCGACGAGCTGCACACCGTCGTCGGCGCGGGAGCCTCCGAGGGTTCGATGGACGCGGGCAATTTGCTCAAACCGATGCTGGCCCGCGGCGAACTACACTGCATCGGCGCGACCACGCTCGACGAGTACCGCAAGTACATCGAGAAGGACGCGGCGCTGGAACGGCGGTTCCAGTCGGTGCTGGTCAATCCGCCCAGCGTCGAAGACACCATCTCGATCCTGCGCGGACTCAAGGAGCGCTACGAGCTGCACCACGGCGTCAAGCTGCGGGACGGCGCGCTCGTGGCCGCCGCCGTGCTCTCGGACAAGTACATCGCCGACCGGTTCCTGCCGGACAAGGCGATCGACCTGATCGACGAAGCCGCCGCCGCGCTGCGCACCGAGATCGACAGCCCCCGAGGAGCTCGACGAGAACGAACGCCGCGTCATGCAGCTCGAAATCGAAATCACCGGGCTCAAGCATGAGAAGGACGCCGCCTCGATCAAGCGCCGCGAAAACCTCGAAGCCGAGGTCGCCGAGCTGAAGGCCGAAGGCAAGGCGCTCCGCGCCCGCTATGAGAACGAAAAGAAGGCGATCACCGATCTGCGCACCTTGCGCGAATCGCTCGACACCGCCCGCGCCAAGCTGGAAAAGTCCGCCCGCGACTACAATTACGAAGAGGCGGCCAAACTCCAGCACGGCATCATCCCGGGGATCGAGAAACAGATCGCCGACGCGGAGAAGAAGATCAAGGAGTCGGGCGAATCCCGGCTGCTCAAGGAGGAGGTCGATGAAGAGGACATCGCCGCGATCATCAGCCGCTGGACCCACATTCCGGTATCCAAGCTGGTCCAGAGCGAGAAGGAGAAGCTGCTGGCGTTGAGCGGGCGGCTGCACGAGCGGGTGGTCGGCCAGGGCGAAGCCGTTTCGGCGGTCGCCGACGCGGTGCTGCGCGCCCGGGCCGGACTCAAGGACCCGAACCGGCCGATCGCGAGCTTCATCTTCCTCGGACCGACCGGCGTGGGCACAACCGAACTGGCCCGGACGCTCGCCGCCGATCTCTTCGACGACGAACGCGCCATGGTCCGGATCGACATGTCGGAGTACATGGAGAAGTTCAGCGTGTCGCGGCTGGTCGGCGCGCCTCCGGGATACGTCGGCT
>CAYSZM010000113.1:0-11888 GCA_964435365.1 uncultured Victivallis sp. | reverse complement strand
GAATCTGGTCGGCGACCTTCTCCATCGGGAAGAGCACCACCGCGTCGCAGCGCCGCTCCCGGATCAGCTGGAGCAGGGGTTTCCCCTCCGGCTCGACGCGGTAGAAGATGACCGTGACGTCGAGTACGCCGCCGTCGCTGTAGTCGGCCACGCCGTCGAGCACCTGGGAGATGTATTCGTTGACCAGCGAGGTGTCCATGACGACGATCACGCCGATGTTGAGCCGCCGTTCGCTTCCTTTGGTCGGGGCGAAGTTGAACTTCTCCACCACCGCGGCGACTTTCTTGCGCATCGCCTCGCTGACGTCGGTCCGGTTGTTGATCACCCGCGAAACCGTGGCGAGAGACACTCCGGCCTCTTCCGCCACCAGTTTGATATTGATCTGTTTTTTATGTCTCGCCATGTTGGCCTCCCGGTCGTGTTATTTATTTTCGTAAATTAATTATGACACAGAATGAGAAAAAAGGCAAGAGGCGGAAAATTTATTTTCGAAAAAAAATATTCGGGACCGAAAATTCTTGCCGGACAGAAAAAAAACGCCGCCCGGAATCCCGGACGGCGCGAGTAGAAACGGAACGGAAAATCAGGCGATCAGAGTGGTCTTCCATGCATTCGCATCGGATGTTGCTATCTGGTCGGTGAGGGACGATGAAGCCAGCATCCGGTCCGCACTGTTGAGGTCCGTGGCGCTCAGCAACGCGGAGGAGGAACCGACCGGCGCATCGGAGAGAATCAGCGTCAGCGTGTCGGTCTTTCCGCTCAGGTCGAGTTGCCACTCCGCCTGAAGTCCGTAACTTGCGAAGTCAAGCTCCTCGAACAGCGTGTCGTAATCTCCGGAAAGTCCGCTCAGATCACTGCCGGCCAGCAGCACATAGCTGCCGGTTTCGGTAAGCTCGGTGGCGGTGACGGTCAGGGTTACGCCGCTGCTCTTTGTGAAGATGCCCGGATCGTCAGAATTCAACGTAATCGTCGCCGCTTTGTTGAGCGACCCTCCGATGTAGATGTTGAATATCCCGCTGCCGCTCATGTCGATGTCGCCGTAAAGCTGTGCCCCGGTCGAAATCTCCATCATGGAAGTTCCCCCCAGTGTGACATCACCGATAACGACGGCGCCGTCGCTGATGGTCAGTGTCGAATTGCTTCCCAGACTGATTGCCTGACCGGCGTTCTTGTTGAGTCCGGATGCGCTTTTTCCGGTCCCGACCGATTTCCCGAGAGACTTTGCGATCCCTGCCGCACTGCCCTTGGTGCCGGCGTAAAGTCCGCCGTAGACGGTGAACCAGGAGGCGTCTCCCCCGGAAACTCCGGTGGCGGTGTTGCCGACGGCGGCAACGGAACCGGTCCAGCCGATGTAACCGGTAAGGGCGCCGGCACCCGCATCGATTCCATACGCGGTACTGTCAACGCCCTTGGCCTGTACGGCGAGGACTCCCTTCAGCTTGACTTCGCCGCCATCTCCGGCGAGTCCGGTGGCCGTTGCGGTGTTCTGGCTTTGCGCGGTGACGGAAAATACATTTGCCGTTGCGGTTCTGAAAGTGTATGAGGAAGAGAGGTTCCCGCCCAGGGCCGAAGCGTCTCCGGTTTTAGACACGGCGGAGACGCTGATTTTTCCGGACAGCCCATCGGGGAAATTGCTCTCCGCGAATCCCTGCGCCTCGGCCGACCCCGTTCCGCTTTTTGCGGTGACCGTCAGTTTGAATTGGTCACTGACCACGGTCGCTCTGGCAATGCCCAAAATGCCGTAAAATCCGGCGGCTCTGGCGTCGGTTCCTTTCGAGGAATCGGCGGTGATGGTCATGGTTCCTCCGAGGGTCCCACCGACCTGAAAGCCGTACAGCGCGCCGGCGGCGTCGGCTTTTCCCAAGCCGGATTTCGACTGAACGGTGAGTTTGAATTTATCGCTGATATCGGTCACTGCGGTGTCGCTAGCAAACGCGACGGCGGTCGCATCCGTTCCTTTGGACGAATCGGCGGTGACGGTCATGGTCCCCCCGAGCGTGCCGTTGACGCCGAACTCCTGCTTGAACCCTTGTGCTTCGGCTTCTTCGGAACCGGATTTCGCCGAGACTGTCAATTTGAATTTGTCGCTCACCGAGGCCGCCTGGGCATTGTCGTATACGCCTGTGGCGAACGCCGCAGTTCCTTTTGATGCATCGGCGGCGACGGCAATCGTTCCTCCGAGTGCGCCTGTCGTCGTAAGCCTGGAGTTGAATCCGATCGCCTCGGCTTCTCCCGAACCGGCTTTCGCCTGGGCATTGAGTTTGAATTTGTCGCCGATTCCGACGGCCTGGGTCTCTCCGTCAATTCCGGCGACCGAAGCGTCGGCGCCTTTGGAGGCGTCGGCCTTGACGGTCATGGCCAGTTCCAGGACCGAAGTGAATTCGACATCGGCATAAATTCCCGAGGCGTTCGCTTCTTCATCGGATTTCGCCGAAGCGTTCAGCGTTCCGGTCAGCGAGGCGCCGCTCTTTCCCGACAGCGTCAGTTCGGCGCCGCAGATTCCGCCGACGTTTTCCTGCCCGGCGACTGTCAGTTTCATCTTGCCGGAGGAGAAAATCAGATTCCCGTCCAGAAAATTACTGTCATTGTCCTGAAACAGAATTCCGCTGGTATATTCTCCGGTTCCCTGAGCGCTGATCGCCCCGTCCAATGTGCCGGTCAGGTCCGATGTGTTGAAACGGAGCGCATAAAGATCGTTGCCGGTTTTGTCCGATACTTTGATCCCGCCGGGAGGAATGAGTGTCAGGTCTTCCGAGGTGTCGACGGGTTGAGTCTGGAGAGTGTTGATGATGATGCTCACGATAAACTCCTTTCGTATCGTACAAAAAAAGACCGCGCGGTTCCTGCATGAATCAATATATTTTGAATATTGATGAAAATCAAATTTCAAAGAAAAAATTGCTTATAATATTGATTCGTAAAGTCATGCATCACAAAAAACGCCGCCCGGGATTCCGGGCGGTGTGAGTAGAAAAGGAACGGAAAATCAAGCGATCAGGGTGTTCCTCCATGCATTCGCATAGGATGTTGCGCTCTCATCGACGAACGAAGAGGAAGCAAGCATTTGACTCGCGCTGTTGAGGTCCGTGGCGCTCAGCAACGCGGAGGAGGAACCGACCGGCGCATCGGTGAGAATCATCGTCAACGTGTCGGTCTTGCCGAGGTCGAGTTCCCAGCCCACCTGAAGGTCGTACACGTCGAATCCCATCAGGTCGAACCGGGTATTGAAATCGACGTTGGAAAGCTCGGTAAGATCGCTTCCCGACAGCAGCACATAGCGTCCGGCCTGTGTGGCCTCATCGGCAAAGATAGTGATATCCACGCCGCTGCCTTCGGCGAACACTCCGGCCCCGGCCGAAGCCAGGTTGACCATTGCCGCCTTGGTGAGCGTTCCGTCGATGGTGATGCTGATATCGGAACCGTTATCCATTTCGATATCGCCGTACAACTGTGCGCCGGAGGACAGAGCCAGGCAGGAGCCGGACCCCACCAGCTTGACATCGCCGATGACGATGCTGCCGTCGGTGAGGGAAAGGGTGGAATTGGAATACAGCGAGATCGCCTGAGCGGTATTTTTGTTGAGGCCCGCCGCACTTTTTCCGGTTCCGATCAATTTGCCGAGAGATTTTGCAATACTTACCGCATTCCCTTTATTCCCGGCATAGACGGCGCCGGAAATCGTCAAATTCGAATGAAGGCAGCTCCAGACGCCGTCCGCGGAGTCTGCGACGACGGCGACAACGCCGGAAATGGACCCCGTAATTCCTCCGCCTGTCGCAAAGACACCGATTGCCGTACTGTTGTTGCCCCCTTTGGCCGTTACCGCCAAGCCGCCCTCCAGTTCAATATCGCCGGAAGAACCGATATATCCGTAAGCCGTGGATGCCGTCGTTGTGCTTCCGGTCTGTGCGGTAACCACAAATTCAACGTTTTGCGCTGTCCGGAACACGGCATCGGAAGAAAGCATGCCGCCCGATGCTAAGGCGTTTCCGCTCTTGGATATGGCGGAGACATTGATTTTGCCGGACAATCCGTCTGCAATGTCCGTTGTTCCGAATCCTTTCGCAAGAGCGTCTCCCATGTCGCTTTTCGCCGTGACCGTCAGCTTGAATTTGTCGCTGACCATCGTTGCCTGGAGGTTGCTGTCGAATCCGGTGGCCTGGGATGTTGCCATGGCGTTTGAGTTGATCGTCATGGTTCCCCCGAGGGAACCGGTCAGTGCAACATCGTTTGCGAATCCCGTGGCTCTGGATTCCGTGGTCGCATATTTTGCCAGAGAGGTAAGTTTGAAGTTGTCACTGATCGAAGCCGCCTCGACATCCAAATAAAATGCGGTTGCCTTTGCCGTTCCCATGGAATTTTTGGCGGTTGCCGCAGAGAGACTGATGGTTCCGCTGAGTGGTCCTCCCGCAATTTCAACCTTCCGGAAAAAAGCGTAGGCCGTCGCATCTCCCAAGCCTCCATTCACCTCCACATTGAGCTTGAACTTATCGCTGATTGCGGCAACTTGCGTTGCCCCGAATACTCCGGCCGCGGCTGCATCGTTGCCTTTTGACGCGTCAGCTTTGACACTGAACGTTCCGCCGAGCTGGCCGCTTCCGACAAGGGACCCTTTAAAGCCCATTGCTTCAGCATTTCCGGTTCCGGCTTTCGCTTGAGCACTGAGTTTAAATTTGCTGCTGACGGTTCGCGTTGTGGTTTCCCCGATGAAGCCGGAAGCTGTTGCATCGGTGCCTTTGGACGCGTCGGCCTTGACATCCATGTTCAACGCCAGCTCCGATTCGAATGTTGCAGAGGCATAAATGCCTGTCGCATCCGCCGAGGTTGCGGATTTCGACGCCACTTTCAGCGAACCTGACAGCGGGATGTCAACGATTCCGGAAATCGCCAGTTCGTTGCCGCAAATTCCCCCGACAGTTTCAGCTCCGGTGGCGGAAACCGCCATTTTCCCGGAAGAAAACATCAACGATCCATTCAGGTATTCATCGGCGTCATCCTGAAACAGAATGCCGCAGGTATATTCGCCCGTCCCCTGGCTGCTGATGATTCCATTCAAAGAGCCGAGCAGATTTTCGGAATTGAAGCGAAGCGCAAAAATATCCGCTCCGGTTTTGTCTGCGACTTTGATTGCTCCCGGCGGGATGAGCCGCACATGATCCGAGGCGTCAACAGGCTGTTTTTGGAGAGAGTCGATAACGATTTGGCTCATTTTGTTCTCCTTGTTTCATGACGGATACGTATGCCACCTGAACGATGCGGCAAAGTGAATATATTTCAGGGAGAAGTAAATTACAAGCAAATGAAGCGAGGGTGAATGAAAAAAAGAATTCAACAAAAAACGCCGCCTGGAATTCCGGGCGGCGCAGGTTTGTGATGGATGAAAAATCAGGCGACGAGAGCATTTTTCAGCACATTCGCGCTGGATGTTGCGAGCTCGTCGGTGAGCGAAGAGGAGGCCAGCATCCGGTCGGCGCTGTTGAGGTCCATGGCGCTCAGCAGATTGGCGCTGAAACCGACCGGCGCGTCGGAGAGCACCAGCGTCAGCGTGTCGGTCTTGCCGCTCAGGTCGAGTTCCCACGAGGCGTCGAGCCCGTAGGTGTCGAAGTCAACCAGGTCGAACAGGGTATCGAAATCGACCCCCTGAAGCTCGCTCAGGTCGCTCCCCGCCAGCAGCACGTATTTGCCGGTCTGCGAAATTTCGGTGGCGGTAACGGTGAGATTCACTCCGCTGTCTTCCGCGAAGACGCCGGCGCCCGCCGAATCCAGCGTAACCACCGCGGCGTTGGAGAGTGTCCCGTCGATGGTGAAGTTGAGCTCCCCGCTGGATTCCATGTCGATGTCGCCGTAAAGCTGCGACCCGGTGGAAAGATTCAGCGTGGAGCAATCCCCCAGCGCGACGTCGCCGATGACGATGGCGCCGTCGGTCAGTGTGAGCGTGGAGCCGTCCCCCAGGGATACCGCCAGCGCGGTATTCTTGTTTTTGCCGGAAGCGTTTCTGCCGGTTCCGACCCGATTTTCAAGATATCTGGCGATATCGTTCGCATTGCCTTTGGTCCCGGCATAGACTCCGCCGGAAACTGTCAGGTTGGAGCTGGCATTGGCGAAGACGCCAGTCCCACTCCCGCCGATCGCGCAGATCACGCCTGAAATGGTCCCAGTCAAACTTCCGTTTCCCGCACTGACTCCATAAGCGCCAGACAGATTATTGCTTTGGGCGATTACCACCAGCCGTCCGGCAAGATCAATATCCATATTACTGGCATCTTGACCCTCTAGGGAGAATCCGAAGGCGACCGAGAGCGCATCTCCCTTGGTCTTGGCGACCACTTCGAACTGGCTATTCGCCAGAGTTCTGATGGTCAAGCTGCACGGGTCGGGCACTCTTGCACCGGAGGCCATGACCAATCCGCTCTTCGATTCGGCGGTGACGGAAATCTTGCCTGCCAGCCCCGACTCGATATCGGTTGCGGCGAAACCCTGAGCTATGGCCGTTCCCGCATCGCTTTTCGCCGTGACCGTCAGCTTGAATTTGTCGCTGACGGTCGGGGCGGTGAGCGTGTCGGCGACACCGTATGCTTCCGCATCGGCTTCTCCGGACGTTTCCGCCTTGACCGAAACGGTTCCGCCGAGCGTATCCGGACTGCCCACATAAAGCGTGGAGGCGAATCCGTATGCCTTGGCGAGTTCATATTTGGCCTTGGCCGTAACATCGAGCTTGAACTTGTCGCTGATCTCTTCCGCGGAAACCGCACCGTTGAATCCGTAGGCTTCGGTTCCGTAAGGCTCATACGGCGGCTCGATATTGCAGCCGTCCGCCTTGACCGTGAAGGTTCCGCTCAACGTACCGCAGGTGAAGAACGTTCCCGAGACTCCGGAGGCGATCGCCTGGCTCCAGCCGCCCTGTGCTTCCACGTTGAGCTTGAATTGATCGCTGACACCGCTCACCCCGGAAACCGACCCGAATCCGACGGCCATCGAATAAAGCCCTTCGGCTGTTCCGGCCTTGATGGTGACTTTTCCGGTCAACTCTTCGTTCGCGGAGAAATCACCGTAAAAACCGTAGGAACTGGCGTAACCGGTTTTGCTCTCGGATTCCACTTCGAGCTTGAAATTGTTGCTGACGCTTTGCGTGACAACCTGGCCGGAGAGTCCATAGGCGTTGGCGCCGTCTCCATAGAGTCCTTCGGCTTTCACTACAATTTTCCCGGCGAGCATGCCGTCGATTGTGGTGTCGCCGTAGATCCCGTAGGAGTCGGCATTCATCGCGCTGCTGGCTTGGGCGGTGAGCCGGAACTTGTCGGAGAAGCCGTCAAGTTGGAGGCCCAGAAAGCCGCCTATCCCGTAAGTGGTGGCAAAGCCGAACTCATTCTCCGCTTCGGTGTTGACATTGATGTTCATCGCCAGTTCGGACTGAATATCAATGGTCCACGCGAAAATTCCCGAAGCCTGCGGGCTGGCCCCGTCCGATTTTGCCGACACCTTGAGCGATCCGGAAAGCGGAGCGCCTTCTTTGCCGGCAATCAGCAGGGCGCTGCCGGAGATGCCGGTGGCGATGTCGCTGCCGATCACTTCCATTTTCGCCTTGCCGGTGTAGAACTGTATGTTTCCGCTCAGGTCAAGGGAGGAATCGTTCTGGAACAGGAGCCCGTAAGTGTACGAGCCGGTTCCCTTGCTGAGGATGGTGCCGTTCAAGGTGGCGGTCTGCCCCTCCTCGGTGATCCGCACCGCAAAAAGTTTCTCGTCGTCACCCGAAACGTTGATTGATCCGGGCGGAACGAGAATCACATTCCCTTCGGAGTCGACAGGCTGAGTCCACGGCGTGTTGATTACGACTGGTACGATCGGTTCCATCATACTTCACCTCTTTCTCTGTTTTCTTCATTACAGACGGGGCGATTCGACATGAAATAATGAATATATTGTAAGAAAAGTGAAAATGCAAATGAATCGATTGTTATTTCTCTGTTAAAATAAGCCGGTTGCTTAATTTCTCTTATCAGGCGATCAAGGCGTTCTTCAACATGTTCGCATTGGATGTTGCGCTCTCGTCGAGGAGCGAAGAGGAGGCAAGCATCCTGCTCGCGCTGTCGAGGTCCGTGGTGCTCAGCAGGTCGACGGGCGCTTCGGAGAGAACCAGCGTCAGCGTGTCGGTCTTGCCGAGTTCCAGTTGCCAATTCGCCTGAAGTCCGTAGGTGTCGAAATCGACCAGATCGAAGAGCGTGTTGAAATCGACGTTGGCAAGCTGGCTCAAATCGCTTCCGGCCAGCAGCACGTAACTGCCGGTCCGCGTGTCGGCGGAGGCGGTGATGGTGAGGTTGACGCCGCTGCCCGTCGTGAAGATTCCCGCCCCGTCCGAACCCAGGGTGACCGTTGCCGCGTTTTTCAGCGCGCCGTCGATGGTGAGGTCGAGATTGCTCCCGGCGCCCATGTCGATGTCACCGTACAGTTGCGACCCGGAGGAAAGATTCAACACGGAGCCGTCGCCCAGCGTGACGTCGCCGATGACGATGCTGCCGTCGGTGAGGGTCAGCTCGGAACCGTCGCCCAGAGTGACGGCCTGAGCCGCATGTTGGCTCCTGCCTGCGACGCTCTTGTTTTTGCCGATCGACTTTTCCAGCGACTTGGCGATGCCTGCCGCGCTGCCCCTGGTCGCGGCGTAGACCGCGCCGGAAACCGTCAGGGAGGAAGCGTCGCCGCCGGAAACCCCGGTCGCATTCGCGCCGACGACGCCGACTGCGCCGGAAATGACGCCGGTCAGTGCATTGAAGGCCGACACGCCGGTGGCGGAATTGTAGTTGCCGCCCGAACTCGTCACCGCCAGAATCCCGGCGAGATCGATTTCCCCGGCCTGGCCGTAGAGCCCGCAGGCAATGCTGACGGAGCGGGAGCTCTGCGCCTTGGCCGTGACGGTCATTGTGCCGCCGCTCCGGGTCCGGAACACTTCTCCCTCGAAAATTCTGCCGCCGACGGCCTGGGCCGCACCGGATCTGGTCTGCGCCGCGACAACGACGGTTCCCGCCAGCCCCTGTTCCATCTCCAGCGACCAGAATCCCCAGGCGTTGGCCGCGCCGGAGCCGGATTTGGCCGTGACCGTGCATTTGAATTTGCTGTCAGTGCTGCCGAATCCGAGCGCGGCATTGTAAACGCCATAGGCGGAGGCGTCGGTCCCGCCCGAAGCATCGGCCGTGACGGTGACGGTCCCGGCCAGCACGGCTCCGGAGTCGGCGAAGAGTGCGCCGAACCCGCAGGCGTAAGCCTTGCCGCCTCTGGCTTTGGACGTGACGGTCATTTTGAATTTTCTGGAGATTCCGGTGAAATCGGAAACCGTTCCCGCGAATCCGTTGGCTTCGGCGTTTCCGCCCTTTTTGGCGGCGGAAGCATTGACCGCCAGGGTTCCGGTAAGAACGCCGTTCACGGCGAAATCTCCGCCGAACCCGCTGGCAGAAGCGGTGCCGGTTCCGGTTTTCGCCGCGATATTCAGCCGCAGCCGGTCGTTCGTGCCGCTTCCTTCGACGTTTCCGCTGATGCCCGAGGCGGTGGCTCCGCTTCCTTTTGACGCATCGGCGCTGACCGCGACGGAGAGTCCCAGCGCGGCTTGCAGTTCGACATCGGCGTCAATTCCGGCCGCCGCCGCCGTGGTTTTGGATTTGGCCGTCAGTTTCATCGAACCGGTCAGGGCGGTGTTCGCCTTGCCGCCGATGGTCAGCTCAGCTCCGCCGATGCCGCAGACGTTTTCCGCTCCGGTGGCGGAAAGTTTGACCGTGCCGGAAGAAAAAATCAGACTTCCGTTCAGCATCGTCTCCGTGTCGTCCTGAAAGAGAATGCACGCGGCGTCCCCTTCCTTGCTCTTTGCGTCGAGGCCGCCGTTCAGGGTGCCGTTCAGGTCCGCCGCATTGAAACGCAGCGCAAAAAGATCGTCGTCGCCGGTGACTTTGATCGAGCCGGGGGGAATCAGTATGACATTTCGAGAGGAGTCGACCGGGTCGGTCAGCCGGGTTTTGATCAGTGTGAAATCGTCCATTTTTTCTTCTTCTGCCGTTTCGAGAATGTGAGTTGAAAGCGTATCGTTAATATAATAGGGGGGCAACCCGTAAAAAGCAAGTTCGGGCGGCGATTTTTTTGATCAGTACGGAGCCAGAAACCGGAACCCCGGCAGATTGCGCAGCACCGCGAAGAGGAGGATGGCGGCGGTGAGTGCGATCAGCGCCGCCGGGTTTCGCAGAAGCCGCGGCCGGATGCAGAACAGGACGGCCGCCGCCAGCAACAGCGGCAGCAGCAGGTTCATCCGAAAACAGGTCGCCACGTCGCCGTGGAACAGCGCGCGGATGGCGCGGGTTCCGCCGCATCCGGCACAGTAGAGCCCGGTCAAGCGGTGAAACGGGCACTCCGGCCACCACCCCGCCGCGATCGGCAGCCCGAGCAGGAGCAGTGCGGCGAAGAGGCCGGCGACGGCAAGCAGCGGTGTCGGCCGTCGCAACGGCATGGTCAGAACGTCCAGTTCGGGCGCTGTTTCGCCTTGGAATGACGCAGCGCGCGGCACTCCGGGCACATGAAGTCTTCCAGCCCGTAGATCGTTGTGGACTGCTCCGACTGGCACAGGGTGACGATTTCGCCCTCGTGGACTTTCGGCCGCTCCGGACCGTTGTCGGCGATCAGGATTCCGGGGCCGCGCACCACTTCGATTTCAATCGTCGAATCGGCGGAAAGCACGAGGTGGTTCACCTCTTCGGTCGAATTGCTGAACGCCAGCCCGATTCCGACCCGGAAGATGCTGTGCGTGATGCTCTTGTAATAGGCGGTGCTGCCGTGGATGCTGGCGAGGCCGACGCCGTCGCCCACCACCTCTTCGGCGTAGAGCTCGCCGTTGATGCGCACCCGGTAACGCAGCGCGCTCGAACGGTCGAAGTTGTGCAGGAACACGTCGTTGAGCGCGAGAAGCGTGACTCCGCGCACCGTTCCCGCAATCTTCGGCAGCCGGATCAGCCGGGTTTCGCCGTTGCGGAACCGTTCCAGCTGCTGCGAGCAGGCGTGGCGCGGGCACAGCGGGGCGGTCCGTTCGTCGCGCAGCGGCAGGAGCGGCAGCTCGGGGAAATCGCGCGCTGCGCCGAGCAGCGCGCCGTCGCCGCCGTGCGCGACGATCAGCTCCGGAGCCTCTCCGGGGGCGGCTTCTTCCAGCCCCGCATATTCCAGTTGCGGCCGGATGTCTTCGAGATTCTTGCCGACCAGCCCGATTTTCATGATACCGCCTCCGTGGTTGCGGCGATCGCGTAGAGAATGGCCGCCGCCGCATTGCCGACGTTGATCGAGGCCTTTTCGCCGAGCATCGGCAGCCCGACCAGCCCGTCCACCTCGGCGAGCGCTTCGGGCGAAACGCCGAGCGCCTCGTTGCCGAACACGATTCCGAGCGGGAATTGATATTGTTTCTTCCAGGCGAACACGCTGTCCGGCCCCGGTTCGGCGGCGAGGATCATCGCGTACCCTTCGCTCCGCAGCAGCCGCACCGCCGAAACCGCGTCCGGCATGGTGCGGCAGGGCACGGTGAGATCCGTTCCCATCGCGGTTTTGGCCAGTTTCGGGTGGGGCGGGGCGGGCGTGTAGCCGCAGGCGATGATTTCACCTCCGAACGCCTCCGCGAGGCGGAACAGATTTCCGGTATTGTGCGCGCTGCGCAGCCGGTCCAGAATCAGGCAGATTTTCATGGCAGAATACGATCCTTCGGTTGTTCCTGAATCCGTGAAGTCTGTTTCGGCAATCTGCATTGTTCATTGGCCGCCAGCTACTTGCAAAAAAGCCTCCCTTCACCCGTTGGGTGAAGCTACGTTTTTTTACAAGCACCTGACAACCAAGCAACAACGCATCTTTACCGAAAATCCTTCACGGATTCAGGT
>CAYSZM010000112.1:0-12038 GCA_964435365.1 uncultured Victivallis sp. | reverse complement strand
GGCACTCCCTCCGCCTGTTTTTGCAGGAGGAATGAGAACCCACCGCAAGACCGTTGCCGGGATGTTCGGTTGTTAAGCTCGTGTGGAGATCTTTAACCGGGCTTGGCAGGCTTGCGAAACGTTTTTGGCTGTCTGGCGCGGGTTTTCTTGTTTGGGTCGTGCCCGGCGTGCGGCCTTTTGCTCGCTGCTTCGCATCTCGCATCGGGTGAGTCGAAAAGGAACCTCCCCGAATGCCGAAAATGCAAAAAAGGCATCCGGGGAGGCGGGGAAAAGAGTGCCCGTTTCTTTTCCGGAGAACACCATTACTATATCATCGAATTCGCTCGATGCAAGGCATTTTGTTAGTTTTGTCTAATTTTTTTGGAAATTTTTGTAATCAGGCGTTTAGCGTGTATTTCCAGCCCCTATTTTACCTAAAGTTGCGGGAAGTTGCGGTTTTTGGCTGATTGCTGCATTGACATTTGATTTTCTCCGTGCTATGGTTCAAGGATGCATAAATAACGATGTCCGCATAAGGCAGTGCGGGCGGCAACTGAAACGGAGCGATTCCGCAGCCGGGGGGACGGTACGGGGTCGAACAAGGAGGTGCGATGTTCAAGTCGTTGTGGATTTTCGCCGTGACATTCGCCGGGGCAGGTCTGGCGGCCGGGGCGGATTCCGGCCCGAGCGAAAAAGACGAGGCTCCGGCAGCGCTGAAAGCCTATGCCGCCATGAACTACACGCAAGCCGGCAAGCTGGCGAAGCAGATTCCGGATACGCCGGAAGGCCAGTTGGTCGGCGGGCTTTGCGACCTTTACGACCGCAGCCACCAGAACATCGCTCGCGGGCAGCAGACGTTAGCCAAACTTTTTTTCAACGACAAGACGCCTCTTTCGTACCGAGCCGAAGCCGGGGTTGCCCTCGGGCGCACCATCCAGCTGATGAAAGAGCGCCGCAGCCTTTACGGCG
The DNA here is from genome assembly GCA_964435365.1 of uncultured Victivallis sp. GTDB lineage: Bacteria > Verrucomicrobiota > Lentisphaeria > Victivallales > Victivallaceae > Victivallis. The sequence goes on along the minus strand of CAYSZM010000112.1, from coordinate 11,090 downwards.
CCGCTGCCGACCGCTACGACCATATCAAGATCCTCGACACGGTTCGCCAGCTTGCGCCGAACAGCCATTACGACCGTGACTCCTTTTTCTACCTGATCCGCGAAAGGTTTGAAGACCCCGGGCAGAGCGATGCCGCGTTCAAGGAGCTTGAAGTCTATTTCCGGGATTTCAAGGGTGACCGGAATCTGCTTCCGCCGCTTCATCTGCTGGCCGAGTACGAGTACATCCGGCTCCGCCGCGATTACAAGTCCGCCGCCCGGCATCTGATGGCGGGGTATGAGATCGGCTTTGCCAACCCGAGCGAGAACCGCAACGGATTGTTCCGGCTGGCCTTCCTCTACTACAAGAAGCTGAACGACAAACCGATGGCAGTGAAATATTTCAACGAGTATCTGACCCGCTACCCCTACTCCGGACTGGCGGTCGTAGCCAAACGGTTCCTTCAGGAACTCGAAGAGGACGGAGCGAAAAAATGAAACAGAAGATGGACGACGTTCAGCACGCCGGGAAATTCCAGAAAGTCGGAATTGTTCTGGCAATCGCATTCTACATCCTCTCCGTCATCATGGTGATCCGCAACTATGGCGGCATGTCTGTGATGTTCGACCCCGATACGAAGGTGATTACCATCGCCCACTGGCAGCTGGAAGACGGGTTCCGCGAGGGCATCACCGCCGCGATCGCCGAATACGAGAAGGCCAAGGCCGCCGAGGGCGTCAAGGTCAAGGTGCGCCAGGTGGCGGTTCCGGCGCGCGGCTATGCGCAGTGGTATCTCACCCAGCTGATCGGCGGCGAGCCGGCGGATGTCCTCGAAATCACCGGCAGCTCGGACATTCTCAACCAGTACTTCACGCCGCTTTCGCCTTACATCGGCGAAAAGAATCCGTGGAATAAGGGGACTCCGCTTCAGGACATGAGCTGGCGGGAGAGTTTCGCCGACGACATGCTGAGCGCGCTCGACACCGCGTACAGCGAATTCTTCGCGGTCTGCACCTTCATGCATACCACCCGCGTCTACGTCAATCTCGACCTCTTCGAAGAGGCCACCGGGAAAAAGAAGCTTCCCGACACGCTGACCGAATGGCTCGAAGACTGCAAAAAGATGAGGGAATACGGCATCAAGACCGAGCGCCCGATCATTCCGATCGGCGTGCGCGGTTTCGACAAGGGGACGCTCGGGCAGCTTTTCAACAACTACAATTCGCAGTTGAACACCGATCTTTCCGATACCGGCTCTCCCTATGGGTTCGGAGTCATGCCGGGGGAGCTCTTCCGGCAGATCAACAGCGGGGAACTCGACAAGAAACGCCTTCTCGAACCGGTTGAAATCGTCACCGAGATCGGCCAGTACTTCGCGGACGGTTTCCCGGCGATCGACCTCGAACAGACCAAATACCTCTTCTTCTCCGGCAACGTCGGATTCTTCATCGACGGAACCTGGAACGCGTTCAGCATGATCAACAACGCTCCGTTCCGGGTCGGCGTGATCCAGATTCCGATGCTGGACCAGGGCCACCCGCTCGGAGCCAAGGCGTTCGGCCGCATCACCGAACTCGGCAGCGGAATCAGCGGCAGGTTCGGCATTCCGAAGAAGACCAAACATTTCGATCTCGCCCTCGACTTCCTCCGGTTCCTGACCAGCTGGAAGGTCAATCAGCTGGTGATGGTGGAGCACTGCAAGTGGATGTCTTCGCTCAAAGAGGTGCAGTACGAAGGGATCATGAAGACCTTCGAACCGGTGAACAACACGAGCCATACGGCAATCTCTTCGCCGTTCTCCGCGACCGGTTCGCTGTCGACCCGGCTGACGCTGCAGCGGCTTGAAAATTCGATCATCAACCGCCCGGCGGACCCGATGCAATACTTCTGGAACGATTATCTGGCGGTGCGCCCGCAGCTGATCGACGAGGTCGAAGAGGCCAGCCGGGGCATTCTGCGCAATCTCTGGAGCATGGACGGCACCCGTTCCGCGCTCTCGGTCGGAGTCGCGATTTCCGCGCCGCAGTCTCTCGATGCAAAACTCTATCAGATGCGTTCGAACATCAACCTCGAAGGCATCGTGAGCCGCTTCCGGGCGGCCGACGGCAACGTCACGTTGGTGGAAGAAATGAAAAAGCTCGAGGAGTACGGCAAAAATGGCAATTGAAGTCCCCTTCCGGAAACTGCGTTACTACTGGCCGGTCTATTTGCTGATCGCCGTGCCGCTGCTGCTGGTTCTGGTATTCAACTATCACCCGATCATCAACGGCATCTGGCACATGTTCTACCGCTGGGACGGCGATACCGTGGAGGAGTTCGTCGGTTTCCGCAACATCGTCAAGATGTGGAACGATTCGTCGCTCTGGTGGAGCTTCGGCGTGGTGAGCATCTTCGTCGTGGCGAACGTGGTCAAGATGATTCTGCCGATCGTGGTGGCGGTGGTGCTGCACCACGTGATCAGCGACAAAATGGGGTATTTTTACCGGATTCTGTTCGTGATTCCGATGATCATCCCCGGCATGGTCGGCATTTTGATCTGGAAATACTTCTATGAGCCGAACAGCGGCATCCTGAACAATCTGCTGCGGGTTCTCGGCTTCATCTCCCCGACCGACACCATCCAGTGGCTGTCGGACCCGATGCTGGTGATCCCGTCGCTGGTGTTCATGGGCTTCCCGTGGGTGGGGGCGTTCGGCGTGCTGATCTATCTCGCCGGTCTTCAGGGCATCAGCGAAGATGTCTACGAAGCGGCCGGGATCGACGGAGCCGGTCCGCTGACCATCTTCTTCAAGATCGAACTGCCGCTCATCATGACGCAGGTGCGCATCAACCTGATCCTGATGATCATCGGCACGATCCAGGGGTGGGAGAACATCTACCTCTTCCTCGGCGTGGACGGCGGCCCCGGCGGCATCGCGACGGTCCCGGGACTGATGATTTTCCGTGAGGCGTTCTCGCGCGGACTCTTCGGATACGGCTGCGCGGTCGGTTTCGTGATCTTCGCGGTCACGCTCGTTCTTACCCTGTTCAACAACCGCGTCGTTCGCGTGAGAAAGTAGAGGAGTTGCAATATGGCTCGCGTAGTACGCTCCCGGACCTCGGAGTTCTTCAAACACCTGTTCATTCTGGCGGTGCTGTTTTTCGCCTTTGTCCCGATGTACCTCATGGTCAACATCTCGCTCAAGGACAACCAGCAGTTTTCGCGGAATCCCTGGTTCCCCGAAACGCCTTTCCACTGGGAAAATTATGCGTTCGGCTGGAACCATCTCGGCGGAACCATCTTCAACACGGCTTTCGTGGCGATCACCGCGACGGCGCTGACGCTGACGGTGGCGACGATCGGCGCATTTTTCTTTGCGCGTTATAAAATGCCCGGTTCGAAATTCCTGTTCGGCGTTTTCATCATCCTCATGATGTACCCGGGCGTGGCGAACATGGTGCCGATGTTCAAGCTGATCACGGCGCTGGGGCTTTACAACACGCACTTTGCGCTGATCATCCCGGCGATCGCGGGCGGGCAGGCGTTCAACATCTTCGTCTTGCGGAACTTCATTGAAGACATTCCGCAGGACCTGTTCGACGCGATCGAGATCGACGGCGGCAACATGTTCTATCAAATTTGGCACGTGGTGGTGCCGCTGTCGATGCCGATCATCGGCACGCTCGGAATCCTCTCAATCATCGGTCAGTGGAACAACTTCGTTTCGCCGCTGCTCTATCTGCGCGACACCAACTTGCAGACCATCTCGGTTTCGCTGCTTCACCTCGAAGGCGAGTACACCAAGAACTGGGGTCAGCTGATGGCGGGGTATACGATCGCGTCGATTCCGCTGGTGATCCTCTTCATCTTCTGCATGAAGCTCTTCATCCGCGGCCTCTCCTCGGGTGCGGTCAAGGGGTGATTCCGAGCAGTTTCGCCGCCGCGCGGTAGTCGGCTTCGGCGTGGGCGTCGTGCCAGAGGACGCCGGGGACCGGGTTTTTCCGGTCCGTGCCGAGGAGATCGGTCCAGAAGGCGTAGCCTTCGCGGCGGTGTTCGGGGTCATGGATTTCGCAGTAGCGTTCAAAAGCGCGGGTGCTCCAGGCATTGACCAGCATCCGCGCTTTTTCGTGCAGGAAGCGTTCGACGAAGTGACGTCCGCCCGGAACGGCGCTGCGCATCCCCGGAATCACCGGCTGCCAGGCCGGGACGCAGAGCGCGATGCATTCGGTGCGGAAGCCGAGGCCGTAGCCGGTCGACCAGCTTGAGAAGGTGACCGCGTTCGACTCGCGGGCGAGCGACACGAGTCCGCTCTTCCACTCCCGCAGCGGCAGGAAGCGGCGGGAGAGTTTGACCAGGAGCGAAATTCCGTTTTTCGCCGCCCATTCGAGTCCGGCGGCGAAAATTTGCAGGTCTCCGGCGCAATGGCCGTGGCGGCGGGCCAGCGGGAGGAATTCCGCGCCGTACTTCGCGCAGATCCGGGGCAGCTCCGGGTCGCCGGAGCCGTCGTCGACGACGAGAACCGGCATCGGGTTCCAGCGGGCCAGCGCGGCGAGCTGGAGTTCGACGTAAAACGGCGTGCCGAAAGTTCCGATCACCGCGCCGAGTTTCGGCGGGACCGGATAGTATTCGACGCTGGACGGTGCGGTTTCATAACGCGAGCGTTCCGGAAAGCGGCGGCGGAGCTCCTCCGCCATCCCCGATCCGAGCCCGGCGTCGTTGTACCCGGCGAACAGCTTTCCTTTCAGTGCCGCCGGATCGAAGGTTTTTCCTTCGGCGGTGGCCTTGACTTCCCGCATCGGAACGGTCTTTTCGACGCCGTGGTAATTCAAATAGAGCGAGATGTAGCAGAAGCCGACGCCGGATTCGAAATCGAATTCGTTTTCGAGAGCGAGGTATTTCTCCCGGTTGAAGCGGACCGGGGTATGCGCCTCATAGTTGACGGCGGGCAGCCCCCTGGCGCGCAGGGCTTCACCGGTCTGGCGGAGAGAGCGGTGCCAGACGCGGGCGTCGTTGCCGCCGGGGAAGCCGAGCAGCCCGTCGGTCCGCGCCGCGACCGGAAGGTCCCTGACGTCGAGCGGAGAGAGCAGCACATTGTCATCGGCCCAGAAAATCACCTCTTCGGCGATTTCCCGGTGACGCAGCGCGGCGGTGATGGCGCGGTGGATGTTCATCTGCTTGCGCGGCCGGTCGTCGGCGGAGCGGATGAATCCGAACTGTTCGAACCCGAGCGGGGGAGTTTCGGAGACGATCCAGATTTTGCGAAATCCGCGCAGGTTGCGTTCGATCGAACGCAGGGCGAATCTGAGTTCCCAATTGCCGTTCTTCGAGCCGTCGGCGCGCAGCGGAATCAAGACATCGACCGCGCCGGAAGGAATGCAGCGGCAGCGCGGGGCGGAGCCTCCCTCTGAATCGGAGTAGAGGCCGTGTTTCTGCTTGGCGTCGATGGTCGCGGCGATGCGTTCGAGCAGCCGGAGAGTCGGCGCGGTGATTTCGGCGTCGAGTCCCTGCGGCGCGGTTTTGAGCCGGATGGTGCGGATGAGCCGGGCGAGGTTCTGGTCGATCCCGGTGATTTGCTCCTGCGCCTCATTGAGGTTGCCGATGAGATAGAAACGGTATTCGGGGGTGTCGTGGCCGTTGAGGATCTCGCGGGCGATCACCGCCGCCGAAGCCAGGTGTTTGATGCAGCATTGGATGCAGTTGTGTCGGTTGATCAGCATGGGTCGCCCACATTGAGGTTGTTGAGTTCGTCGATTCGGGCCTGCGGGATATCGAGACGGTCGTCGAAGGGGCCTTCGATCATCACGACGCCGTTCCATTCGCTGATGGGTTTAATTACGGTCGGCGCCGCCGGTTCCGCCTCGAAGACGATTTTATCGCCCTGCGCGGCGTAGTAGTTGGTGGTTCCGGAATAATTTTCGATGCCGAGCGAGGGATGGCAGATGTAGCGGATGCAGTCCGCAACGATATACCATTTGTCGGGGTCGTAGACCCCGCCGCCCCCTGAACCGGAGCCGCCTCCGCCACCTGAGTCTGAGCCGCCGCCACCCGAGTTTGAACCTCCGCCGCCCGACTCTGAGCCGCCGCCTCCGGAGGCACTGGAGTCATCGGGAGTTCCGCCGGAACTGGATTCGTCGGGCTGACCGCCGGAGCTGGATTCTTCTCCGTCGGAGGATTCCGATGCGGTCGATGAGTCGCCGGAATCGGAACCGGGGCCTTCGCTGCTGCTGCTGGCTTCCGCGGAAGATGAGCTGGCGCCGCTGGAGGACGATTCGACCGCGGAGGAGGATTCCTGCGAGGAAGACGAACTGGATTCGCCGGAGTCGGAGAAGTCCAGCGTATCGTCGCCGTAATAGTTCATGATGACGCCGGAGGGCTCTCCGGCGCAGAGCTGGGTGATGGCGAAGGTGTTCGAGTCGTCCCGCGTCACTTCCGCGAGAGGAAAATAGATGACGCCTTCCTTCAACTCGGGAAGCTCGGTGGCAAGCAGATATTCGAAGTCGAAAAAGACGAACCGGTTTTCGGCTTCCTTGAATGATACGCGGTCTGCGGGCTGACCGGAATGTGCGGTGATTTTAAGGAATACGGTGCTGGTTCCCGTTGGAATGCTCAGGCTTACGGCCGGGGCGACCGGGAAGCGCAGCCGGCGGCTGCCGATTCCGGGACCGTCTTTGTCTTCGGGAATCCAGTGCAGCCGGTCGATGGAGACGCATCCGGCGGCCTGGACCAGGGATTCCTCGTAAGGGAGGCTCCCGTTGACGACCTGAAGCGCCGTGAACGGATTTTGCGGCGATGGGTTGGGATAGGGGCGGACCTGAAAAAATCCCCGATAGGGATAGACGGAATCCGGACGCACGCTGATGCGATAGCCGTCCGAACGCTCTTCGACCACGATATTCCTTCCCGCCATAATGCGCGGATAATCGCCCTGCTCCATGGCAAGTTCTCCTTTCAGTTGAATGAACTGAAAGTAATCAACCTGTCAACCCCTGAGCTCAAAAGCAATGATCGGCCGTTCTCCCTAAAAGGATTTGTCAACCGCCCGAAAACGACCCGATCACGCAGTCGCCCGAAAACGCCCGCCAACAACCGCTTTTTTTGAAAAGGATGGGGTGGGGGGTCTGGGGGCGGGGAAGGGAATCTTTTTTTCACGCGAAAAAAAGATTCCCTTCCCCGCCCCCAGGTTCCCTTTTCCTCTCCTTCTTTCAGAAAGAGCCGGCGAGACGGCCGGAGCTGAAGGCCCATTGGATGTTGTAGCCGCCGCAGGGGGCGCCGACGTCGAGGATTTCTCCGGCGAAGCGGAGGCCGGCGCAGGTGCGGCTGGAAAGCGTGTTGGGATCGACTTCTTCGCTGGGGATTCCGCCGTCGGTGGCCATGGCCTTTTCCCATCCGTCGGTGGCGTTGATGCGGAGCGGGCAGGCGGCGATGGCGGTGACGAGGCGGTCGCGTTCGGCGGCGCGGAGCTGGGAGCCGCGGGTATCGCCGGGGATGTCGGCGACGGAGCAGAGGGCGGCGGCGAAGGCGGCGGGAAATTCCCGGGCGAGGATAGTCTTGAGCTGTTTGGCGCCTTCCGCTTTCCGCATGGCGTCGAGATGTTCGAGGGCGGCGGCGGGATTCCGGCTCTGCCAGGAGCATTCGATCACGGCTTCCGGCGTCAGCAGCAGCTGCCGTGCGACGGAGCCGGAGAGATCGAGGATGGCGGGGCCGGAGACGCCGGTATGGGTGAAAATGAGTTCGCCGCGGCCGACGAGTTTTTTGCCGAAACGGACGGTGGCGTCGGGCAGGATGATGCCGGGAATCCGGGTCGCCCACGCTTCCGGGCAGCGCAGTCCGACGAGGGCGGGAACCGGGGGGGTGATGCGGTGTCCGGCCTGGCGGGCGAGTTCGTAGCCGGAGCCGCGCCCGCCGAGGCGGGGGTAGCCCATGCCGCCGCAGGCGAGGATGACGCGGGCGGTTTCAAAATGGCGGTCGGGGGATTCGGCTCCGGTGATGCGGTTGTCTGCGATATCCAGGGATTCGACCGGACAGTCGGGAAACAGCCGGACGTTGAGCTGCCGGGCCCGGCGCAGGAGAATGTCAAGAACATCTCCGGCCCGCATCGAGGCGGGGAAACAGTGGAAGCCGTCCGGGGCGACGGTGGGGACGCCCGCGTCGGCGAGGGATTTCCGCAGCGCCTCGGGCGGAAAGGCGTAGAGGGCGGGGCGGACGAAGCGCATCCCGCACCGGAAGCGCCGGGCGAATTCCCCGACCGGAAGCAGATTGGTCACGTTGCACTTACCGGAACCGCTCGCCAGCAGTTTGCGTCCGGGGGAGGGGAGATATTCGGCGACGGCGACGCGCAACCCGGACTCCGCCGCGGCGATGGCGGCGGAGAGTCCGGCCGGCCCGCCGCCGACCACGAGACAATCGCAGGAAACCGATTCGCCCGGCATGGATCAGCGTGCGACGAAGAGCTTGCCGACGCCCAGCGTTCCGGTCCCGCTGTTGGCGGGATAATCGACCGCGAGCCCGGTGACGCGGACCGGGAAATCGAGCTGTTTGTTTTTGTCGCCGCCCCAGGAACCGGAGTTCGGCTTTCCGCTGCCGTTGACGCGGAGCGGAGCGAGCTGCCAGCCGGGCTTGAGTTCCGCGGCGGGAATGGTGAACTGGAAGGTCTCGCCGTTTTTGTCGGTAAGGCGGAGATTGATGCGGCTGGCGGTGAACTTTTCGGGAACGAAGAGCTCGACGCCGAACCGGGCGGACTCGAATTGTTCAATGGGCGGCAGGGGATTTTTGAATGAAAATTCGAACCAGCGGGCTTTGGCGGCATCCCAGTTGAGGCGGAGCGCTTTTTTTCCGTCGATCTCTTCGACCGCGGCGGACTGGCCTCCGCCCACATTGACCGGAGATTCGGCGGCGTCGGCGATGAGGTCGCCGGCTTCGAGCGGAGCGGGGGTGAACTCGATTTTTCCGATCCAGAGTTCGCCGTTTCCGTCCTTGCGGTCGAAGTCGATGGACATGCCGGAGAGTTTCGCCGGGAAGTCGATTTTACCGTTCTTCTTCGCTCCCCACGAGTTGGGGTTGGTGTCTTTGAGCTGATAGCGAAGGGTCTGGCTGCCGGATTTGATCTTTCCGGTGAGCTGGTACTGAAGCGTTTCCCCTTCGGCGTCGGTGATGCGCAGGCTGATTTTGCGGACCGGCGCGTTTTCCGGGATGAAGAGATCGACATCAAGGTCGCCCGCCCTGAATTCCGGGAGCACAACCGGCTTGTCGAAGCTGAATTCGAGATAACTGGCGGCGGCGCAGTTCCACTTCGCCTCCAGCATCGGCTTGCCGTCAGGGCTCTGCGCGGCGGAGACGGACTGCTGCCGCTTTTCGGCGTTGTTGACATGGAGGGCAACCGGTCCGGCGGCCGGGTCGAGCAGCGTCGCGGCGAACCCGAGCATGGGCGTTAAAAAGGCGGTGAACAAAAGCTGTCGAATCATGATCGTGATCTCCTTATGATTATTTATTGATAAAAGTGACCGGTTCCTCAGGGTTCTCCCCTTCGCTGACGGAAACCTGACGGGAGCCGCCTGTCGTCGTGTAGAGCATGACCAGCCGGTTTTTTCCGGCGGGTCCGGAAATGCGCCCGGGCAGATGCTTGATGTCGAGCGCTTTCCCGTTCAGGTAGGCGCCCAGGAGATTCCGCCTTCCGACGTGGAGATACCAGTTGTCGAACGGTTTTTCGGCCTCAAACGTGAGGGCGGCGGCGATCTCCTGGTTCTCTTTCTTCGGAATCACGACGATGCCGGGCAGATACCATTTGGCCGTTTCGAGCGGAGCCCACCCGGAGAGCGATTCGTCGGGATTCGAGGCGGCGGCAAGGATCTCCGGCGTCAGTGTGCCGGGCGCGGCCGGGCCGAGTGCAAACGCCGTGTCACGCGGCACCGCCTCGGCGACTTCCGGGAATTCTCCCGCCGTGCCGACCCAGAGGCGTTGCGGCTGATCGCCGCTCATGAAATCGATTTCGGCTGCGGCGAACCATTTTCCGCACTGATAGAGTGCGGTTTTCTGCTGGCCGGAAAACTCTACGGTGACGGTTTCCGTTTTTCCCGGGGCGACAAGGTCGATCGTCCGGCGCGGCACCAGGGGGTCGGTGAGGACAACCGGCGGCAGCCGGAACGAAACAGAGACATCGGTCAGCGGCTGCTTGCCATGGTTGGCCAGTGTCAGAACCGCTTTACCGGCTTCGAAATCCATCTGCATCGAGGCGGACAGATCCGGGAATTTCTTCGACGCGGCCAGCTTGCCGTCGGGAGTGACGACCAGGTCGATCATTCCCGGCATCCGGCGCGTCTGGGGCAGTTTGACCATGGTTTGCTTATCCGCCGCGGCGGGGGTGACCCTGGCCCAGAGCGGGGTATTCGAGCCCAGCGCGGCGGGAGTCGGTCCGGTCAGCGTGAAGATGGCGATTTTCCCTTCGACCCGCTTGGCGATCCGGGTATGCAATGCGGCGTAGCGGTAGGCGTTGTACTCGTTCTCGTTGCAGTACCACCAGTCCGGACGGTTGGCGTATTTCGCAAAAATTCCGTCGAGCGTCTCGAACCCCTTGTCGTCCTGCCAGGTGTGGAGTCCGAGCGTCGCGTGACGGATTTCGCCCGGTTTCATGCTGTCCCGGCGTCTTGCGATTTCCCGGTCGAACCGTTCGGCGGAAGGGTTGCGGTCGTCGATCGAAAAGAGCTGGCTGTTTCCCCAGCTGCCTTCCGGCATGCCGTATTCTTTTTCGAGACTCTGTGAATACTCGGGGGAACCGAGTTCCCCGGCGCGGAGCAGCGCGTCCCCGATGCGGAGCGGGCAATTTTTGTCGCTGCCGTTCTTGTATGCGCAGTAGGGCAGCACGAAGGAGTTGATCGGCTGGTTGCTGCGCGCCTCGAATTCGGCGCGGTTCTGCAGAATCTGCCGTGCCGCTTCGTTGGGAATCACCGCGGAGAGATCCGGATGATTGAGCGTGTGATTGCCGATGGAGTTGCCGCCCTTGGTCAGCAGCGGGAGTGTATTCTGATAGAAATCACTTTTGGCCGAGTTGAGAAAGAAGGTTCCTTTGAAACCGTGTTTGGTCAGCAGCGCCGCCATTCTGGCGTGCTTCGGGTTGCTGTCGTCCCAGCGGGTGGAG
>CAYSZM010000111.1:0-12102 GCA_964435365.1 uncultured Victivallis sp. | reverse complement strand
CCGGACAGAGCGCGGTGATCGGAATGTCGCTCTGGCGGCGGCGGAGTTCGGCGAGGGCATAGGCTCCGGCGATGCTGTCGATGTCGGGATTGCGATGGCCGGAGACGAAAATCTGTTTCGGTTCGGAATTGATTGCTTTCATTCATTTTCTCCTATGCATCTAATATACGGTTTCCCCGTCGGAATGCAAACGAGAAAAAGATGAGTTTTCAACTTGAAGCTGGTATGGTTCAGGATTAGATTAACCGGAATGTCCAACCCAAGAATCAGGAGCATGAAACACGATGAAGCTGACTTTTCTGGGAACGGCGGCGGCGGAGGGGATGCCGGCGCTGTGGTGCGAGTGTCCGGTCTGCGCCAAGGCGAAGAAACTAGGGGGCAAAGAGTTGCGCCGCCGGTGCAGCTATCTGCTGGACGGCGACACACTGATTGATTTCGGCCCGGACGCGTTCTGGCAGAGCATCGAATTCGACATCAATCTCTTGAAGATCGACCGCATCGTCTTCACCCATCCGCACGAGGACCACCTGAATCCGGTCGAGTTCGTCTGGCGGCGCTCGCCGTGGTTTTCGATCGTGAAGAAACAGCTGACCATCATCGGCGGCCGCCGGGTGTTCGGCAAGCTGATGGCGCATATCGCCGATGACCTCGGTGAAACCCGCTGGGAAAATCTCAATCTCCGCCCGGTCGAAGCGCATCCCGGCGAAAAACTGACCGACGGACCGCTCGAGCTGTTGCCGCTGCGCGCCAACCATGCACCGGGACAGGACCCGCTGACTTATGTCTTCACCCGCGGCGGCAGGAGCGTGCTCGTCGCCAACGACACCGGCTGGCTCGACGACGAAATGTGGAAACTCCTGGAAGGCGTGAAGCTCGACGCGGCGGTGATCGAATCGACCGGCGGCCCCGGCCACCCCGAATGGCGCGACGGCCACATGGGGGGCGACACCTCGATCGCCTTCCGCAAAAAGCTGGTGGACATGGGCTGCCTCGCCGCCGATGCGCCCGCCATCGTCAACCACTTCTCGCACAACTGCATGGCCAACCACGACGATCTTGAAAAATTCTTCAATCCGCACGGCATCGAAGTGGCTTACGACGGGATGATCCTCGAACTCTGAGGGCTCCCCATCGTCTCGCGCATCCGGAGCGAGCAAAGGAAAACGACCGAGGAACAGAGCGCCAGCGCTGAAAACACCGCGATCCAAGAACCGGGCGGATAAATCAAGACTCCGCCCCGCTCCTCCGGTTTGCAGACGTTGAGCAGCACTCCGGCCGCGTTGCCGAACACCGCCACCGCGAGGTAGAAGCTGAAGTTCATGAAGCATACCGCCGGGCCGGCGAGGTCGCGCGGATTGGTCTCGTGCAACAGCGGAATGGTGATCGACGACATGCTCGCGGTGGTGGCCAACAGGCAGAAGAGGAGCGCGATTCCGCCGCTTTTCACATCGCAGGCGACCAGAAGCAGGAGGGAAACGAAGACGAAGAGCGAGACCGAACCGGAGACGCGGCAGAAAATCCGCCGCCGGTTGCCGGAAATCCGACTGAGGAACGCCATCCCCACCCCGGAGACCGCCGAGAGCGCCCCGGTGAGCGAGAGAATCCAGGCCGCGTTCTCCGAGCCGAAGCCGCAGAAATCCTCGAGAAACTTCTTGCCGATCACCGTCTGTATCACGTAATAGAGCCCGAAATTGATTCCGCTGAAGAGGAAGAGTGAGCGGTTGTGCGCGTCGCCGAGCACCCGGCCGAAGCCGGAAAAGTGCAGCGGAATGTCGCGGCGGACCGGCGGCAGCTTCCGCGACAGCGCCGAAATGGCGAAACAGAGGTAACAGAGAACCGAACCCGCCGCGACCACGATCAGCAGCGGCCGCCAGCCGACGGCGCGGACCGCGGCGACGAACGGCGCGTTGGCGGTGATTCCGCCCGCGTATCCGGCCATGATGACCAGCGAAACCGCGATGGTGTAGTTTTTGCGGAAGGAGCGGATGGTTTCGGCGATGAGCGAGAGGTAGAGCGCGCTGGCGCCGAACCCGGTCAGCGCCCGGGCGACGTAAACCCACGCGCCCGACGAACAGGGAAACCAGAACGAGCCGAGGCAGAACAGCAACGCCCCCGGCAGGATCACCCGCCGCCCGCCGTAGCGGTTGACCAGGAGCCCGATGAGGAGCTGGTTGAGCGCGTAGACGTACATGAACGAGGAGCCAAGCGCGGTGACGCCGGGGGCGGAAAGCTTCAAATCCTCCTGGAGCAAATTGAAGATCGACCCCGGAATCGCAACGCGCTGGATGTTGGCAAAGAAATAGAGCCCGGTCCCGAACACCACCGGCAGCAGCAGCCGGAACCGGATGCGGCGGCTGGCGGGAGTCACTTTCCGGCCCCGGTGAAAGGCGGAACGCTTCCGGCGGAGCGGAGAAGATTCAACAGATTCCCGGAAAACACTTTGCGCCGCACTTCCAAATCGGGAAACGCCCGTTCCGCCCGGACCACGAAACAGGCCGGGTCGAAGGCGGTGTAGTCGGTCGCCCAGAGCAACCGGTCCGGCCCGAACGCGGCGAGCGCCGACTCCATCATGCCCGGCCGCAGCCCGCCGTCCACGCCGCTCAGGTCAAGCCACACATTGGGGTGGGTGGCCAGCGCGCCGAGCCATTCGGCGGTGAGGTGGGCGCAGACGATTTTGAGCTCCGGCATCTGTCCGGCGAGCGCGATGACGCCCTCGGAGTTGTGGAGCTGAACAATCATCCCGAGCTCGCAACAGCGCTCGAAGAGCGGCCGCCACGCCGGAGCGTCGAAATCGACTTTGGAGCGGTAGGGAACCAATTCCCCCACCCAGACCAGCCCGCGTTCACGGAAGCGGTCGAGCCAGCGGAACGATACGTCCATCGCGCGCGGGTCGATCACCGCGCCGGGGTAGAGGAATTCCGGCATTGCATCGTAGAGTTCGAGCGCGTCGCGGTTGGCCGCGTCGAACTCTTCGGGCGTATCGGCGAACACGCCGAGCCAGGTGTTGAACACCATCGCTTCCACCCCGGCGCTCCGGGCGAAGGCGATCGCCTCGTACACATCGCGGAACACCGGTTCGGAGCGGTGCTTGCCGAAGCTGCGCGGGTAAGGCAGATGCACATGGGCGTCGATCACCATTTCAGCGCACCTCCAGAACCACTTTGCCGATGTTTTCGCTGCGTTCGAGGACGGCGTGCGCTTCTTCGGCGCGCTGAATCGGGAACACGGCGTGGATCACCGGGCGGATTTCGCCCGAAGCGAACTTCGGCCAGACGCGTTCCTCCAACTCATGCAGAATCCGCGCCTTCATGGCGGGCGGGCGGCTGCGCAAGGTGCTGCCGATCAGACGGATGCCGCGCTTCAAAATCGGGCGCAGCGGAATTCGGGCGAATTCGCCGCCGAGCGTCGCAATGAGAATCCAGCGGCCGCCGGGTGCGAGTTTCTCGATGCAGTGCGCCAACGATTCGCCGCCGACGCAGTCGAGCGCGATGTCGGCGGGGTGGGAATCGAGCACGGCGGCAAGGTCGTCGCGATGGCGCTCGACCACGATATCGGCGCCGAGGCGGAGGACCGCTTCGGCTTTCTCCGGCGAGCCGACGGTGGTAATCACCTTGGCACCGAACGCTTTGGCCAGCTGAATCGCAGCGATACCGAGCCCGCTCGCCCCGGCCTGCACCAGCACCGTCTCCCCGGCGCGCATCCCCCCTTCGATGCAGAGATTGAGGTACGCCGTGGCGAACGCCTCGGGGAGCGAGGCCGCTTCGACCAGCGACAGGTCACCCGGAACCGGAAGAAGCATATCAGGCTGCAAAACAACCTGTTCGGCATAACCGCCGCCGCCGAGGAGGGCGCAGACCCGGTCGCCCGGCTTCCAGCGATTCCCCGCTTCGGAGCCGACGGAAGCGACGATTCCGGCGATTTCAAGGCCCATCCACTCCGGCGCGCCGGGCGGGGGCGGATACTTCCCGGCCCGCTGGAGCAGGTCGGCGCGGTTCAGTGCGGCGGCGTGAATCTCGAGGAGCACTTCGGTTTCCTTCCTCACCGGGTCCGGGACTTCGGTCCAGAGCAATTCCCGGTTGGGTCCGACTTCGATCACTTTCATTGTTCTTCGACCTCCAGCGGGTGGCGGCGGTCGGCAAGCGGAATCCGCGCCGCGCCGCCGGTAAATTGCGACTGATAAAATCCCTGGATCATCTCCAGCACCATCTGCGCATCGCGCGCCGAGGCGGCGGGTGCGCGGTTTTCCTCAATCGCCGCGAGGAGATCCCACGCCGCGCGGCGGTTGTTGATGGCGAAATACGGGATGAACCCGATCGTCTCGAAATCGATCGGCTCCGCCCCCGGAATCTCCGGTTCGACGGGGAGTTCCACCGCTTCGAAGCGGGCGTCGTCCTCCGGCGGCAGTTTCGAGCGGCAGAGCCGGAGCTTGCGGTCGCCGTCGTAGCGCATCGCCAGCATCCCCTCCGTCCCGGCGACGGTGACGCCCATGCGGATTCCGCACGCCGACAGGTTCTTGCGGCTCTCGAAAAATCCGCGAACCCCTTGCGCAAAACGAAAATACGCGGTCAGCTCGTCCCCGGCGACCGGACCGACCGGCTCGGAGGTGACAAGGCGGTCGGAGCGGCGCAGCGGGCGGCCCTCGCTGGTGAAATCGGCGAAGACGAATTCCGGCGCGCCGAAGAGAAAACAGCCGATGTCGAGAATGTGGGTGCCGAGGACGACGAGGTCCTCGCCGCCGCCGCGCTCGTCCTCCTTGCCGCGCCCGTAAAAGGCGAGCGGGCGGCCGATCACCCCTTCCGCAATCATCCGCTTCATGGTGCGGAACACCTGCGCGTGGCGGGCGAGATGGGCGACGGCGATTTTGACGCCGCATTCGTCGCCGAGCGCGACCAGCCGGTCGGCCTCTTCGAGCGTGGCGGCAAGCGGTTTTTCACAGAGGATGTGGCAGCCGCTGCGAATGGCGAATTCGAGCTCTTCGAGCCTGCCTTCCGGAATGCGGGAGCCGAAGACGACCGCGTCGGGCTTCTCCCGTTCGATCATCTCGCGGGAATCCCGGTAGCGACGTTTCGCCCCGGTCTTCGCCATCCGCCCGCCGATGTTGTCGTCGTTCGAATCGGCAAGCGCGACGGTTTCAACGCCGGGCAGCCCCTTGAAGGCGAGATGGGTGCCGTGCCCGCCACGCCCGGGAACGGCGGTATCGTAGACGATGCCGATTTTCCAGAGACGATTCATGGTCGTTTCCTCTATTGTTTCATGGAGGCGAGATATTCGTCCATCGCGGTGTTGACCGGCCAGACGGTATCTTTCGGGCAGCGGGAAATTTCTTTCTTGAGCCCGTCGTAAAGCGAAATCAACTCGCTCTGCTTCATGCCGAGCGTGGACAGGATTTTGGAGTTGTCGGTGACGCGGGTGAACAGCCGGGCGTATTCGAGCTGCCAGCGCACACCCCAGTTGTACGGGTCGGGGGAAAGAATGCGCAGATAGTCCTCCTTGTCGACCCAGACGGCTTCGAGTCCGCAGATGTCTTTGTAGTAGGCGGCAATCTCGTCCCAGGTGCGGGACTCCGCCGTCGCGACGTTGAATGTTTCGCACCGGGCTTTTTCATGGAACAGAAGTCCGGCGATCATCCGGGCGACGTCTCCGCCCCAGCTCAACGTCGCCGGTTTGCATCGCGCCTGTTCGGGAACGACAACCTTTTTCCCGGCGAATGCGCGCCCGACCGTGTTCGCCGCCTCCAGCGTCACCAGCTGGTAGCGCATCAGCGAATAGGTCGTGGCCGGGCGGACGATCGTCCAGTTCCGGTTCGGGAGAGCATGCAGGACATTCTCGCCCCGCGCTTTGTAGATGCAGTAATCATCCGAATTGCGGAGAAGCTCGTCATCGGTCGAATCGATCAGCCGCGGAGATGTTTCCCGGACCGGGTGCTCCTTGTCGTCGAACACCCGGCAGCTGGAGAGAAAGATGTAGTGATCGGTATGATCCAACACCTGCGGCAGGTAATAGGCGAGCTCGCCGGTGTTGTAAGTGAGAAAATCCACGATTCCATCGTAACCGTTTGCCAGGAGTTTGCGGTAAACGGCTTTGTCCTTGGCGTTCGCCTGGATGTAATTCACATGGGGGAGACCGTTTTCCACTTTATCCATGGAAACACCGTCGATCCGGTATCCCATTTCCGCCAGACGGGGAAGCAGATACTGTCCCATAGCCCCGGATGCGCCGAGAACCAGTACTTTTTTGGGGGAATTCATGCTGCACCTTTTTTGTGATATTGAATATGACAGGAACCGTTCATTTCTTTTTACGGTCGGATTTCGGACCGAGCACGCGGCCGCCGTCCACGATATGGTTGCTTCCGGTGATAAACGACGCCTCCTCCGAAGCGAGGAAGGCGACCATCGCGGCAAGCTCCGAGGGCCGCCCCTGCCGTCCGAGGTAAGTGCCTTCGCTCGGCACGGCCTGCTCCGGCTCCTCCCCGGCGGGCCAGCGTGAAATCAGCCCCGGCGAAACACAGTTCACATTGATGTCGTATTGGCCGACTTCGATGGCGAGCGCCCTGGTGAATCCGATGATTCCCGCCTTCGCCGCGGAGTAGTCGGCGCGTTGTTCGATGCCGACTTCGGCGGCGATGGAGGAGATGTTGACGATCTTCCCGCGACGGCGTTCAACCATCTCCGGCAGCACCGCCCGCGTGCAGCGCATGGTGCCGCCGAGGTTGAGGTCGAGCACCCATTGCCAGATCTCCTCGTCAGAATCCTTGAACTCGGTGAGCGCATTGCGGAGCGCGGCGCTGCCCCCGGCGTTGTTGACCAAAATGTCGATCCGCCCGAAACGCTTCAGCACGCCGGAGACCATCGCCTTGACCGACGCGGAGTCGAGTACGTCGGCAACGATGGCGACGGCGCGGCCGCCGCGCGTTTCGATCAGTTTCACAACCGCGTCCGCCTGTTCGAGCGTGCGGTCGGTGACGGCGACAATCGCCCCCTCCCCGGCGAGGCGGAGGCAGATCGCGCCGCCGATCGCGCCCCCTCCCCCGGTGACAATGGCGACCTGTCCGGCAAGTTTCATCGAAAATCTCCTTTGTTACTGTGGGTATCCGGAAGCGGCAAGCAGCGCCTCCTGAACCAGAAATTCGTGTTCGACCGGGTACGGGTTGGCGATTTCGCCGCGGACGATCTTCGCAAACTCCCGCAGCTGTTCGGTGTACCGCCCCGGCATGACGCCGACATCGACGAGGTGGGTTCCCGCCGGATAATCGCCGCACGCTTCAAGCAGCGTCAGCCGCACATGCAGCGGATCGCGCTCGTAGCGGTCGGACGGGTGTTCGAGCGGACAGATTTCGGCGGTTCCCTTTGTCCCGCAGACAATCAGCCTCCGGTGCTTCATGCCGTCCACCTCGGCCACGCTGACCCGAACCGTCGCAGTACAGTGCGGATACTCCATCACCGTCAGCCCGTTGTCCACCAACCCGTCGTCGCGGGTCCGGCGCAGGAACGGCGTCACCCGGTCGGGGCGGCCCATCATCGAAATCACGATGTCGATCAGGTGCCCGGCGAAAATATACATCGCGCCGCCCTTGAAATTGGCCAGCCATTTCCGATAATTTTCGTCGTGGCCGTCGTAGCGGCTCATCACCGCGTGGATCTCGAAAATATCGCCGAGCCACCCTTTCCGAACCGCCTCGCGGCAGAAGCAGATCGCCGGGTTGTTGCGGTACATGTATCCGAGCTGGATGCAGAGGCTCCGCTTTTTGTACTCGTCGAGCAGTTCGCGGAAGGGGCCGATGGTCTCTCCGCCGGGCTTGTCCATGTGAACGTGGAGGCCGTGCTCCGCGCAGCGCCACGCCGTCGGGACCAGGTCGAAGCCGTCGGTCTCCACCGCCACCGCCTGAAGGCCGGGAACCCGGAAAAGCTCCTCCTCGGTCATCCACGCGAGATCGCGGTAGGCGGCAAGGTCGCCGCGCTTTTTCCTCCACTCCGGGTCCGGCTCCACCACACCGACCACTTCGTAGAGGTCGGAGAGGCGGCGCAGCGTGTTCATCTTCTCGGAACCGTGGTTGTGACCGATGCCGATCTGGCCGATCTTGATGCGGGTCTGGTTCATCGTTTCCTCCTGTCCGGTTTCTTCTTAATTAAAGTATACCCCCGTCCGGCGCGAAAGCAACTCCGGAAAAACGGGATGATTGCAAAAGAAGATGAAAATAGAATTTGTTTTCAGAATATTGAGATGTATATTGCAAATGAGTCAATCAAATTCAGGAGGAACGCCGGTGAGGATTCAGGAAATTGCGAAAGAGGCGGGGGTTTCGCCTTCGACGGTTTCGCGGGTGTTCGGCAATCACCCGAACATCCGCGAGGAAGTGCGCGAGCAGGTGTTCACGGTGGCCCGGAAGTACGGCTACCGGCCGCGCCTCTCGTCGAAACAGCAGAACGTGGTGATCGTGAGCCCGTACAACGCGGTCTACCCGATCCGGAGCTACGTGGAGATGGTGATTTCGGAGGTGGCCCGGGCGCTTTCGGCGCGCGGCTTCCGTATTGAGATGCTGCCGCAGGAGAACCTCGGCCAGCTCGACCGGATTCGTTTCTGCGCGGCGGTGGCGATCGGCATCGACGCCGAGACCTTCGGCGACTGGGAAGAACGCTTCGCCTCCCCGCTGGTGATCGTCGACCGCGACGCGCCGCCGGGCGCCGGAGAAATCTACGCGGTCCGCTCCGACGAACACCAGGCGATGGAGCTTGGCGTCGGCTGTCTCGCCGCGCACGGCCGCCGGAACGTCGGAGTGCTGATCTACGGCGAGGAAGGGAGCGGCAACACCGGGCTCCGCCGCGAAGGGGCGCTCGCCGCGCTGAAGCGGCACGGACTCCCCGCCGCCGCCCGTCAGGTCCGCTTCGCCCTCGCCGACGAATTCGTCGAAGAGACCGGCAAATTGCTGAAACTCGGCATCGACGGGCTCTTCGCGCCCGGCGGAAACGCCGGAATCCTCGCGGCTTACGCGCTCTCGCTCTACAACCGCCGGGTGCCCGACGACATCTCGCTGGTGACGTCGGAGCGCACCATGTATTCACGCTATGCGATTCCGCCGCAGACCACGATTTCGCAGGATTACCAGGCGCAGGCCGAAGCGGTGGCCGACGCGATTGATTCGCGGCTGCGCGGCGCGCCGTTCCCGCGCCGCACTGTCATCCCCTACAAGCTGATCGAACGCGACAGCGTCAGTTGACCGTTTTCAGGCGCTCGCGCAGGGCTTCGATGCCGTCGAGGCTGCGCGGCCCGAGGCGGTAGAGCAGATCGGGGTCGAAGTCGGTGATGACGTTCCCGTGCTTCACCGCGGAGAGGCCGGACCAGGCGGGGGATTGCTCCAGCTCCCGCAGCTTCTCCGCCGGGAGTCCGGGCGCGAAGATCACGTCGGGGTCCCACAGCGCGACCTGTTCGAGCGAACAGTTGAAATAGTTTTGATTCTCCCCGGCGGCGACATTGCGCCCTCCGGCAAGCTCGATCATCGAGGTGAGGAAACTCGGCTTGCCCGCCGTAATCACCGGAGCGACGCCGATCGCCACCAGCACTTTCGGGCGGCGGCGGTCGGGGAGCCCGGCGTCGGCCGCCCGCCACGCTTCGAACTGACGGCGGGCGCGGGCGACCAATTTTTCCGCTTTCTCCTTCCGCCCGATCAAAATCCCCAGGCGTTCGAGGTTGCGGAAACAGTCGTCGAAGTTCGCGGCGGGAAACAGCTCGACCCGAATTCCGAACGACCGCAGCGCCTCCGCGTCGGCCGGATTGCGCAGCGCCTCGGCCACCACCAGCGTCGGACGCACCGCCAGCAGCGCCTCCATCGACGGCGTGTCAAAGGTTCCGACCGCCGGGAGCGACTTCACCGACTCCGGGCGGTCGCAGGCCGAAGTGCGCCCGACCAGCATTGTTTCCGCCCCGAGCATGGCGATCATCTCGGTCAAATTCGGGCTCAGCGAAACCACGCGAAGCGTCTCCGCCCCCTTGCGCGGTTTGACTTTGATCCGGTAGATTTTGCCTTCGATCAGCGTCGCGTAGACACTGCCGTCCGGCCCCCGGGTGAACTCGTTGACGGCGGAGTCGCCGCCCCGGAAGCGCCAGAGGAGTTCGCCGCGTTTCGCATCCACGGCGGCGATGACCCCGTCGCGGCTGCCCGCGTAGACGACGCCATCCGCCTCCAGCACCGGACAGGGGGCGTGGTCGTAGCCGAATTTAAGATCGCATACCCACTTCGGCGTGAACGCCTCCCCGCCGGTTTCGACCGCCACGAGCTTGCCGTCCATCGTCTTGGCGTAGGCGGTGTCGCCGTCTTCGCTGATCCCCAGCGATTCGCGGAATTGATAGGCGTTGTTCCGCCAGATCTGCTTGCCGGTCCAGAGGTCCAAGGCGGTCATGAACCGGTCCGGAGCGACGATGATGACCTGTCCGTTCCCGATGACGGGGACGACGTTGCCCGGCGAATAAAGCACATTCGATTTCCCGTTGTTCCATTTCCAGCGGAGTTCGAGGGTCTCGGCGTCGAGCGCGTAGAGATTCGTATCCCACGCGCCGAAGACGACCAGACCGCCGCCGACGGCGGGGCAGCCCTGCATGGTGCCGAATCCGGCGGTGTCGTTCTTCACCGTCTTCCCGGTGGGATCGATGCGGAGGAATTCCCCCTTGCCGCCGCCGATGTAGAGTTTTCCGCCGGAAACGGTTCCGCCGCCCGTGACCGGCCCCGGTGTCGGCTGGAACGATTCGGAGACGCTGCTGAAGCGGCCTATCTCCGGAATCAGCGCGACGCAGCCCAGCCCCTTCCCGTCCGGAATTCCGGTCATGCCGACGCCGATCATGCCGCCGAAGAACGCCGGAGTCGAGTAGAAGGGGAAGCCGAACTTGCGCTCCCATACCGGTCCGCCGTTCCGTTTGCGCAACACCAGCCGCCCGTCGGAGGTGCCGTAGCAGAAGGACTGCTCCGAAACCGCCACCCCGGTGTAGACCGAAGCGGGGTCGGCGTAGAGAAGATCGACCGCCACGCCGGGCGGAAGCGGCGCTTCTTCCGGAATTGGTTTCACCTCGACCGGCGGAAGCGGTTCGACGGGAAATGCGCCTTCTTCGCCCAGCCGTTTTTCAACCGCTTCGACCGTCTTCTTCCCGTCGAAGCGGAGCAGGTTGTAGCCGTATGTCTTGCCGCCGGAGAGCGGGCGGCAGGCGATCGTGTCGAGCCCGTAAATCCTCTGTCGCGCCTGGCGGTGGGTATGGCCGCAGACCGCCGCCACGACATTGTATTTGCGCAGCAGCTCCGCGATCGCCGGGCCGTTGCCCAGCTCGGGCGCGAACGGATAGTGGCAGAAAACGATCACCGGCTCCCCGTTCCCGGCCAGTTTCGCCAGCGATTCGCGCAGGAATGCGACATCCTCGCTGCGGACGTAGCCGTTCCCCATCTTGAGGTAGGGGCCCGAGGAGAATCCGATCAGGACCACGCCGTCGCGTTTGACCGCGAACTTCTCGTCGCCCCACAGCCGGGCGAAGCCCAATCCGGCGCTCTCCGACCAGTTGGTTTCGTGGTTGCCGGGAATCGCGTAGAGCTGCTTCTGAATGCCGAGCAATCGCTTGTGAACATTCGCCAGCTCCGCGTCGGAGCCGCGGTTGGTGAGGTCCCCGGTCACCACCACCAGATCGGAACCGTCCGCATTGACCGCCTCCACCAGCTGCGGCATCGCCTTGTCATTGTCGTTGCCCGGCGAAACGTGAAGGTCCGAGAGAACGGCGATATGAAGCTCCCCCGCCGCCAGCTGGAACACGAAAGCGAGGATCGTTAGAATCGAAAGAAGGCGCATGGATCGGTTTCCTCCTGTTAACTTTCCGCAATATACCCCCCGCTTCCCGCCGCGTCAACAACCGCGCGGACAGGATCAGTCAAATCCTTGCGTTTTTTTCGATTCGCCCTATTGATTTTACAAAAGGACGGTCTATTATAATATGTGTATACACTTTTATTTCACCAACCAACCTATAGTGAGGTGTAGAAAATGACGAATGTGATGCCGAAGATCGGAATCCGTCCGACGATTGACGGACGCCGCAAGGGAGTCCGGGAGTCGCTGGAAGTCCAGACGA
>CAYSZM010000110.1:0-12158 GCA_964435365.1 uncultured Victivallis sp. | reverse complement strand
ATTTCAAAGGAGTTGATCGGGAATTTAACCGAGTCCATTCTCCAGACGATCCAGGGATTGAACGGTTTGCTGGCGGCAGTAAGGAAATGATCCAAATTCTCCACATAGCCCCATCGTTCCAATGCCGGATAAATGGACTGGGCCCAGTTGCGCTGGAAAATCAACCCGAGGAGCGATGTGCCGGAACCGAAGATAATCGAACACCATGCTCCGGTCAAATTGCCGAACCGCGTGTACAAGCCGAACACCATGATCGGTCCCGCGCCGCCCAGCCAGAATGCACACATAATCGTGGTGAACATATTGATATAGTCCATCTGGGAGAAAAACAGCGCCACGACCAGGAAGAACAGCGTAACGCCGAGCGCAGTGAGACGCAGCAGCAGGATATGGTGTTTCGGGGAAATCTGCTTCTTCCAGAACGGCAGAATAATGTCCTGCACGATACAGCCGGTCGCATTGAAAATGCGGCTGTCATCGGTGGAAATCAGCAACATGACCATCAGGAGGCAGAACAGTCCGAGCAGACCGACCGGGAAGATTTTGCTGGTGACGACCGGCATCATCTGCTGCTGGTAAAGCGTACGGAACTGCTGGAACTGGAAACGCCCTTCCGGCGTATCACCGAGTTCTTTGCGAACGATATCAAAGTAGCGCGTTTCCAGGTTGTTTCCCTGCGAGAGCGCCTGATTCTTGCCGATTTCATGCTTTACCGGCGGCAAAGCGGAAACGGAAGTCATGATCTTCTCCCGTTCCGAGGCATCCGGCACAACGCCGTCCAGAACCTTGGCGGCAAGCTGCTGACGCACATCGTTATTGGAAATGCCGAAACGAGCGTTATCGGCAAAGTTGCCGCTATTCATAAACACGACAGTGATGATGCCGAGAAGCAGAATCATCATGTAGGCGAAACCGTTACGCCATGACCCGAGAATACTGGCCATCTTCTGTTCGTGAGGAGTCAGGCCGGAATTCGAAGTATCGTTGCCGATCCAGCTCGCGCGGTTCATCACGGCGCTTGTCACCGAAACGATAAGGGCGAACATGTTGAAATCGCGCAATTTGGAGATTTCGTAGGGATTGATGAAACTTTCCTGCGGCGCACGGTCCCAGAGAATCGGAGAGATATCCACATCGTAAGAGAATTTCAACAGGATGAATCCGACAATCACCACAAAAATCGGATAGGAAAGCAGCGCCTGCACGCTGTCGGTCACCAGAAGAGAAATACGTCCGCCCGGCCAGATAATCGCCAGGGCCAGAGTCAGGCACAAAAACACGACGATCGCATAGCAGGGCAGGCCCACCCCCCCGATCATGATCTTATGCGGCAACCCCAGGTAGTAAATAAAGAAGTTGGCGGCGATCGCCGGTCCGATCGCATTGGTAACGGCCTCCGCGATCGTACTGATCGCCGCCGTTACAATACGAAACGTCTTGCTGCCGTAACGGTTTTCAATAAACTGCCCCTTGGACAGGGAACGCGTTTCCCGCCAGCGGTAGGTACAGAAGCCGAACAGGGAGAGAACAATGCCGATCGGCGCAATAATGTAGTTCCAGAACCCGATACCGAAGCCGGTCTGATAGTATTGTTCCGCTCCGGCCACCAGGGTAATGACGGATAATCCGGCTGCCAGGTCGCCGACCGAAATCACATATCGTCTCGCCACCCGACCGGCAGCGAGATAATCCACTGCATTTCGGGAATAACGCTTCGAATGGAAGGCCAAAGCGACAACGAAGATGATCGGGACAACAACAATCAGCCAGTCTATCCAACTCATTTTTAGCACCTTTTATTACTATAGATTTGGCAATATATCATAGAACAAACAAATTTCAAGCGATAAAGTGGGGTAATTTGTCCTCTGTTTTAGTTATTTTAGTATTTCAAAAAAAAATCGAATCATATCGGGCTACCACGGGCAATATTCGGGAATCCGGTCGCGCAAAAAACGGTCATGCGCCCGATAATCCGGGCACATCCGGGCAACTTCGCGCCAGAACTGATCCGAGTGGTTGAGTTCGATGCGGTGGGCCAGTTCGTGGATGACGACGTAATCGATCACCGGCTCCGGCCAGCGGACCAACCGCCAGCTGAAATTGATGCTCCCATTCCGGCTGCACGACCCCCAGCGCCGCTCGGCCCCGCCGATCCGGACCCGCGAACAGGTCAGGTCGAACCGTTCCGCAAACGCCGCCACCTTGCCGGGCAACAGCTCCGCCGCCAGACGGCGGTAAAGCGTTTCCAGGCTCATGCGGACCGACTCCGCCTCTCCCGCCGGAACCAGGAATGCCTCGTCAAAGGCCAGAATCCGGTGAGAGAAACGCAGCGGATAGAGTCGGCCCAAGTAGTGGAATTCCTCACCCTCGCAAAATCGGGAAACGGTTCGCCGCGCGTCGTATTCGAGAAATCGTGCCCGGAGTTTCTCAAGCAGTTCACCGTTCCGTTCGACGATGCGGCGGATTTCCGCAACGGAGAGCCGCGGCGGAACGAGAATCACCGGCGCTCCGTCTTCCGGGCGGATAGTGAAGGCGATGCGGCGGCGACGGGGCGAACGGACGACAACGAGTCCATCCACCTGTTCCTCCGGTTCCCGGTTCCGCTCTCTCATCTCGCCTGGTCTCCACGAAAAAAGCGGCGGGACCATTCCGCCGCATCGAATCGCATACGCATCGCTCAGCCCTTGACGCCGCCGAGCATGATGCCCTTCACCAGCTGCTTCTGCATCAGGACGAAGATAATAATCATCGGAACCACGCTCATCGCCACCGCCGCCATCAGCAAGTTGGTCTGCTGGCCCTGCGAGGACTGGAAGGCGAGCATGCCGATCGGCAGCGTGTATTTATCCGGCGATTTCATCATGACCAACGGCCAGAAGAGGTTGTTGTAGCTGCCGATGAAGGTGAAGATGGTCAGCGTCACCAGCGCCGGACGCGCCAGCGGAAGCACCACATCCCAGTAGAGCTGCCACTTCGTCGCGCCGTCGATCTCGGCCGCCTCGTCGAGCGATTTCGGGATGTTCATCATGAACTGCCGCATCAGGAAGGTGCCGAACGCCGAGAACGAAGCCGGAATGACCAACCCGGCATAGGTATCGACCAGCCCCAGCAGAATCATGTTCTGGTAGTTCGGAATCATCATCACCAGCCCGGGCAGCATCATCGTGGCGAGATAGAGGAAGAACACCTGGTCGCGCCCCTTCCATTGCAGCCGCGAGAAGCTGAACGCCGCCAGGCTACTGGTGAACACCTGAAGGAAGGTGATCCATGAAGAGACGAACACCGTGTTCCAATACCACCGTCCGAAGAAGATGCCTTTCATGGTGAACACGTCGCGATAGTTGTGCCACTGGCAGGCTTGCGGCAGCCAGGAGTCGTAGCCGATCTCGTCGAGCACTTTAAGGCTGGCCAGAACCATCCAGGTGAACGGCAGCACCAGCAGCACCGCCATCAGGGTCAGCACGACGTTAAGCGAAATCAGTTTGGCGAACCCGCCCCAGAATCTGGAATTCTTATCCTGCATGATCAAGTTGCCTTCCTTACTCGTTCGTGTACCGGTTGCCGAACTTCCAGTTGAACATGGTCACGGTGAAGACCATGAGGAACAGCAGCCAGGAGACCGCCGACGCATAACCGAGCCGCCCGGTGTTGAAGCCCTGCGTGTAAATGTAGTAGGCCAGCGTCGTGGTCGAACCGGCCGGGCCGCCTTCGGTCATCACGCGAGCCATGTCGAAACCGCCCTGCAGGCCGCCGATCACCGCCATGACCATAATGAAGAAGGTGACGTTGGCGAGCTGCGGCCAGGTGATGTGCCAGAACCGCTGCCACGGACTCGCTCCGTCGATGTCGGCCGCCTCGTAGAGTTCCTGCGGAACCCCGGAAAGTCCGGCGAGATAGAGCAGCATGTTGTTCGAACCGATCGCGCCCCAGAACCCCATGATCAGCAGCGAGGGTTTGGCCCAGTAGTAATCGGAAATCCACTTCGGCGGCTGGAGTCCGGTATCGGAAGCCGCCATCTCCGGCAGCATCCAGAAGACGCAGCAGAGTCCGACCAGCACCATATTGAGCACCATCGCCGAACCGTCGACAATCGCCGAGTCGCCGATGCCGCGGTCGGCGATACACCGGTATTCCCGTTTCGCGATGTATACCGCGTAAAGAAAACGCCCCCACCCTATGCTGAGGAAGAAGATCATCAGCAGCAGCACCCAGTTCGCATCGCGGCTTAGAAACGACAGCTCGGCGGAAGTCTGAACGCCCCGGTTGTCCATAACGATGTGCATCCAGGTCGGAGAGACCCAGCTCCAGCAGAACACCAGCGGCAGCGAAAGCAGGATCATCCCCAGCCAGGCGCTGACAATGCCGGTTTCGCCGTCCCGCCAGAGCCGCAACTTACGGCGAACCATATTGAGGGAAAAGAGACCGGCGACCACCAGAAGCACGATGCCGATCGTCCGGCAGGCGGGGCTGATCATGATCGCCACCGGAGTCAATGCGTCAAGCAGCGGACGCAGTGCATTGTTGATCGGCCCGTTCAGCGGATTGTAAAGCTTTTTCCAGAGAATGAAGGTTGCCACGCCCGCGGTGAAGTAGGGGAAATAGAACAGCGTCCGATAGATGGTCTTGCCGCCGATCGAACCGATCACGAAAACGCCGCCGACCAGTGAAACGAGCAGGATCGTCATGCCGGTGGCGCCCATGCCGATGGCCGCCAGCAGGCCGAAACTGGCGGCCATCACCGCACACAGGATCATGGTGACCATCAGCTTCTTTCTGCCGTCACCCTTGATGAGCTCCATGTTGAGCAGCAGCGCCGCGACAAGGCTGCCCGCCACGCCGAATGGAATGCCGATCATCATAAAGAAGGTGTTGCCGAAATACTGAGGAAAGTCGGGGTCGGAGAAAAGCTTGAAAAAGTTGTCGAACCAGACGAAGGAGATCGGCTCGGAACGGAAATAGTTGTGCATTTCCAGATTCCAGTCGGTGAACGCCATGTAGACGCTCATCACCAGCGGAACCACTGTGAAGGCGAGAAAGCCGAGAATATTGGGCAGAAGAAAGCCGATGCCGACCGCAAACTCCTTGATGTCTTTTTTATTGATAGCCATTTTTACTTGACACCTCCCGTTCCGCTTTCATCAAGCATGCCTTTGTCGCGATAATATTTGACATAAAACGGATTCTTGATCCACTCGACGGGGATTTTCTTTCCTTCCGCCTTGTATTCGTCGATCTTTTTCTGGAGTTCCCAGTCCTTCTCCCACTGCGCTTTCATCGCCGGATTGGCATCCTTGGAAATCTCGATCTCCTGATTGTAGCGATCCTGGATGTAGGTCAGCACGCCGTCAAGCGAATCGCGCTTGTTGAAGAAACGGTTGATTCCGCTCTGAAGCCAGTTGGTGGAACCCGCCTTCACATACGGACTGTTCGGAGGCGGGAGCGCGATCGTCCTGGCCCAGAAGAACTCAAGGTCGCTGCTGTCGTGTTCGTTCGGATAGATCTTACCGACCTCGCGCATCACATCTTCAACCACATTGGGGTTGGGGGGAAGCCCGTCGGCGCCTTCCACGATGTATTTGTTGTATTCGCGGTCGGAGAGGAATTGCAGGAAGAGTTTGGTCAACTCCGGATGCGTGCTGCCTTTGTAGGGCATCGCCGCGCGGACCGTGAGCGGATGATTCTTATATTCATACATCGGCAGCTGGCTCACCGCGAACTGAATGGTCTCATTCTTGGTCTTCTGAACTTCGCGGAAACGGATCAGGCAGTAGCGGCCCATCACGATCATCGCGTAACGCCCGCTGATGAAATTCGAATAGTCGGCGCCGCCGTAGCCGGCGTCGGTGTTCATCGAGGCGACGTCCGCCGCCGCCGGAGCGATTTTATCGAGATAGGTCCATTTGTAGAACAGCTTGATCGCATCCTTGAGCGCCTGGTTGTCCGCGATGCTGCGGGTCAGCGTTTCATTGAAGGTATCGTAGCCGCAGCTGCGGGCCATGCACTCCGCGATGGTGACGCCGGAACCGCTGTCGAGAGCCTGGAAAAAGAACTTCTCCTGCCGGGGCAATCCTTTGTTGGCCTTGGCGACATACGCTTTCGCCATTGTTTCGAACTCTTTCGGAGTCCATTCCAGAGGCGGACGCTTGAACCCGTACTTCTCCAGCGTGGAAAGATTAATCCACAATGCGGAACTCGCTCCGTTGCAGGGGTATGCATACTGCTTACCATCCATTCCGGTCAGCAGCCCGGCCATGCCGGGATAGGTGGAGGCCAGCCCGTAGCCGTTATTCTTCGCATCCGCGGTGACATCCATCGCCACGCCGAGCTGCGAATAACCGAGCACGTCGGGGGTGTCGAACACATCGCCAGCCATCCCGGAAACCGCCTGAATCAGCACACTCTGGTTATTGGCCGTCTCGACCGACACGTCTCCGTTCGGTTTCGGCGTTCCGGCCTTCACAAAGTGGGGGCTGGCGGAGTCCAGCGGTTTGCCGTTCGTGCCGTAGGAAAGATTCAGCTTGTCGGCTTCCGCCTGCGTGTAGGTGACGATTTCGCCCTTCTTGTTTTTCAGCACGTGACCGTGCTTCACCAGCCACTCCCGGAAGAGCATGACCTGCTCTTCGCGCTGGGGGTTCGCATCGGTTTTCCAAGTGATGACCGGAACATCCGAGCGCTTGTCGCGGCTGCTGTACATCGTATAGAACGATGCCGCCACAAGCACCAGCAAAATCGTCAGAAACATTTTTTTCATTTTAAGGCGGGACTCTCTCACTTTTAGTTAGGGGTTTTTAACAATGTGCGGCACTATGCTTGCATAATACACCTGAAAGAGCATTTTTTCAACTCACTAAAGTGATTTCCCTCAAACTATTTCATGCATATTTCCGCCTTTAATCATTGATTCTCTGCTTTTTCCGGAAAATCAGGCGCTAATTCGTACCGGTGCACCGTTTGCCGTCATGCCGCCCGGATCGCTTGCATTCCGGTCAATCGTGTGCTATTGTATTAGAAATGAAAATGCCAACGATGGCACACAAGGAGACAAAGCCATGCAAAGATTGAACCGTTCCTTACTGCCGACCCTTCGGAAATCGGGAGTTGAAACCGGACCGGAGCAGGAATATCCGGTGAAAGCCATGCAATTCGGCGAAGGAAACTTCCTGCGCGCGTTCATTGACTGGATGATCGACAAATCCAACGCGGCGGGCAAATTCAACGGAATGGTCCAGCTCGTGCAGCCGCTGCCGCAGGGCACGGCCGATATGATCAATGAGCAGGACGGTCTTTATACACTGATCCTGCGCGGCATGGAGAACGGCAAGGCCGCCGAATCCCGCCGGGTCGTCACCTGCGTCAAAGGCTGCCTCCAAACCGCGACCGAGTGGAGCAAGGTGGTCGAATGCGCCTGCCTGCCGTCGCTCGAAGTGGTCTTCTCCAACACCACCGAGGCCGGAATCGAATACCTGCCGGAAGCCCACACGCCCGGACAGGCCCAGAACACCTTCCCGGCCAAGATCGCCAGCTTGCTCTTCGAACGGTTCAAGGCCGGACAGAAGGGGCTGGTTTTCGTCCCCTGCGAACTGATCGACAAAAACGGGAAGAAACTGCGAGAGTGCATCCTCAAGTACGCCGCCGATTGGAAACTCGGCGCTGGCTTCGTCTCTTACGTCGAGAACGACTGCGCCTTCCTCAACACCCTGGTCGACCGCATCGTCGCCGGCTATCCGCGCAGTGAAGCCGCCTCGCTCTGCAACGAGTTCGGCTATGAGGACAAGTTGATCGACTGCGGCGAAATCTTCCATCTCTTCGTCATCGAAGGCGACGAGAAATACCGTGCCGTCCTCCCCTTCGCCGAAGCCGGGCTCAATCTCGTCTGGACCGCCGACCAGACCCCGTATCGCAGCCGCAAGGTCCGCTTTTTGAACGGCGGGCACACGTCGAGCGTGCTGGCCGCCTATCTCGCCGGATTCGATTTCGTGGACAAGATGACCGCCGACCCGCTGTTCGGCAAGTACCTCCGCACCGCGCTTTTCGAAGAGGTGTTCCCGACCGTCAAGCTCCCGGACGCCGAGAAGCGCGCCTTCGCCGAATCGATCATCGACCGCTTCCTCAACCCGTTCGCCAACCACCAGCTGATCTCGATTTCGCTCAACTCGATTTCGAAATGGCAGGTCCGCGTGCTGCCGTCACTGCTCGACTACCGCGAAAGCACCGGCAAACTGCCGAAGGTGCTCACCTTCTCGCTCGCGGCGCTGCTCGCCTTCTATCGCGGAAGCGAAACCGCCGGCGGGAAATGGGAAGGCAAGCGCGAAAAAGGCGTCTATCCGATCAGCGACGATGCAGACAAGGTCCGCTTCATCAATGACAGTTACAAGACCCTCGACGCCGACGGCGACTGCGCGAAATTCGTGCGGAGCATTCTTGCGCGTACCGATTTCTGGGGCCAGGATCTGAACGCGGTTCCGGGACTGGCCGACGCGGTCGCCGCCGATCTCGGCGCAATCCGCTCGAACGGCGTTTCCGCCGCAGTCAAAAAACTGCTGGAGGCATAACATGAGCGAACTGCCGCGCTACCTTAAGATCGGACGCACCGACAACGTCGCCGTCGCCCTCGCCGACCTCGCCGCCGGAGAAGTTCCGAGCGTGGACGGTGCGGCAGTCCCCCTCCTCGAACCGGTCGGGCGCGGCCATAAGTTCGCGCTCCGTCCGATCAAAGCGGGCGAGTCGGTGATCAAATACGACATGCCCATCGGGCACGCCACCTGCGACATCGCCGCCGGGAGTTTCGTCCACACCCACAATCTCAAGACCAATCTCGCGGGCGAACTCGAATACGCCTACGCTCCGGTCCCGGTTTCCGCGCTTCCGGGCGTCGAGGCGGGCAAAACCTTCCTCGGCTACCGTCGCGCCGACGGCAAGGCCGGCGTCCGCAACGACCTCTGGATCATCCCCACCGTCGGCTGCGTCAACAAGCTGGCCGAGAACCTCGCGCACGCATTCGAAAAGGAAAGCGGCAAGTGCTGTCTCGCCTTCCCGCACCCCTACGGCTGTTCCCAGCTCGGGGACGATCACGAGACCACCGCGAATCTGCTGGCCGCGCTGGCGAAACATCCCAACGCCGGCGGCGTCCTCGTCGTCGCCCTCGGCTGCGAAAACAATACGCTGGAGAGTTTCCAGAAACGTCTCGGCAGCTACGACGCGAACCGCATCCGCTTCATCAAGGCCCAGGACGACGGCAGCGAATTCGAACAGGGGCTCGAACTCCTCGCCGAACTCGCCGCCTACGCCGATACCTACCGGCGCGAACCGATTCCGGTTTCGGAACTCAAAGTCGGCCTCAAATGCGGCGGCTCCGACGGGCTCTCCGGCATCACCGCCAATCCGCTGATCGGCCGCTTTTCGGACCTGCTCGTCGCCGCGGGCGGCACCACGGTTCTCACCGAAGTGCCCGAGATGTTCGGCGCCGAAACGCTGCTCTTCAACCGCTGCCGAGACCGGCAGGTGTTCGAACGCGCCGTCGCCATGGTCAACAATTTCAAGGAGTATTTCATCCGCCACAACCAGGTGGTTTATGAGAACCCCTCCCCCGGCAACAAGGCAGGCGGCATTTCCACCCTCGAAGAAAAATCCCTCGGCTGCACCCAGAAAGGCGGCACCTCGCAGGTCACCGACGTGCTCGGTTACGGAGACCGGCTCCACACCCCCGGGTTGAACCTGCTCAACGGACCCGGCAACGACATGGTCGCCGTCACCGTCCTCGCCGCCGCCGGAGCCCAGCTCGTGCTCTTCAGCACCGGGCGCGGCACCCCCTTCGGCGGCCCGGTCCCGACCGTCAAGATTTCCACCAACACCGAACTCGCCGAGCGCAAACCCAACTGGATCGACTTCGATGCCGGGCGTCTGGTCAAGGGCAAAGGCACCCTCGACTCCCTCGGCGAAGAACTCTTCGACTATGTCATCCGTCTCGCTTCCGGCGAATTCGAAGCCCGCAACGAAACTTACGGCTATCGCGAAGTCGCCATCTTCAAGGACGGCGTCACCCTCTAATCTCTGTCGCATGGAGGTCGGAGGAGGCGCCTCGCCCTCCTCCTGCCCCTACAAGTCACCTGACGTTGAGAAACCAGCTGACCTGGTCGCGAACAACGTCGGAGGCATGACCGTCAAACCAGAGCACATTTTTACGCAATCCGTGTCGGAACGAAGCGGAAAGGCCGTCGCGTCCGTCCGGAGTATAGACGGAATTGAAGTAGGTCCCGTCACTGATCACCGGGCATTTGGCATAATTGCTATTGCTCGAATAACCGCATTCCGAGATAAAAACAAGCTTGGAGGCTCCGGTGCCGAACCGACTGTCGACGTTCGTGGAACAACGCGACTCCGGCTTAACCCAGAACGAAGCGCTCGACTGTGCGGTCGGCAGCGCTCCGTCTTTCGTCCTTCCATTGATGGCGGGGCGCATGCCGAGGAATCCGACCGCCATGCCAAACCCGTTCATCGAATAGCAGAAATCGTTCGGCCCCTCCTGCACCAGCGCCGGACAGCTGAACACTCCGCTGTTGCGGAACTGGGAAGCCAGCGACCAGTTCCCCTGGATATGGGATGTGTCGCGCCCGAGATAGGGCCCGATCCGAAAATACCACTGCTGCTCGTTGGCTCCGAATGCGCACCATTCCGGCCATGCCGCCGGATACATCCGGTAATCGACCGCATAAAGCGAGAGCCCGGTGAAAATCTGCTTGAGGTTGCTGGTACACTTGGTCTTGTGCGCCGAGGCACGGGCCTTGCTCAGAGCCGGCAGCAACATCGATGCGAGGATTGCGATGATCGCAATCACAATCAATAATTCGATCAGAGTAAAACGTTTGCTTTTCATTCCCATCAAATCCTTTCGTTGGGGGTGAGTATTCTAACGGAATCCCGTTCGATCAGTTTCATCGGAATTTCAGTCCGGAAGCAGGAAATTTTCTTTTTCAGAATCAATGCGATCCCATCGAAGACGGCCTCTACCTCGGCTCTGAGATCGATACAGACAGCAGAGAGAGCAGGATGAAAGAATGTGCCGATCTGCTCGGTCGAATGCGCGATGATGCTGATGTCGCTGGGCAATTCATACCCGAATTCACGCAGCGCCGACATGATACCAGGCGAACTCTCGCCGGAGTCGACGTAAACTGCGGTGAAATCGACGATGCCGTCATGATCTGCCAGATACTGCTTCATGGCCAGATATGCCTTGTATTGCGCATATTCCCCCCTGACAGTCATACAGTCGATCTTGACCAGCCTGATGCCGAGCATCTCCGCAGAACAGGCGAAAGATGAAATCCGCTTTTCCACGAGAGGCGTATGCGGTTCGCTCTGAACCATGGCGACCCTTCGGTGCCCGCAACGGTACAGATGGTGGCAGGCAATGGTTGCACCATTGGCATCGGCGGCCAGGACACTGCTGATTTCGAAACTGCCGGTATCGGCGCTCAACAGCACAACCGGGAGCGGGAGGGAGGCAAGCCACAGCATGTCCTCCCGCGAAATATTCGAACTTGGCATCCGGATAATCACGGCATCAAACCCATCCACCGAAAGTGAAGAAATAGTGCCGCTGTCCGGCGCAAGCATGACAGCGCTCAGCTTCCAGCCTGCGTGCGCTTCCGCGTAAGCACTGGCCAGCCGGTTCCATTCGGAGGTCATTTCGCTCGGCCAGTCCGGAACCGCAATCAAGATTTTACGCGCATTCGGACGGCGTGTCACCCGACTGAAGATTCCGACCTGCGGAACCCGGTCGATCAACTGGTTCGCTTCAAGCCGATTCAACACTTTATCCAGTACGCCGCGATGACATTTGAACTTATCCATCAGTTTCCGGGTCGAAAAAAATTTCGTCCCGGACGGGAAGTTGTCAAGCTCCCTGTCCAGCGTCCGATACAATTCTTCAATTTGCGGTTCCAGTTTCATTCGCCTGCTTCCCTCGTTGCATTTCATATGTATTATACAGAAAATACACAGACTACACAACCACTGCGCATTATTTTCAATCAAAATAATTGTATTTTCATTTTTCTGCCTACATCTATCGTCGAGGGAATCAGAGGGGGCGCTTCGCCCCCCCTCCGAACCTCCTCCCGACCGGCAGGGTGCCGGTGCCGCGACTAGATCCG
>CAYSZM010000109.1:0-12207 GCA_964435365.1 uncultured Victivallis sp. | reverse complement strand
TTCTTGCCGGGCTCCCAGGTCGAAATCGGCGAACCGCCGCAGGCGGCCGGAACCAATCCGACGGTGATGGAGGGGTCGCTTTCGGCCAGCAGGTTGGCGAACGTCCGGGCCGGACCGACGCCGGCGGCGGATTTGTCGTAGTGAACCGGGTCGACGGCGGGAACCCACTCGCCAGCCTTGTTCTGCATCAGGACGCGCGGATGCGGAACCTTGTCGTCCGCAGTGACAAATCCGCGTCCGGCCATATTCGACTGCCCGGTGAGCAGCACCAGATAGAACTTCTCCTTCGGCGGCAACTTGACCGGCTCGGCGGCGAACAGCGCGGCGGAGAAAACCAGCGCCAGAACAAAAACGGCGATCTTCTTCATGGCAATCGAATCCTTTCCATATATGGTTGCGAGTATATGTCTAACAAAAATAGCACCCTTGCGAACGTATGTCAATGCGGATATCGCAAAAATGCGACCAGTCGCGCGATCTTCCCGGAATGTGTTGATTTTCGTGTTGTTTCTGCGAGAAATTCTTGAAAATTTGAAGTGGCAAACTTGTTATTTCCGTCGCCGTGGTGTATTAATAAGGAAAACAAGTTGTTCCCGCGTCCGGGTCCGAGCGGGTCAAGTGCGGGGGAAAACTGTTTTATATGTGGAAAAATCGGATTCTTGGAATTTAAATAGTGAGGTGGAATGTGGAGCGAAGGACGGACGTTCGCGCTGATATCGACAACGCCAGATTGATGACCAGACTGTCGGTCATCGGCGGAATCATGACAATCGTATTGTTACTGATTCCCGCCCTGTTCTTCGGGGTGATCTACGAAACATTCGTCAGTTCCGACCTGTTCGCGCTGGGGGTGATCCCCTATACGCTGGCGGTCATCTTCGCCTTCGCTTCGATGATCTACGGCATGCTCGGAAGCGCGGCCTCGCTCGAGGAGGAGGAAAAACAGCTGCTGGAGAAACGCAGCGACACCCGCGCGCTCAACGTCGAGGAAGACGTCCGCTTCACCGCGGGCCGCTCCTTCGACAACTACAAAAAATACGCGCCCTACGTACTTTCCATTCTCGCCGCGCTCATCATCGGCGGAATCCTGCTCGGCTTCTCCCGCTACTGGGACACCCGGCTGGCGCCGCCGGCCGGAATCA
This sequence comes from uncultured Victivallis sp., assembly GCA_964435365.1. Lineage (GTDB taxonomy): Bacteria > Verrucomicrobiota > Lentisphaeria > Victivallales > Victivallaceae > Victivallis. The sequence goes on along the minus strand of CAYSZM010000109.1, from coordinate 11,065 downwards.
ACCAGGTCAACGGAACGATTCTCGCCGGCGTCATGGGGGTGTTGAGCCTGTTCGCCGGCGCCTTCTTCGTCGGCCAGTCCCACCAGCCCGCCTTCCGCTGGCTGCGGGCGTTCGGCGCATGGCTGCTGGCCGCGTTCGGGCTGATGTTCGTTGCGACCGCCGTGGCGATATTCTTCTCCGGCAGTCACGCGGTCGATGCGCTGACGGCGAAAATCGCCGCGTCGCTCTTCGCCGTCCTCGGAGTGGAATTCGTGTTCAGCTTCATCATCGAATTCTACCGCCCGCGGACGATGAAAGAAGTCCGGCCGATTTTTGAAAGCCGGCTCCTCTCGCTCTTCACCGAGCCGGGCGGCGTGATGCGCAACATCGCGCTGGCGCTCGACTACCAGTTCGGCTTCAAGGTTTCCGGAACGTGGCTCTACAGTTTTCTCGAGCGCTCGTTCTTCCCGGTGGTGCTGTTCTGGGCCCTGATCTTCTGGGGATTCACCATGATCCATGAGGTCGGTCCGAGCCAGGTCGGCATCAAGGAGGAACTCGGCAAAGTGGTCAGCAAAGAACTCCTCCAGCCCGGAATTTACTGGACGCTGCCGTATCCCTTCGGCGAAGTCAAACGCTACAGCTGCACGGAGATCAAGCAGGTCGTCATCGGCGATATCGGCAATAAGAACAATCCCGCCGACGCGACGAGCCTGCCCAGCCCGGTCGTGCTCTGGACCAAACAGCACGGCAGCGACCTCAACAACTTCATCGTCGCGGTCGACCCCAACGACCTGCTGAAAACGGTGAAAGACGAAGACAAGGCCGCCGGACGGAAAACGACGGAAAGCAACGCGGCGTCGATCGCGTTCATCCGGATGCTGATTCCGATCCAGTACCGGATTCGGCCGGGCGGGGTGATGGACTATGTCTACCGCAACGCCAACCCGGTCGATACGCTGATCCGCATCGGCCAGCAGGCCGCCACCGAATACATGGCCAGCACCTCGGTGATGTACATCATGTCGGTCAGGCGCGAAGAAGCGCAGAAAGCGCTTCGCGACCGCATCCAGAAACTCGCCGACGACCACAACCTCGGGGTTGAGATCACCGCGGTGATGATTCTCGACTCGCATCCTCCGGTGGAGAAGGTCGCCCCGGCATTCCAGAACGTGATCGGCGCGATGGAAGAGAAGGAGTCGACGATCCTGAAGGCCGAAACCTACGCCGAGCAGACCCTGCCCGAATCGCAGGCCCAGGCGCTCCAGATCACCACCGAAGCGAAGTCCTACCGCTTCCGGACGATCACGGTGGCCAAAGCCGAGGCGGAACGCTTCAACACCCAGCTGGCAACCTACCGGCAGATGCCCCGGATGTTCCGTTTGAAAGCGTACCTCAACTTCCTGGAAAACGACTGCCGGGATATCCGCAAGTTCATCGTCGCCGCCGGGTTGAGCAACGAAATCTACGAGTTGAATTTCCAGAGCAAGGAGCGGCTCGACCTGGTCGACGTCGATTCAAATCTCCTTTCCGGAAACTGATGGTATTACGATTCATAATCACACAACATAGATCGAGGAGGTTTTCCAGGTATGGCAAAGGGTAATTTTTTCAAACATTGGCCGACAATGCTGTTGGGCGTGGTGGTTGCGGTAATTCTGCTGGTCGCGGTGTTCTCCTATCAGTTGAACCAGACTGAGAGCGCGGTAGTGACGACCTTCGGGCGTCCGGCGGCGATGACGGAACCGGGGCTGCATTTCCGCTGGCCCTTCCCGTTCCAGAAGATCTACAAGTTCGACCACCGCATCCGCTGTTTTGAGGGCGGCTCGGGCAAGATCGAAGAGACGATGACCGAAGACGGCCAGAACGTCCTGGTCGGCATCTTCGTCAACTACCGGATCGACGCGGTCGAGAAGTTCTTCATTTCGCTGGAAAACATGACGAACGCCGAAGACCGGCTGAACAGCCTGATGCGTTCCGCAAAGAACGCAACCATCGGCCAATACAAATTCAGCCAGATCATCAACACCGATTCCAAACTGATGAAGCTCGGAGAAATCCAGGACAAGATCCAGAGCACCCTTGAACGCGACACGGCCATCTACGGCATCAAAATCATCAGCGTCGGGATCAACACGATCAATGTGCCGGAAAGCATCTCCGAAAAGGTCTTCGAACGCATGATCGAAGACCGCAAGGTCGTCGCCAACAAGTACCTGGCCGAAGGGACCGTCCGCTCCGCCGAAATCCGCAGCGAAGCGGACCAGCAGAAGGCGATCACGCTGGCCAAGGCGGAAGCCCAGGCCCGTGAAATCCGGGCGCAGGGCGACGCCGAAGCGGCGACCTACTACGCGATCTTCCGGGAAAATCCGGAATTGGCCGAATTCCTGCGCAAGCTCGATTCGCTCCGCCTGATCATGAAGAATCAGACGACGCTGGTCCTCGACACCAACGTCGCCCCGTTCGATCTCCTGAAGCCCGGCTCGGAAGTGCTCGGCCCGGTCAAGCCCGCCGCCGGAGCGAAGGAGTAAGTCAAGATGGAAGAAACCAAGAGCGTAATCAAAGAGGGCGAATTCGATCGTTCGGGTCAATACGACGCCGGGTTGAAATCGCTGGTCCGCGCCCTGCAGTGGGCGTTCGGGTTCCTGCTGGTGACCATCATCGGACTGATGATCTACTTTCTGACCGCCGGCGGCTATTTCTCGGTGGAGCCGCAGCACGCGGTCATCGTAATGCAGTTCGGCAAAATCGAGGGGCAGCCCTACACCTCCGGCGGCTACTGGTTCTTCCCGTATCCGGTTCACCGCTGGGTCAAGGTGAGGACCAACCAGCAGTCGCTGCGGGTTGACTTCCTCCCGGCGGAGCGTCCGGACGGCGCGCCGCCGCAGGCGCTGGTTCCGGGGCGGGATTCGTACCTGCTGAGCGGCGACGCGAACATCATCCACTCCTCGTGGCGGGTCAACTACCACGTGGCGAGTTCGAGCACCTATTTCACCTCGCTGTCGACGCCGGAAGATCCGACCGCCGACGATGCCACCGAGGCGGATGTGAACGGATTTGTCGCGGCGCGCGGACCGCAGACGCTGATTCGCAACATGTTCCGCAGCGCGGTGATCGACATCACGTCGAAGCGCAAGGTCGATGACATGCTCTACGGCAAGCGGACCGAATACTCCGACGCGGTGCAGGCGAAATTCGCCGAACTCCTCGCCCAGGCCGACTGCGGAATCGCAGTGGACAACATCACGCTGGAGCAGGTGTTCCCCCCGCTCAAGACGAAATCGGCGTTCGACGAAGTCGCCGCCGCCTCGAACACGGTGGACTCGATGCGAAGCAAAGCCGAGCAGTACGCGGTCCAGGCCGGCAACGAGGCATCCGCCGGAAAAACCGAGCTGATCGCCACCGCGCAGACCTACCGGGAACTGGTGGTTTCCGAAGTGAAATCCGAGAGCACCTATTTCCGCAGCATCAACGCGGAATACATCAAGAATCCGAAGACCGTGCTGATGACGCTTTACACCAATACCCTGGCCGATGTGCTCCAGAGCCTGCAGGGCAAGTACATTCTGGGCACGACCGGCAAGGGGTTCAAGCAGGTCCGCATCCAACTCAATCCCGAACCGAAGCGGCGTCCTGCTCCGGCTGCGAAGGAGAAGTAAATCATGGCTGAAATCGTGAAAGAAGAACACAAGCATACCGAAAGCTGTTCCTGCGGCCATGATCACAGCGAACACAAGCATACCGAGAGCTGCTCCTGCGGCCATGACCACAGCGGGCACGATCATGATCACGATCAGGATGCCACCTGCATCTGCGGGCACAACCACAAGCTCGAAGCGGAAGGCGGAGTCGGCCACGACCGGGCGATGGGGCGGCTCTCGTTCGCCGTCCTCGGCGGACTGCTGACCGTCAACTCGTTCCTGCTGGGGTGGCTGCTGCCCAACCAGGGATTCGCCTCGTATATGAGCGCGCTCCTGGGCGCCTTCATCCTCGCGCTGCCGATCATCGCAACCGCGATCAAGGACCTGATCAACGGCAAGGTTTACATGAACGAGCTGGTGGCGCTGGCGATCCTGGCGGCGCTGGCGAGCGGCGACTTCCAGACCGCGGGCATCATCGCCTTCTTCCTGTTGCTGACCATCATCATCGAAACCCGCACCGCGAGCGGCGCGCAGCGTTCGATCGAAGACCTGATCAAGCTGACGCCGAACACGGCGCGGCGGCTGGAGGGCGATACGAACGCCGAAGTCGAGGTTCAGGCCGCAGAGCTGAAGGTGGGCGACCGAATCCGGGTCCGTCCCGGCGAAAACTTCCCGGTGGACGCGCGAGTCCTCACCGGCGAAAGCACCGTCAACCAGGCATCGATCACCGGTGAATCGCTTCCGGTGGAGAAGAGCGTCGGCGACGACGTCTTCGCCGGCACCCAGAACCTGACCGGCCTGGTCGATCTCGAAGTCACCAAAATCGGCGAAGACACCACGCTCGGCAAGGTCAAGGACATGATCCTTCAGGCCGAACAGAGCCGCACCCCGGTGGTCCGCATCATCGACCGTTACGCCGGGTATTACACGCCGACGGTGCTGATGCTGGCGCTGATCACCTGGTATTTCTCGAACGGCGACATGAACCGGGTGATCACGCTGATGGTCATCTCCTGCCCCTGCGCAGTGGTTCTGGCGACGCCGACGGCGGTGGTGGCGGCGGTGGCCGCGGCCGCCCGTCTCGGCATCTTCATCAAAAATGTCTCGCACCTCGAGCTGGCGGGCAAGATCACTTCGTTCGTGTTCGACAAGACCGGTACGCTGACCGACGGGCTGCTGTCGGTGGTGAAGCTCAATCCGTTCGGCGACGTCTCTCCGGCGGAGCTGCTCAAGATCGCCGCCTCGGCCGAACAGTACAGCAACCACCCGGTCGCCGTCGCGCTGCAGAAGCTGGCGGACGAAGCGTCGCTCGAACTCGATTCGGCGACCGACTTCCAGGAAGTACCGGGCAAGGGCGTCACGGCGAAGATCAACGGCACGGCCTGCATGATCGGCCGGGCCAACTGGCTTCAGGACCAGGGCGTCTCCCTCCCCGAGAAGCACGACGCCGACACCGAAGGCATGAGCGTCATGTACGTCGTCCGGGACGGGAAGATGCTCGGCTGGATCGGCCTCAAGGACAAACTGCGCCGCGAATCCCCGGTGATGATCAGCGATCTTCGCCGTCTCGGAGTGCGCTTCATCGCGATGGTGACCGGCGACCGCGCTTCCGTCGCGGAATCGGTGGCCTCGCAGCTCCAGATCGACGAGTTCCAGAGCGAGTGCCTGCCGGAAGGCAAGGTGGCGTTCGTGGAACGGGTCAAGGAGACCTCGCGGGTGGCGGTGGTCGGCGACGGCGTCAACGACGCTCCCGCGCTGACGGCCGGCGACCTCGGCATCGCGATGGGCGCGATCGGCAGCGACGTGGCGATCAACAGCGCCTCGATCGCCCTCATGACCAACGACCTGCGCCGGATTCCGATGCTGGTTTATTTGTCGCGCAAATCGCGGATGATCATCAACCAGAACCTGGCGTTCGGAATGCTGTTCGTTTTCGGCGGCATGCTGATCTCGGTGTTCGGCTGGATGACGCCGATCTGGGCGGCGGTGCTCCACGCGGGCAGTACGCTCATCATCATTTTCAACAGCGCGCGCCTGGTGCGTACCGGAGAAGAGCTGACGCTCGAAGAGCAGCAGCAGAGCCGGAGTGACGCCGGCGCGGAAGAATAACCGATATCTGAAGGATCTACATACGATGGCTGAACAGCGCGAACCAATCGTGAGAGCCGCGGGACTCACCAAGGTGTTCCGGGATTTCTGGGGCCGCCCGAAGGCGAAGGCGGTGAACGATATCACTTTCAACGTCGAACCGGGCGAAGTGATCGGTCTCCTGGGACCGAACGGGTCGGGGAAATCGACCACGGTCAAAATGCTGCTCGGTCTTCTCTACCCGACCGGCGGCATGCTCAACGTGCTCGGGCGTTCGCCCCGCGCGGTGGAGACCAAACGGGAGATCGGCTACCTGCCGGAAGAGTCCTATCTGTACAAGTACCTGACGGCGGAAGAGACGCTCGATTTCTTCGGCTCGCTGTTCAACCTGTCGCATGCCGACCGGAGAAACCGCATCGACCAGCTGCTCGACATGGTCGGCATGGCGCATGCGCGCCGCCGCCGGGTCGGGGAGTTCTCCAAGGGCATGGCACGCCGGATCGGTCTGGCGCAGGCGATGATCAACGACCCGGAATTCCTGATCCTCGACGAACCCACCTCGGGCCTCGACCCGCTCGGCTGCAAAGAGGTCAAGGACCTGATTCTGACGCTGAAGGCGCGCGGCAAGACCGTGCTTATCACCAGCCATCTCCTGAGCGACGTCGAAGATGTCTGCGACCGGGTCATCATCCTCTACGGCGGCAAGATCCGCGCTATGGGCGGACTCGGCGAGCTGCTCACCGTGTCGGCGGAAAACCGCATCGTGACTCCGGCGCTGCCGCAGCCGGCGATGAATGAAGTGCTGCGGATTCTCCGCGAAAACCTGAACGGCGAGGAGTTCACCGTGGACCATCCGCGCCGCACGCTCGAAGAGTTCTTCCTCGACGTCATCATGAAGGCGAAATCCGACAACATCGAAACCGCCGGCGTTTCCGGCGGCGGAAAGATCGCGGAATACCTCTCGCGCGGCGACGAAAAGTCGGCGGTGATCGAATCGCTGGTGGAAGAACCCGCCGTGCCGGTCGCGCCGGTCGAAGAAGAGGCCGCGCCGGTCCCGCAATCGGTCACCGAAGCGGTGCTGGACAAGAAGCTCGAACAGCTGACCGAAGAGCCGAAAGCAACCGAGCCGGCGCCCGAAGCGCCGCAAGAAAAGCCCGACGAAAAGCTCAAAGAGGTCGACGCCAAGCTCAACGATATTCTGGGAAACCGTAAATGAAGTCATATTGGGCAATCGTAAAACTGACTTTCCGGAACGCCTTGAGATCGCACATCTTCCAGTTGCTGCTGCTGCTTCTGCTGCTGGCGGTGCTGGTGATTCCGACGACGGTTTCCGGCGACGGAACGGCGGGCGGATTCATCCGCGTCTCGCTGCTTTACAGTCTGTCCACGGTCAGCACGATCCTGGCGCTCTCGTCGGTCTGGCTGGGGTGCCACGCGATGACGCAGGACATCGACAATTATCAGATCCATATGGTGGTGACCAAGCCGGTCTCCCGGATTCGGATCTGGCTGGCGAAGTGGACGGGAGTCTACCTGATCCACCTGCTGCTGCTGCTGGTCTCCTCGATGACGATCTACTTCATCATCCTCTACAAGTACAATCAGCAGGGATTCCCGGAAAAGGAGCGGCAGAAGATCCGCAACGAAGTGATGGTCGGGCGCCGGGTGTTCCTGCCCGAGAAAACCGACTACGACACGCTCAGCCGCCAGATGGTCAAAGAGAAAATCGAGCGGCTGCGGGCGCAGGGCAAAGAGGTCGACACCTCTCCTTCCGCCCAGGAGACGATGCTGAAGGATGCGCGTCGAGAGGCGGTCACCCGGGACTCGGAACTCCCGTTCGATTATCCCCGGGAGTTTGTCTTCAAGGGGCTGCCGAAGAATCTCGACAAGCCGCTGTTCCTGCGCTACCGGCCGTATGTCGGCAAAGTGGCGTCGGAAGGGCAGCGCATGACGCGGTCGTTCTGGGTGGCGGGAGTTCCGCGCGTCCCGGAGAAGAAGGATGCGGCGAATGTATTTGAACAGTCGAAACAGGAAAACAGCGTCGAATACTATCCGCAACCGCTCTCGGAGTTTCCGGAGCAGGTGATGTCCGGCGAATTCCACGAGAAGACGCTCCAGGCGGAGTGGAAACTGATCGCACCCGACCAGTCGGTCCGCTTCATCTACATCAACAAGGACGACGCGCAGGAGAAACAGTATTTTCAGCCGATCGACGGCCCCAAACTGCTGATCGAGGTCTGCGGCTTCTTTGAGAACTACATGCGTTCGGTCGCGGTGATTGCGCTGGAACTTTTGATCCTCACCGGACTCGGCTGCGTGTTCGGCGGCATCCTGACGCTGCCCACGGCGATTTTCGTGGCGATCAGCTATCTCCTGTTCGGCAGTTTCGCCATTTATATGTCGAATCTGGACTATGTGTCCGGAGCGGCCGACCACCTCGGGCAGTCCATCGCCAGGCTTCTGCTCTGGATCGTGATCCCGATACAGGGATTCGAAATCTCCGGGCTGGTGGCGAACGGAGAAATCGTTGAATTGACATATTTCTGGCTGCTGTTCAAGAGTTACTTCCTCTTCCGGGCGCTTCCGCTGTTCCTGCTCGGAATGATTCTCTACCGGCGGCGCGAACTGGGACTGGTGATACGCAAATGAGCAAATTCCGAACACTCGTCATGTATTTCACGCTGGTCTGCGTGACGCTTTTGCTGCTTTTCGGTGTGAACCGTGTGGAGAACCGGCTGGACGCCGCCGTGGCGGAACACCATCTGCGGTTCACCGGCCAGATCAAGAACGCCCCGCCCCTGGTGACCTTCACCACCGTGGCGCTGGGCAGCTTCCGCGGACTCGTCGCCGACCTGCTCTGGCTGCGGGCCGGATCGCTGCAGGAAAAAGGCAGCTATTTCGAGATGGTCCAGCTGGCGCGGTGGATCACCGACCTCCAGCCGACCTTTTCGGGCGCAACCGCCTATCTGGCCTGGAATATGGCTTACAACATCTCGGTCACCTGCTCCAGCTTCGAAGACCGCTGGCGCTGGGTGAATGAAGGGATCAAGCTGATCCGCGACCAGGCGATCGAGTACAATCCGGAAGACCCCATCCTCTACAAGGAACTGGCCTGGATCTTCCAGCACAAGCTCGGCAACATCATGGACGACGCCAACCTCTACTACAAGAACCGGCTGGCGGTCGAAATCACCAATGTGGCCGGAGTCCGCCCGGACTGGGAAGCGCTGGCGGCCGCGCCGGAAAACCAGGCGGCTTTCCTGAAAAAGTATCCCGCGGACAACCGCATCTGGAAAGCGGCGAAAGACGCCGGTTACGAAACCTACGACGCCCTCTATACGGCGTTCAAGCAGCCGGAACCCTCGGCATTGCCGCAGCCGTTCCTGAACCGCATCGCCGACGACGAGAAACTGGTCGCCGAGCTCAACGCCTATTTTCACGCGGAATATCTGCGCGAACGGCTGAAGCTCGACCCCAAAATCATCCTCGAACTCAACAAAGAGTACGGCGATATGGACTGGCGCGTGCCGGAATCGCAGGCGATCTACTGGGCGACGATGGGCATCAAGCGCACGCCGGGGCACAAAGACCTGAGCTGCGACCGGGTCATCACCCAGTCGCTCTACGAGGCGTTCCGTTCCGGACGCATCCTGATGATCGACGACAAGGCGTTCGAAACCATCACGCTGGTGCCGAATCTGCAGCTGGTCGATTCCGTCTACGACCGTTTCCGCAAGGTGCAGGAAATTTACGAGCCGGACAGCCCGATGTCCACTTTCCGCAGCGCCCGGATCAACTTCATGAAGGACGCCATCACCACGCTCTACAACTACGGCAGTTTCTCGAAATCCGCCGAGTATTACAAGAAGCTGCAGCAGGAAGAGCCCGGCAGCCACCGGCTCCCGCTGGATGAGTTCGTGATGCAGCAGTGGGCCGAAGAGGTCCGCGACGCATCGGTCAAGAAGGCGAGTGAAATCGTCTCCGGCCTGATCTTCCGCAGTCTTTTCTACCTGATCTACAACGATCATGACGCCGCGCTGGCGAACGAACGCATGGCCCGCTTCGTCTACACCAAGTATCAGAAGGAGATGGGGGACCAGCCGCGCACCACGCTGCCGCCTTATGCCGAGATGAAGAAGTCGATGGTCGAAAACCTGAGCAAGACGATGAGTCCGGCCATGGTCGAAATCCTGAAGCAGAAAATCCGGGAAGACCAGGCGGATGCGCCGACACCGCTCAAACTGAAGTCAAATCCTCTGGAACTGAAGTAAAGGGATCGGATTCGATGCGTCATTTGTTGTTTCTCTCCGCCGCCGCGGCGTTGTTTCTGGCGGCGGGGTGTGTTAAAATCGATTACGTCGGGCGGGAATTCACTCCCACCCCGGAATCGGAGCCGGTCGCCTATTACCTGAACCGCGGAGAAATCCCGCCGGGCGAATTCCGGATCATCGGCCGGGCGACGCTGACCGCGCCGGACGGGACCGACGGCTACGACATCAAGGACGAACTGCTGGCAAAAGCGCGCGCCTGCGGCGCCGACGCAATCTGCCAGGTGCGCGCCCGCAAACTCGACGTCGGTCTCTACGACCGCGAAGAGACCGACCCCTTCCCGGCCCAGAAACCGCTGGACCCGGCTAATACCGCATTCAATAGCGCCCCCTCCACACAGGAGGCGGAAAAGGCGGAATACGGCGACCCGGTCAAGCTTCAGGGTGAAAAACAGTCCCGCAAGGAAGTCGTCGTTCAGGCGCTCTTCCTGAAGAGGAAGGCTGAAGTGGAAAAACTGATTGCCGAACAGGAGCAGGAAATCAATCGAATCCTGGGCGAAAAGCCGGAACCGTCACGAGCTCCAGCCGAAGACAAGACGGAAACACCGGCGCCCGCCGAAGACAAGACGGAAACGCCGGCGCCCGCCGCCGCTCAACAGCAGGAGTCTATCCTCTAAGATTTCAGAGAGAGGGCGACCTCTTCGGGAGTGAGCTCCCGGAAAGCGCCTTCCGGCAAATCCCCCAGCTCCAGACCGCCGATTTTCACACGGCGCAATTCCAAGGTCATTGCCCCGGCGGCGGAGGTCAGGCGGCGGATTTCCCGCTTCTTCCCTTCGTTGAGCACGATCCGGTAACAGCAATTCCCGATCGGTTCGATCGAAACCACGCGAAGCATCTCCCCCGCATTCAGGATTCCGGCGCGAATGCGCTCAAGCTCGGCCGCACCGAACTCCCGCTCCACCCGAACCAGATACGTCTTCAGAATCTCATGCCGCGGATGGGTCAGCTTGGCCACATAGTCGCCGTCGTTGGAGAACAGAATCATCCCCTCGCTCTCCTTGTCCAGCCGCCCGGCCGAAAACAGCCGCACCG
>CAYSZM010000108.1:0-12428 GCA_964435365.1 uncultured Victivallis sp. | reverse complement strand
TTGCCGAGTTCGCAGTCGATCACGATGAGCGGCAGTTCGTCGTGGCGGCCGAGTTCGCCGAGCTGGCGCATGGTGAACGCCTCGGTCGGCGGCAGGTAGACCACCGCGTCGCCCGGTTCCGCCGGAGAGGCGAGACCGGCAAGGAATTCGTCATGGGAGCGGACCTGGGTGTGCACCACCCGGCGGCGGGCGCGCCGCGACTCCCGTTTGATCTCGTCGACCAGCCAGTCGGCGTAATTGGTTTCGCGGTTCCCGGAGAGCGGCGACGAGAACAGCCGGAGCCGCGGCCAGGAGGCCTCTTCCAGCAGTGTCTCCGCTTCCGGTTCCAGATAGGTGCCGGAGCCCCGGATGCGCCGGATGAACCCTTCGTCTTCGAGTTCCTTCATCACCAGCCGGACCGTCGCATAGCTGGCCAGCACCTGGGTGGCCAGCTCCTTCTCGGTCGGCATCTTGCGGATGCCGTCCGCCAGCAGCTCCCGCATCCGGCCGAGCACGAATCCGCGCGTTTCCGCAAACAGCGTGTCGCTCATGAAATTTGTCCTATTGCTAAAAGTGCTAATTGAAAATATATTTTATTTTAGCAATATTATGATGCAAAAACACCGAGTTGTCAAGAGCCGGGAATGGAATTTTTCTTTTTTTCCACGACGGGAGGAGGCCATCGAACTTCCGTTGATGGAGAACCGCAATTTTCACGCGGTTCGTTTCTCGCCGGAATTCCACAACGCCTCTTTGCCGACGGACGGTCGACAGCGGTTTTACCGCGCTCTTTTCCTCGGACAAAAAAGAGGCCGGATGCGGGAAAAACATACGGTCCGGGGAAAAAGGGAATTGGGAATGAAGAACCGAATTACCGTCGAGACCTTCGTTCTTCATTTCTCGTAATATACCGGCGGGACGAAAATATCAAGGCTGCTTGATAAAAAAAATATCCATATCTGTCTGTTCTGAGTTGCCGGGGGGCGAAATGTCATTTTCTCATTTTTCAGCAAATTCCACTTGCCATTTATATCGCAATCTGCTATAATATATAGCAAGATATGGTTGGTTTGCTTGAAAATTACACGAGGATACCGATATGCGGAAAGAGAGACGGCATGGTGGCAAGACCGCGGACATCCGGAGGCTCCTGCTGCGGCAGATCGAGATTGGAAATTTTCCGCGCGGATCGGTATTGCCGTCCGAACGGGAGCTGACCGAGCAACTCGACGCCAGCTATATGACGGTGCGCAAAGCGATCGGGTGCCTGGTCGATGAATGCTATCTGGAACGAGTCCCCAGAGTCGGGACTTTCGTCTCCAACAAAATTCCCGCCTGCAAGGTGCAGCGGCAACTCGGAATCGTGGTTCCGGAGTGGAACGCGCCGGAGACCGCCGAATTCGTCATGTACGCCAGCGAAGCCGCGGAACAGGCGGGATGGCTGCCGCGCATGGTTTCGGTGCGCCACTGGGAAGACAAGGTTTTGCCCGACGCCTGGGAAAGCTGTGACGCCCTGCTTTGCTTCCCGCCGCAGCCGATCGGCGAAATGCCGCCGGAGTTGCTGGAAAAATTCCGCAGCCACGAAAAACCGGTGATCTTCATCGGAGTACCCGCGCATCACTTCGGATTGGACACGGTAGTCGGCTCGATGGAGCTGGAAATGGGAATCATCCTGAACAAGCTCCGCGACGCCGGACACACTCGGATCGCTCTGGTGGAACAGTGCACACTGATGAACGACCAGCAGACCCTGGCCGTCCCGAGTTTTTACTCGGTCTGGAAACAGCGGATCGCCGAGACGCTGGGGGAAGAGGCGGTTCGCGAACTCTCCATCCTGGTGGAAACGCCGCGTTTCGAAATGCCGCATCGCGCCATCTACGAAAAAGTGAAGGCATTCGGCAGCAACCCCCCTTTCACGGCGATCGTCACTCGGATTCCTTTCGTGTGGGGGGTGATTTCCGCTCTCGACGATTCGGGGGTCCGGATTCCGGAAGATGTCTCGGTCGTCTTCAACGGCGACCGTCAGGAGGTCGAGTTCTACCGCCCCCGTCTGACTTATCTCAAGGTTCCGCTCCGGAATCATGCGATTCAGGCGATGAAACTGGTGAACAGGCGCCTGGACAATCCATCGATCCCGGTTCAGTACACGATGATCGAACCGGAATTCATTGAAGGAGGAATGCTGAAAAAACTCAACTGACAACGGAGTCGGCAATCGAATATGAAATCCTATCATCCAACAAACGCCCCGGTAATCCGGCAGAACAGAAGGAATTGCGAAAGAATGAAAAAGAGAGCATTCACACTGATTGAACTTCTAGTGGTTATTGCGATCATTGCGATCCTCGCCTCTATGCTGTTGCCCGCGCTGAACCAGGCACGTGACAAAAGCAAGCGTACCAAATGCGTCTCCAACTTGAAACAGATTGGACTCGCTCATTTTGCTTACAGCAGCGACAACAGTGACTTTATCGCACCGGGGATTGACGCCCGCAATCAGGTCTGGCCCGTTCTGCTCAAAGGCTACACGGGCAGTCTGCAGGGGAAAGCATTCGAATGTCCATCCCTGCCGGAGGAGAACGCCGCCAAACTTACCAGTTTCGGCGTTATCAGCGGCTCCACCTTTGTCGGTAGCGGGAAACTCGGATTTGCGCAGAATCTCCATCTGTCCCAGCATAAAACCGTTTCCAGCCGCCCCTGCCACAAACTCAACCAGTTTTGTCGGCCGTCGAAAACGGTTGCGACGCTTGATGCGCCGACCGGAAAACTTGGCAGCGGAACCAGTACCGACAGCGGGGTCTCCGTCTGGTACAGTCCCATCCAAAAGCCCGGCGCCGGCTATCTCGGCTATGAATACGGCCACGGCGGCGGCTTCAATATTCTTTGTCTCGACGGCCATGTCCGTTACGTGCTGCCGCAACTGCTGATTCAGGCTTCGCTGCTCAACCACCAACCGACAATGCACCTCAATCTCAACTGGACCACCTCCGATAACTACTGATTGAACTATGAAACCATTTTTTATTCTGATCGCGGCGCTGTTTGTCGCCGGGGGCGGAGCTGCCGAGCTGCTCCGTAACGCTGATTTTCAAACGTCCGGCCCAGAGGCAACGCCTTCCGGCTGGTCGCTCCGGGACCGCAAGGTCAAGCCGGAACTGCCGGACCGTCCGACGGACCGTCCGGCGGTTTCGACGGCGGACGGCATGCTGACGCTCGATACCGTGGAAGGGCGTTTCGAAGTCATGCTCATTCAGTTTCGCCTCCCGCTGGCGCGGAATGGCGAATATGTGTTTTCGTTTGAAGTCAGGGGCGAGGGCGCGCCCGCCTGCCGGGGCGTCGTCCACTACCAAACGACAGAAGGCGGGAAACGCATCTGGAAACATACCGACGGCAGCTGGAGCCCTGCTCCGGAGAAATGGCAGGCCCGGGAACTGACTTTCCGTCTTCCCGCTGACGTGAGTGACGCCTACCTTTACTTCGGCGCTTCCGGGATCGGCAAAGTCAACATCCGGAATATCCGGCTGCGGGAAGCGGGTATCGAACTCGAAAACCCGGCGCGTCTCCGCATCTTCAAGCCCGGAGAGACGATCGCCTGGCGGATCGGCTTCAAACATGCACCGGAAAATGAGATCCGCTATGAAGTGAAAAATTTTCTCGGAGAGACGGTCGCGTCCGGCCGGGAACGGGAGCGGATCGTCTTCGACGCGCTTCCCAACGGGTATTATGCGCTTTCGGCAAAGGAATATGACCGCGCCGGAAAAAAGGAATCGGCAACCGCCTGTACATTTGCCGTGATACCGGAAGTCCCGAAGGAGGTGCGCGACAGTTCCGCGAACCAGTTCGGCGTGATGGTCAATCCGCACACCGCCTATCCGCTCGAGGAAAAGGAGCGGGACATGGAATTCTCCGCCCGGATCGGAGTCCGCTATCTGCGAACCCACCGGCTGAGCTGGGGGCGCGTCCAATCCGGTCCCGACGCTCCGTTCAACTGGCGCGAAGCCGACGCGGAAATGGCGCTTTACAAGAAGTATGGAATCCGCCCGGTCGCCACCATCGGCTGGCCGGTGCCGACCTGGGCTTCGGATGCGGCCGGGACCGATGTTCCGAACAAGACCAACTATTTCCCGCAGGAAAAATACCTGCCGCAGCTCAAGCGCTTCTATCGCGAACTCGCCGCGCGTTACGGAGACGCGATCGCCTTTTATGAAGTCGGCAATGAGGTCGATGCGTCGAATTTCTGGATGGGCCGGCTTGCCCATGCGCAGGCGGGAGACGACAATGCGGTTTTTCGTGACTACGCCGAGTTCTATCGCGCAGTGGCTTCTTCCGTTCTGGCGGGGAATCCGGAGGCGAAAATCGGCCCCGGAACCACCGGCGCGGTTCCGGCCGGACACTCCTACAAGCCCTGGCTGGAAATGTTCTGGTCCGATCCGGAGGCGCTGAAATATACCACGATCTTCTGCCCGCACTACATGACCGACATTCCCGCCATCCGCGAAGTGATGAGGAAACACGGCAAGGAGGTTCCGATCGTCCTTACCGAGATCGGCGGTCTTGTGCGAACGGAATCCGACACCGTCACGCCGGAGCTGCTCCGGCAGTTGATCAAGCGCACCTACGTACAATACGCGACCCAACTCAACCGGGGAGGACTGGCGCTCTGCAAATTTCTGCTGCGCCGGATTCCGGGAGTGCGGGAAGGATGGATCTCGGAGATGCTCGACGCGGATTTCTCCATCCGTCCGGGATATGTCGCCTATGCGACGCTGATTCGCCTGACCGGGGCGGGGATATTCGAACACGAGCTGAATGTCACCCGCAACGCCTCAAGCGGCTGGGCGCAGGGATTCCGGATCTCCACGCCCCGCGGAATCGTCAACCTCATCATGCTCAACGACACCGATCGAGCAACCGTGACGCTGAAGACCCCGGAACGTGAAATCACCGTGATCGACGTGATGGGCGCGGAACGTCGGGTTGCGGCGCACAATGGAGTAATCGCGCTCGAAATGGCGGAAGACCAGCCGCTCTTTCTGCTTGGTGAAATCGGCGAAAACGATGGCCCGGTGAAACACCCCGAACCGGAACTGATCCTGAAACGGACGCTGGCGCTGGCGAACGGCGGATTCGAGTCGCCGGGAAACGGTGGAATCCCCGGCTGGCGAAAGGTGGTTGACGAAGCGGGCGGGACCGGCGGGGAAGCGCCCTTCCGGGTAGAGTTGGATTCCGGAATTAAAAGCGGCGGAGCACACTCGCTGCGGATGTCGAGCGAAAAACAGACCCGCTGGTACGGTGTCCTCTGCGAATTGCCGATGAATGAAATCCCGGTTCCGAAGGCGGGCGAGTACCTGATTTTTACGGTCTCCTACGATCAGAAAATTGAAAATGTGGTCGGCACCGGAGCCGGATTGACCCTCGCTTGCCGCACCGACAACATGCGGCGGGTCGGGTTCAACGACGGCAACTGGGTGCGCGGCAGTTTCGACTGGACGGAGAAACGCTGGACCAGCCGCGTTTACTCCGGTTTTTCCGCCGGAACGAAAAAACTGACGCTTGAGTTCTATCTCGGCGTTGCCACCGGAACGGTATGGATTGACAACGTCACCGTCGAAGTGGCGCTTTACCGCAAAAGCAACGCTGCCAGCGCCTATATCAATTAAAAAAAGGGAGGCCGGATGCGGGAAAAACATCCGGCCCAGGGAAAAAGGGAATTGGGAATGAAGAATCAAACATCCGAATTGCCGTCGGGATCTTCGTTCTTCATTTATCAAGATATACTGCCGGACCGGAAATATCAAGAGTAATTGATAAAAAAATATCTATATTTTTATATTTTGCCGATGTGATTCCCGAAATTCCGGGATAAATCAACTGGACTTTTTCGGATTAACTGGTTATATTGTATCAATCGGCGCCGCCGTCGAACCGCTTTGGCGCGCCGGAGAAAGAGTGACGCTATGACCAGTGTGGAAATCAAAGGGATCGCCAAGTCGTACCGGCAGGGCGTTCCGGTTCTCAAGCCGATCGATCTCGCTGTCGAGGCCGGCGAATTGTTCTTCCTGCTCGGGCCGTCCGGCTGCGGGAAATCGACGCTGCTGCGCATCCTCGCCGGGCTGGTCGAGCCGGATTCCGGCTCGATCCGCTTCGACGGCGTCGAAATCACCCGGCTGCCGCCGGAAAAACGCCGCACCGCAATGGTGTTCCAGAACTACGCGCTCTGGCCGCATCTCTCGGTCTATGAGAACGTCGCCTTCGGGCTGCGTTCCGCCGGGGAGAAAAAGGCCGAACTCGACCGCGAGGTCCGCGCCGCGCTCGAACTGGTCCGCATGGAGGAGTATGCCGAGCGGAAGATTCCGTCGCTCTCCGGCGGCCAGCAGCAGCGTATTGCGCTCGCCCGCGCTCTGGCGGTGCGGCCCGCCTTGCTGCTGCTCGACGAACCGCTCTCCAACCTCGACGCCCGGCTGCGCGACGCCATGCGCCGCGAAATCCGCCGCATCTGCAAGGAGCGCGGCCAGACCGCGATTTACGTCACCCACGACCGGCAGGAGGCGCTCAGCATGGCCGACCGCCTCGCGGTGATGGAGCAGGGGGTCATCCGCCGCATCGGCACGCCGGAGAGCATCTACAACGATCCCGGCGACGCTTTCGTCGCCTCGTTTCTCGGCGACGCCAATTTCATCGAGGGAACCCTCGACGCGCAAGGCGGCTGGCAAACTCCGTTCGGTACGCTGAAGCTCGAGGGCTCCGGCAGGCCCGGCGAAGGGCTCCGCGCCATGATCCGCCCCGAGCGAATCCGCTTCGCCGACGCGCCGGGAGAGAACGTGATTGCGGCGAAGCTGACCGGGCGCAGTTTCACCGGGGAGAGCTGCGAATGGACCTTCGAGGCGGCCGGGAGTGCGCTTACCGTGATCGAGAGCGCGCCGCCGGAACGGAAGCCCGGAGAATCCTTTCTCCTCCACCTTCCCGCTTCGCAGCTGAAAGTGGTGCAGTGAACCGGAGCACGTCATGCATAAGAAAATTCTGATCGCAGTGCTGCCGGTTCTTGTTTTGCTGGCCATTCCATTTTTCCTCCGCCCGGCGGCGGAGAAGGGGGCGGTGAAGTCCGACGCCCCGACGGAGAAACTGGTCATCATTTCGGCGCACAACGAGTCGATCAAATCCGAATACGACTTGGCGTTCCGCCGTTACTACCGCGAGAAGTTCGGGCGCGACATCGAGCTCGATTTCCGTTCGCCCGGAGGAACGTCCGACATCGTCAAATACATCGCCGACCGGTATGAATCCGAGTTCCGGCGCTATTTCGAATCCGACCCCGCCAACGGCGAATGGACCGGTGAAATCGCCAAACGCTACGCCGACCCCTCGGTGGACAACGACCCAAAAGCGAGCGAGGCGGTGAAGAAGGCGCGGAAGCTCTTTCTCGCCTCCGACGTCGGAATCGGCATCGACCTGATGGCCGGCGGCGGCACCTTCGACATGCAGCGCCACGCCAAACGCGGCTTCGCGGTGGACGGCGGCGCACAACAGCGCCACCCGGAATATTTCAAGCCGGAGATCATTCCGCAGAGCTTCGGCGGCGACGAACTTTACGACAAACAGGGGCGCTACTACGGCGTGGTGCTCTCCACCTTCGGCATCTGTTACAACGCCGACCGCGTGGCGAAACTCTCGCCGTCCACGCCGCCGAAGCGCTGGGCGGACCTCGCCGCACCGCGTTTTTACAACACGCTCGCGCTGGCCGACCCGTCGAAATCGGGTTCGGCCAACAAATGCTTCGAAATCCTGATTCAGCAGTGCATGGCCGACTCCGGCAGCCCGGACCAAGGGTGGAGCGAGGGGCTGAACATCATCAAGCGGATCTTCGGCAACGCCCGGAACCTGACCGATTCGGCGGGCAAGACGCCGCGCGACGTGGCGAGCGGAAACGCTGCGGCGGGCATGGCGATCGACACCTACGGCTTCACCGAACAGGAGTGGAACTCGCTCCAGTTCGACGGCAAGCCGCATTTCTTCTACGTGCCGCCGGAGGGCGGGACGGCGGTCTCCGCCGACCCCGTCCAGATGCTGCGCGGCGCGCCGGACCGGAAGGCGGCGGAGGCGTTCATCGACTTCCTGTTGAGCGTCGACGGGCAGAAGCTCCACGCCTTCAAGACGGGAACGCCGGGCGGACCGGAGAAACACGCGCTGCGCCGCCCGCCGATCCGCCGCGACCTCTACGATCCCAAGTATCGCCAATACCGCTCCGATCCCGACTACAACCCGTATGAATCCGGGGCGGACTTCACCTACCGCCCGGCGCTGACCGCGCCGTACTACGGATTGCTGCGGGTGCTGATCCGCTGCATCATGATCGACCCCCACCCCGAACTCCAGCGCGCCTGGAAGGCGATCATCGACGCCGGCGGCCCGGAGAAGGTTCCGCAGGCGATGGCGGCCTTCAACCGGCTGCCGTTCCCTTATTCGGACATCGCCGCCGCCAACCGGGCGCTCCGCGGCGATGCGGTCGAAGTCGCCGCGCTCTGCCGCAAGTGGAGCGATTCGGCGCGGCTTGACTATCTCGACGCCGAACGGCTGGCGAAGGAAGGAAAATAACTCATGGGCAACCGGTTCGTACAATATCTGCTGCTGGCGGCGACGGTCCTCTTTCTGGGCGCGTTCCTGCTGACCCCGATCTACACGGTGGTCGAAGTCGGGCTTGACCGGCGGCTGCTGGCCGAGGTGTTCGGCAACTTCATCTACCGCGAGGGGCTGGTCAACAGCTTCGCGGTGGCGGGGGTGACGACCTTCCTCGTCTTCCTGATCGCCTTCCCGCTGGCGCTGCTTTACAACCGTTATGAGTTCCCCGGCAAGAATTTGACGCACCTGCTGGTCATGATCCCGATGATCCTGCCGCCGTTCGTCGGCGCGCTCGGGTTCCAGCAGATTCTCGGGCATTACGGGGTGGTCAACACGATCCTCACCTCCTGCGGGTTCGGGGCGGTCGATTTTCTCGGCGGGAAGGGGAGGTTTTGGTCGGTCTGCCTGATCGAGGCGCTCCACCTCTACCCGATCCTCTACCTCAATTTGGTCACCGCGCTCGGCAATCTCGACCCGGCGCTCGACGAGGCGGCGCGGAATCTCGGCGCGTCGCGCTGGACGCGCTTCCGCCGCATCACCTTCCCGCTGATGAAGCCGGGGATTCTCGCCGGGGGCAGTATCGTTCTGGTGTGGAGTTTCACCGAACTCGGCACGCCGCTGATGTTCGGCTACAACCGGGTGACGCCGGTGCAGATCTTCAACGGAATCATGGAGCTCGAGAGCAATCCGGTGCCCTATGCGCTGGTGGTGGTGATGCTTTTCTTCGCCGCCGCGATGTACCTTGCCGGAAAATTCACGCTGGGCGGCACGCCGCTCAACACCACGGTCAAGGGGACGGCCGGGGCGGGGGCGGTCCGCCGTTCCGGCTGGCGGCGGTTCGTGCCGACCGGAGTGTTCCTCTTCGTCACCTTCCTCGCCGCGCTGCCCCATCTCGCGCTGCTCCTGACGGCGTTTTCGCTGCGCTGGTACGGGACGATCCTGCCGCGCGACTTCACGCTGCTCAATTTCGACAACGCGCTGTCGAACAAGATCGTGCTGCCGAGCATCGTCAACAGCCTCCACTACTCGCTTCTGGCGATGCTGATCGCGGTGGTGGTCGGCGTGGTGGTTTCGCTGGCGGCGGTGCGCTGGAAACTGCGCGGAAGCGGCGTGGCCGACCTGCTGGCCATGCTGCCGCTGGCGGTTCCGGGCATCATCATCGCCTTCGGCTACCTCGGCATGTCGGTGCGTTTCGGCTTCGCGGCGAAGTACTTCAACCCGGTCGAGAACCCGTTCCTGCTGCTCGGGATCGCCTACGCGGTGCGGCGGCTGCCCTATGTGGTGCGTTCGGTCTCGGCGGGGCTCGAGCAGACGCCGGAGGAGCTGGAGAACGCCGCCCGCAGTTTCGGCGCGACCGCGTTCGGCGCGTTCCGCCGGGTCACGCTGCCGCTGGTGTTCGCCAATGTGATCGTCGGTGCGCTGTTCGCCTTCAGCTTCTCGATGCTCGAAGTCTCCGACTCGCTGATTCTGGCGCAGAAAACGCAGTTCTACCCGATCACCCGGGCGATTTACGATCTCTCGCAGGTGCTCGGTTCGGGTCCGTATATCGCGTGTGCGTTCGGCGTCTGGGCGATGCTGTTCCTCGCCGCGACGCTGGCCGCCGCCGGAGCGATGCTCGGCGGCAAAATCGGTTCGATTTTTAAGTTGTGACAATTCATGATAGAACAGGAAAGTGAAGAATGAAGACTCTCATCGATCTCGCCAATCCGCCGGTGAAATACCGTCCGGCTCCCTTCTGGAGCTGGAACGACAAACTCGACCCCGAAGAACTCCGCCGCCAGGTGCGCGAAATGGCGGCTGCCGGACTCGGCGGTTTCTTTATGCACGCCCGCGGCGGACTCCAGACCGCCTACCTCTCCGACGAGTGGATGGAGTGCGTCAACGCCTGTCTCGACGAGGCCGGAAAGTGCGGCATCGACGGCTGGCTCTATGACGAAAACGGCTGGCCGAGCGGCTTCGGCGGCGGGCTGGTCAACGGGCTCGGCGTCAAGTACCAGCAGAAGTATCTCCGCCACGAATTCCTCGACGCGGCCGACCTCGAAGCCGCCGAGAGGGAGAACACCATCGGCTGGTACGATCCGGAAACCCTCGAACTCCTCGGCGAAAAACTGCCGAAGGGAACCACCGGGAAGCTGCTCCGCTGTTATTTCGAGATCAACCCCTTCTATGTGGACAACCTCGACCCGAAGATCGTGCGCGAATTCATCCGGGTCACCCATCAGCACTATTATGAGAAGATTCCGAAGAAGCTGCTCACCCACATGCGCGGCATCTTCACCGACGAGCCGCAGCTTTCGCGCAAGGGGCTGCTCTGGTCGTTCGTGCTTGAGGAAGAGTATTGGCGGGCCTATCGCCGCGAACTTTTGAAGGAGCTCCCGCTGCTCTTCCTGGGGACTCCCGAGAGCGACGCCATGCGCATCCGCTTCTGGAGCCTCTGCGCCCGGCTGTTCGCCGAGAACTTCCAGAAACAGATCTACGACTGGTGCGACGAAAAGGGCTGGCTTTTGACCGGCCACCATGTGCTCGAAGAGACCTGCCGGTCGCAGCTCTCCAGCAACGGCGCGATCATGCCGCAGTACAAATACTACCACATTCCGGGGATGGACCACCTCTGCCGGACCGAGCCGTCGCCGGTGGCGATGACCCAGCTGGTTTCGGTGGCGATGCAGTTCGGCCGCAAACAGATTCTCTCCGAGAGCTTTGCGCTCTGCGGCTGGAATGTCAACTTCTTCGGGCTGCGCTGGATGTTCCAGCAGCAGTTCGCGCACGGCGTCAACTTCGTCTGCCCGCACCTCTCCAGCTATTCGCTACGGGGCTTGCGCAAGCGCGACTACCCCGCCTCGCTGTTCAGCCACCAGCCGTGGTGGGAGGATTACAAGAGCGTCAACGACTACTTCGCCCGGGTCGGCATGCTGCTGGCCGAGGGGAAGGCTTCGGTTGACGTGCTGGTCGTCCACCCGCAGTCGTCGGTCTGGCCCCTCTATGTCGGCGAAGAGTCCGATTCGAAGCTCGAATTCTACTCGAAGAGCCTGGAAAAGACCACCCGCGCCCTCGACCGTCTTCAGGTGGCGCACCACTACGCCGACGAACAGCTCGTCGCGTCGGACGGGGCGTTCGAAGACGGCGCGATCCGCATCGGTCTTTGCAGTTACCGGCATGTCGTCGTTCCGCAGATCACCAACTTCTCCGCCCCGATGCTCGACCTCCTGAAGAAGTTCCACGCGGCGGGCGGCAAAATTCTCGCGGTCCGCAACTCGTTCGAGCCGGAGAAGCTGACCGTCGAAGGCGAACCGGCGTCGCCCGAAGTCCGCGACTGGTTCCGTTCCCTCCCCGCCTTCGATTGCGAGGAGGCCGCCGCCGAAGCGGTTGCCGCCGGACTGGGCGAGTTCCGCTCCGTCATTCTCGAACACGGCGTTCCCTGCGGCCGGGTGGTCAGCACCTGGCGCGACATCGAGCTTCACGACCAGCCGGGGCGGCTCTTCTTCGTCGCCAACGTCTCGTACAACCAGCCGTGCGACCTCGAACTCTCGCTGCCGCGCAACGGCGGGCGGCAGGTCGAAGTGCTCGACCCGGCGACCGGCAAATTCTCGCTGCTCTCCGACGTGCACCGTTCCGGCGAACACCTGAGCTTCCACTATTCGCTGGCGGCGGGCGAGGCGGCGATGTTCTTCCTCGCCGGACACCCGGCCCACCATATCGGCAAAGTCGCGGCGCTGAACCCGTTCCGGCTCCCGGCGCGGAAGCATCTCTCCGCCGAATTCACCCTCGCCGCGTCGAGCGGAAATCTGCTCACCCTCGACCGCTGCCGCTACCGCGTGGACGGCGGCGGCTGG
>CAYSZM010000107.1:0-12444 GCA_964435365.1 uncultured Victivallis sp. | reverse complement strand
TTGTGGCACCAGAGACAGCGCAGCGGGCACCCCTTGAGGAACACCGCCGTCCGGATTCCGGGGCCGTCGTTGATCGAGAACTTCCTGATATCGAAAACGATACCGTTCATCGATAGGATTCTTCCAGGATCGTCAGCGATTCGTCGCGGGTCATCTTGATCCGGTCGAGGTCGAAGAGTGCGCCCATCGTCTCCCAGGCGTTGGCGTTGATCGCCGGGAGCTCCCCGCGGCCGATGCCGTAGTCGGACATCTTGAGCTCGTCCACGCCGCAGTCGCGCTGGAGCTTGTCGAGCGCGCCGAGGAAGTCCTCCTGTCCGGCCGCCTTGGCCATCGCCGCGAACTGCTTCGGCGCCCGCAGCGCGTAGAATTTGTACCACGCCTTCGAAATCATGATGAGCGCCGCGCCGTGCGGCACGTTGTGGTGAAAACCGCCGATGGCGTGGGCGAGCGAGTGCTCCGACGTGCAGCAGGAGGTCGATTCCGCCATGCCGGAGAGCGTGTTGGCCAGCGCCACATCGGAGCGGGCGGCGAGGTCTTCGCCGTCGGCCACCGCCACCGGGAGCGATTTGCAGAGGAGCTCGATGCTCTTGAGGCTGTAGAGTTCGCTGATCGGGGTGGCGATGTTCGCCAGGTAACACTCCGCCGCGTGAAAGAAGGCGTCGAAGCCCTGAAACGCGGTGAGCTGCGGCGGAACGGTCAGCATCAGCTCCGGGTCGATGATCGAGATTTTCGGGAAGGTATGCTCGTAGCCGAACCCGATTTTCTCGTTGCCGTTGGTGACCACGGTCCACGGATCGGCCTCGGTTCCGGTTCCGGCGGTGGTAGTGACCGCGACGATCGGCAGCGGTTGGTTTTGGACCGGCAGCGCCTTGCCGGTGCCGCCCGCGACATAGTCCCAGTAGTCGCCCGGATTGGCGGACATCACCGCGATCGCCTTGGCGGCGTCGATCGGGCTGCCGCCGCCGAGGCCGAGGACGAAGTCGCACTTCTCCTGCTTGGCGAAGGCGGCGCCCTCCATCACCTGTTCTTTGGTCGGGTTGGCCTGCACCTTGTCGTAGACGGCGGACCCGATTCCGTTGTGTTCCAGAAGTTTGACGACGCGGTCCAGCGTGCCGGAGCTCCGCATCGATTTGCCGGAGGTGATGACGATCAGCGCCTTTTTGCCCGGCATCGGGAGCGTGCCCAGCATGCCGAGCTGGCCGGCGCCGAAGTAGAGTTTGGTGGGAATGAAATTGACGAACGGTTTCATAATTCTCCTCCTGGTTCGGTTATATCTGCTACTATACCATGTGTTCTGTTCTTTGCAAGACGGCGAGCTGCAATTCGCGGCCGAGGCGGTTGTAATATTCGCTGTAACCGCCGATCCGGACGACGAGTTCGGGGTAGGCGTCCGGATTCTCATACGCTTTCTTCATCGTTTCGCTGTCGATCAGCGTCGGCTGAAGCTGAAGGCCCCCCTGGGCGAAATATCCCCGGAGCAGCGCCTGGAGATTCGGTCGTTGTTTCGGGTCCGCCGCGAGGCTGCGCTGGAAGCGGACGTTGAGCACCAGCGTGCCGATTCCGAGCTGCGCCGGGAGTTTGGCCGCCGAATTGATCAGCGCGGTGGGACCGCTGCGGTCGGTTCCGGCCGCCGCTCCCGCCGAGTCGGCCAGCGGGGCTCCGGCTGAGCGCCCGTCCGCCGAAGCGTCCACGTAGGAGCCGTGATAGGGGTAGGTGACGAACATGATCACCGCCGGGAACGCCGGGCCGCCGTTTCGCATGGGGTAACGGCGGATTTCTCGAAAAACGTAGTCGGCGAGACGGCGGGCGATTTCGTCCACTTCGGGGGAATCGTTGCCGAATTTCTCGCGGATTTGGCGCATCGCCGCGAGACTGTTGGCCGCATCGGTGAGGCCGGCGGCGTTGACCACTCCGCCGTTGTAACGCGCGCCGCCTGCGTTGTATTCGACATTGCGGTCGATGCAGTCGTCGATGAAGAGGGTGCGGATCAGCTGCGGCCGGTTCCGGGCGGCGAATTCACTGTTGACCCGGACCGCCGCGGCGAGTTCTTCCAGGTGGCGGCGGATGTCGGCGCGGAATCGCGACGGCGTGCTGTTGTTGAGGATGTCGAGCAGGTTGATTCCCGCCTCGATCGATCCGATGCAGGAGCACCCTTCGAACATCAGCTCGGTGCAGCCGCCGAAGACGAACCGTTCCCGGTCGGCCTTGGCGATCGTCGGAAGGCGGCGGATGCCCTTCCGATAGCTTTCCGCATTGTAGAGGGCGGGGGAGGGAATCCCTTCGCTCCAGCGGTCGAGGAGTTCGTCCCAGATTTCCTGCGGCATGTCCGGTTCGACCAGCAGCCCCGAGTTCGGGCGGCGCAACTTCTGCGCCCGCAGGCAGATGCGGGTGAATTCCGGATACTTCGCCGAATGGATGAAGTGCCAGCCGTTGTGGAGGTCCACGGCGCGGAAGAGCTCTTCGACCCACTCTCCGGCGTCGGGTTCGCCGCGATAATATTCGCCCACGTAATCGTCGAACCGCCCGGCGGAATCGCAGCCGTCGAGCGCGTAAAAGAAGTAGAAACTCCGCATTGCGCTGCGGAAATCGTGCGCCGGATGTTCCGCGCATTCGGCGATGTCTCCCGGCGAGCGGCGCAGGAAGCCGGTGATTCCGGCCAGCGTGTCAGTGAGCGCGTTGCGCAGCGGCGAGGGCGGCATCGCCGCCACCCGCTTCCGGTAAGTCTTCAGCCCGTCGCTGAGAATGCGGCGATAATTGAGCACGCTGTGCGTGTAGCCCGCGCCGCCGATCGCGTAACGGGGCGGAATCAGGCTGGAGCCGAAGTAGCGGAGCTCTTCGATGACGCGGTCGAGCAGGTTCCGCTCGAAGGGGTCGGCGAGGGTTTCCGCGCCGAACTTTCGCAGCCCTTCCGCATCGATTCCGAGGCTGAAGGAGTAGCTGAAACGGACGAATTTCCCGGCCAGCTGCCAGAGATCGCTTTCCGGGGCGGGGTAGAGCCGCGCCGTGTCGGGCGGCGGCGTCGCGTGTTCGAAATAGCGGCGGAGCCCGAGGCCGTACCGTTCGACGATCGGAGCATTTTCGTTTTCATACATCCCGGCGGCCAGCGGTTCGCCCAGACGGTAGAGGATGTCGGCTTTGCGGTTCATAGGGATGATTCCTCATATTCGGTTCGATCGATCAGTTCCTGCTGTTCCTGCGGAGAAAGCGCGACGAAGAATTCGGAGAATCCGGTTTTGCGAACCAGCAGCGTCCGGAATTCTCCGGGATTCCGGCGCGCCGCTTCGAGTGTCCGGCGGTCGGCGACGGTGAACCCGATGTGAAGGCCGCCAAGGGCGAAGAAACTGCGGATCAGCGCCGCAAAATTCTCCCCGGCCGGACGGCAGCCGAATTTCAGGTTCAATCCGCCGCAGATGCAGCGGCGCAGCGGCAATGCGGCGACGCTGGCCAGCAGCGCGGTCGGGCTTTCGCGGTCGGCGCCGTGTTCCGGCGACTGGTTCTCGCTCACCTGAGCCCCGGCGCGGCGACCGTCCGGGGTGGCTCCGATCTCCGAGCCGAACGCGGCGTGCCTGGTGAGCGAATAGAGCGAGGTCATCATCAGAAATCCGGTTTTGCGCCCCGCCGCTTCAGCTGCGTCGATCAGCGCGTCGGCGGCCGCGGCGGCCAGCGAATCGGTTTTGGGGTCTCCGTTTCCATAGCGGGGGAATCGATTGACAATTTCAGCGCGCAACGGCTCCGTACCGGAAAAATCGGCTTCCAGCAGCGACACCAGTTCCGGCAGCGTGAAACGCCGTTCCTCTTCGACCAGTTTGCGGACTGCGGCGAGGCTGTCCGCCATATTGGCGACGCCGGAGAACATCCGATGCATCCAGCGGTAATGTTCCGCGCCCATCCGATCGATATCGCGGCAGCTTTGAACGCAGCTGCGGAGGAAGAGGGATTCTAGCCGGAAGTGAAAACGTTCGCAGTAGAGTTCGATCCGGTTTTCCCGGATGTCTTCGAGCATTTTTTCTTCCGCAATCCGCCGCAGTTCGGCGAGAATGGTTTCCACCGGAGAACCGCCCCGCTTCGCCGCCGCGAACAGCGCTTCGCGGAACCAGGCGAAACTGTTGTCAAACACATCAATCCGCCGCATGATGTTGTAGAGCGTTCCCGGCAGGTCGACCCGGTTGCAGGCGGTGAAACTGTAGTTCCAGGCGTCTTCCGGACGAATTCCGGAATCGAGCAGTTTATTGACGATCAGGCGATCGTTGAAAAAGTTGCTCTGCGAGTCGAGAGTGCGCGCGGCGCGCCCGACGAGTTGCCATGCCGTCTCCGGCATCCCCGTGCCGATGCGGAAGTTCAAGGTCGGCTGCGGCAGTTTGACCGATTCGGCGGCTTCGACAATCAATTCGGAAACCGCATTGAACTGCCATTCGGTTTCGGCGTTTCTCCCGCCCAGAACGAGATACTGTTTGCTGGAATGGCAGGGCACCGGTTTGGGATCGAAATTGTCGGTCGCGGTCCCGGAAATTTCGTTGAACTTGATCAGAAAGAAAGCGAGCAGTTCGCGCGCCCTGTCCCGGTCCGGCTCCGCGTTGAAATAGGGGAGCAGATATTGGTCAATCCGCCCCGGGGCGAAATCGCGTGCGCCGCACACCGTGCTGGTGATGAACTGCATGATCCAGATCGATTGAAGCGCCGAGCAGAGGTCGTACGCGGGGCGGTACGGAACCACCCGCAGAGCGGCGGCGGCCTCAGGTTTGCCCGCTTTTTCAGCGGCTTCGGCATAACGGCCGCAGAAACGGCGGATCGCCTCAATGCAACCGAGCGCCTGGCGTTCGAAATAACGCGCTTCGGCGGAATCGATTCTTGCCGCGTTGGCGGAGACTTCGGCGGCGATCCCGGAGAGTCCCTTCGACAGGATTTCCGGCATCGGCAGTGTGATGTGCCCTTCGCTGCCGATTCCGCCCGGCACCCGGCTGAACGGCTCCGGATGGGGCCAGCGCGCCTCGACCATTCTCCCGGCAAAACCGTCGTCGGGATCGACCGGCGTCGAAAGCCCGTCGAGCAGAAGTTCGAATTCCGCGAGATAACGCTCCTCTTCCGGCAGCGCGAGAGTCGCCGCGGCATGATCGCGCAGCAATGTTTCCCGTTCGATGAAACATGCTTTGTTGTCCGAAACAAGGACTTTTTCGCGCAGGCGATTCAGCGTATTTTCATTCATGATGTTACAACTCTCCATATTGGGTTCGCATGACCACTTCGGCCTGCATGGCCGGGGAGAGGCCGATGAAATAATCGGTGTAGCCGCCGATTCGCACCACCAGATCGCGGTACTCCTCGGGGTGCAGCCGGGCGGCCTTGAGGGTTTCGGCGTCGAGGATGTTGATCTGCGTCTCGAAGCCGCCGCGTTGAATGAACACCTCGATGAGCTGGCGGAGCTTTTCGCGTGCCGCGTCCGACGCCACCGCGGCGGCGGTGTAGCGCTGGTTGAAGGCGCTGCCGCCGAGCATCGGCAGGTGGTTCCAGGAGCAGACCGAAGCGACCGCGGCGGTCGGCCCCTGCTTTTCGCGCCCCTGCGCCGGACCCGCGCCGTCGGCGAAGGGGAACCCCGCGCGGCGGCCGTCCGGCGTGGCGCCGCACTCCGCGCCGAGGCGCTGGTGCATCTCCCAGCAGAAGGTGCCGGGGATGAAGCGCGAACCGTCCGGCTCCATCTTCTGCCGGGCGCAGCGTTCGGAGAGGAACGCGGTGATGGCGGGGAGTTCACCGTCCACCTCCGGATTGCCGTTCCCGTACTTCGGGGAACCGTTGAGGAACCGCTGGCGAACGGCTTCGTCACCTTCGAAATTCCGTTCGAGCAGCGCGGTGAGTCCGGCCAGCGTGAAGTTCTTCTGCTCGAACACTTCGCGCCGGATCACCGTCAGCGAGTCGACCAGGTTGGCCAGCCCGACGAACGAGCATTCCACCCAGTTGTAACGCGCGCCGCCCTCTTCGATGTCCAGCCCCCGGCCGAGACAGTCGAGCGTGAAGAGGCTCTGGATCGGGCGGCGCATCCGCGCCTTGCGTTCGCGGCGGCAGCGGTTCTGCTCGGCGGCGGCTTTGTCGATCTCCTCCCCGACCCGTTGCAGGTATGCGGCGCGGAAGGATTCGTAAGTGCTTTCCGTCGAGCTCTTCAGGTGATCGAGCAGGATTCCGCAGAGCGAGAAGTACGGGCTCGCCACATAGACGTTGCTGCTGCCGCTCGGGGTGATTTCAACGCAGGTGGAGTTGATGTATTCCGCCGCATCCGGAGCCGGAACGCCGTGGGCGATCATCGAGTTGCGGATCAGGTCGTCGTTGAAGACGGCGACGTTCGAAATCCCTTTTGCAATCAGATCGACGGCGAGTTTTTTCAGTTCCTCCGGAGTCTTCCGGTTCCAGCAGACGCCGACGCTCGGGTAGACGAGGCGGGTGTTCCGCAACGCTTCGAGCGAGAGCATCGACACTTCGTTGAAGGTGTCGCCGCCCGCCGCCATCACCGCATAAGCGAGTCCGCGGCGGCAGTAGGCGTTGATGAAGAGATAGAGCGTTTCGATCATTTCGAGCGCTTCGCCGCGGGTGATCCGCCCCGCCGCGAGATCGGCGTCGTAGAATTTCCCCAGCCGGCGGTCGAGGTGCCCCGGACCGACCAGCGCGGCGCGGTCGCCGCTCTGAATGGCGAGCATGACGAACCAGATGAGCTGGATCGCCTCGCGGAAGGTTTCCGGCGGGCGGTGGGCGACGCGGCGGCAGAGAGATGCAACCTCTTCGGTCGCCGCTGCTTCCGTCGCATGTTCGATCATGGCGGCGATGCCTTCGGCGGCGGCGGCGAGGCTCGGCATCGGGGCGGCTTTGGCGCGGAGTCCGTCCAACCCGAGTGCAAACAGGTCGTCGTAGAACGGTTCGGCGTGACCGGTCTGGCCGGGAGTCCACAACTCGTTCTTCTTCAGGTATTCTTCCGCTTCCCGTTCCTCTTCGTCGGTGTGCGGCTTCGCCGTGATCCGCCCGATCAGCGGCTCCTCTGCCGTGTGGAGAAAATCGAGATCGGCGAGCCGGGCGGCGCCGACGGCGGCCCAGCGCATGGCGAGCGGCTGCCCTTCGGTTGCGGCCCAGGCGCGCGCCCACGCCGTGCGATGCGCATCCCAGTCGCAGCAGGCCAGATTAAGCTGGCGTTCCAGCACAAGATCGCGGAGATTCATGACGACACCTCTATTCTATTGAATTGGTTGCGCTCCGATTGCCGTTGAAATCCGTTCGGCGCATTCGCGCACGAGTTGCCGCAGTTCGGGCAGTTTCGCCTCGTCGAGCCTCGAAGTGAGCCCGGTGATGCCGACTCCGGCCACCGGTTTTCCGGTCGCGTCGAAGACCGGGGACCCGATGCAGTAACTGCCGAGCACATATTCTCCGAATTCCGAAGCGGAGCGGGTTTGCCGCACTTCGGCGAACTCCTTCCGCAACAGTTCGGGATCAATGACGGTATGCGGCGTGATCCGGGGAAGGGGCAGCCGGAGCAGCGCTTCGCTCTCCTCCGGCGGCAGGAAGGCCCAGACCGCCTTGCCGAAGGCGTTGCCGTGGCGGTAGAGCCGGATTCCCGGGGTGACCGCGAGATAGTAGTCGGCCGGTGGCGGGACGAAGTCGAGCTGGAGCATCCGGTCCCCCGCCGGAATCTGGATCTGGCAGCTTTCCAGCGTGGTTTCGGCCAGCGTTTCGAGGAACGGGCGCGCCTGCTTGCGCAGGTCGAAACTGTTCTGAAGCTTCATGCCGAGCGAATAGAGCCCGGCGGTCAGCTCGTACTGTCCGGCCGGATTCCGGCTGACATAGCCCTTCTCCTGAAGCACGCAAAGCACCCGGAACGCGAGATTCGAGGAGAGTTCGAGCCGTTTCGCCAGCTCGGTCGGCCCCCACGCCCCCGGATTCCCCGCCATGAATTCCAGCACCTCAAGCGTGCTCGCCGCCGCCGGTGCGCTGTACCGTTTTTCCATCGGATGAAACCTCGATTGGTTTTATTTGTAAAATAAGATTCTGTATTTAGAATATATCGTGCCGGTAATTTTTCAAGCACGGGTTGTAAAAAACATCGTTTAAAATTCGCCGGGTGATTTTACAAAAGCCGAACCGGCCTTATATTATGGGGCAAGGAGACGGCTTATGACGATCGGAGAAATCGCCCGCCTGGCGGGAGTCAGCACAAGTTCGGTGTCGAACTATTTCAACCGCCCGACGCGGGTGGGGGCGGCGACCGCCGCCCGGATTCGCGCCGCGGTCGGCAAAACCGGATACGTTCCCGACGTCCACCGCCCCGGCCCCAAAACCGGGGAGCGGGTCGGGGTCAGAACCGGGCGGATTCTGCTGCTGGCGGCGGGAGCCCCGTCGCCGCGCGCTTTTTTCGACCGCCCGTGGGGGACGCCGTTTCTGGAGGGGGTGAACGATGCGCTCTCTTCGCGCCGGCTGGCGCTTCAGCTCGCCTTCGCCGCCATGCCCGGAGAGTTGCCGGACGCCATTGCCCGCCGCGACTGCGACGGCGTGATCGTGCTCGGTTCGTTCGAGGATGCCGAGATGGAACAGGGGTTGGAGAAACGGCTTGCGCCCCTCCCGTCGGTCCGCTGCTTTCTCGACTCCGGCGAAGGGGAGGGGGCCGCGTGGCGGATCGGCTGCGACAACCGCGCCGCCGGAATTCTCGCCGCCGGATTCCTGCGTCGCCAGGGGCACCGCCGGGTGGCGGTGTTCAACTCCGAAGGAGGCGTCGCCGCCTATGCCGAACGCGCCGCCGCATTCCGTCGCGCGGCGCGGCTCTACCGGATGGAGGTGACCGAGTTCGCCATCCCGGCCGCCCGGCTGATTCCGGTGCGCTTTCACCCGGCGCGGTTCCGTGCGTTGGCCGAGGCGTACAAGCGCAGTCCGGCCGCGCCGACCGGCGTCTTTTTCTGCTCCGACGACTGCATGGCCGGCGTCTGCCGCCGGTTGCGGGGCACGGCGAAAGAGATCGAGCTTCGCCACGCGGTCGGTTGCGGCGGCGATGAGCGGATTCTCTCCGAATTCGACCCCCGCCCCGCTTCGGTTGCGCTTCCTTTCGAGGAGCTCGGCCGCCGTGCGGTGGAACTCCTCGCCGCCCGGCTGCGTGGGGATGACGCCCCGGTCGAAGCCGCGCTGCTCCGCCCCGCCTTGCTGTCGGGCCGCTTCGGGGAGCCGCGCCGTTTCCGCCCGCAGTAAGTGTGATTCCGGTTTGATTTTTTCATTGCGGAATGTTATCTTATGTAATTTGCAATGCAATCGGTTGCTTTTTTGTATTTACTTGTTTTGAACGATATCAGGGAGAAGCCATGCGACAGGAAGAAATGAAGTTGTACCTCGACCGCTGCCGCCGTTTTCTGCGGCGCTGCGAACCCGATCTTTTGGCCGACGCGCTGGTTCCGGAAGCGGAATTCGCCCGGACCGCCGACCCGGTCGCCTGGAAAGACCGGCTGGCGCTGGAATACCGTTCGATCGGGCTCAACGGCGACTGGGGCGAGGCGTGGGACAGCGCCTGGTTTCACCTCAAGGCGAAACTGCCGGAGTCGTGGGCGGGCAAGCCGGTTGCGCTGCAGCTCAACCTTTCCGGTGAAAGCCTGATTTTCGACGCCGCGGGCGAACCGCTCTGCGCGGTCACCGGGAACAGTCTCTTCAACACCCACTACACCAAGGAGTTCTTCCACTTTCCGGAAGCGATGAAGCAAAACGGCGCGGTCGATCTCTGGCTTGAAGCCGCCGCCAACTCGATCTTCGGCGTCTACATGGATGAAGAGCCGCACCGGCTCGTCGAGAAGCCCGAAGGCTACTTCCCCGGCAAAGTCAAAGTGATGCGGATCGGCCTCTTCAACACCGAACTCTGGCATCTGCGCATCGAGCTTGAAGTCCTGCTCAATTACTATGACGTCCTGCCCGAAAACGACTACCGCTGCCGCAAGCTCCTCGCCGCGATGAACGAAATGGTCGAACTCTACGCCGACAACCCGGCCAACGCCGGAATCGCGCGCCGTCCGCTGGCGAAGATGCTGAAACTCCCCGCGCTCGGCTCCGCGCTCAAGGCCAGCGCGGTCGGTCACGCCCACATCGACACCGGCTGGCTCTGGCCGGTGCGCGAAACCATCCGCAAATGTGCGCGGACCTTCGCCAACCAGCTCGATATGATCGACAAGTATCCCGGCTACGTCTTCGGCGCTTCGCAGCCGCAGCACTACGCCTTCGTCAAGGAGCACTACCCGAAGCTCTACGAAAGAATCAAGGCGCGCGTCGCCGACGGGAGCTGGGAGCTCCAGGGCGGCATGTGGGTCGAAGCCGACTGCAACCTGATCTCCGGCGAGTCGATGGTCCGCCAGTTCCTGCACGGCAAGAACTTCTACAAGGACGAGTTCGGGTTCGACGTGAAGAACCTGTGGATTCCCGACGTGTTCGGCTACTCGGCGGCGCTGCCGCAGATCATCCGCAAATCCGGGTGCGATTTCTTTCTCACCCAGAAGATTTCGTGGAACCAGTTCAACCGCTTCCCGCACAACACCTTCTTCTGGGAAGGCATCGACGGCAGCGAAGTGCTCACCCACTTCCCCCCCGAAGACACCTACAACGCCTTCGTCCTGCCCAATGAACTCATGGCCGCGCAGGACCGCTTCAAGGAGTCGGACCAGCTCGACGAGTTCATCAGCCTCTTCGGCATCGGCGATGGCGGCGGCGGACCCAAGGAGGAGCATATCGAACGCGCTCTGCTCTTCTCCGATATGGAAGGCATGCCGAAGCTGAAGTTCGATCGCGCCGACAAGTTCTTCGAACGTCTCGCCGCCAGCGACGCGGTCAAAAACCGCAAGCTCTGCCGCTGGGTCGGCGAACTCTATCTCGAGATGCACCGCGGCACGCTGACCACCCAGGCCCGCACCAAGCGGAACAACCGCAAGCTCGAACAGCTGCTCGCCGCGACCGAGTTCCTCTGCTCGATGGCGCCGCTTTCGGAGTATCCGGCGGCGGAACTCGACAAGGCGTGGAAGACGCTTCTTATCAACCAGTTCCATGACATCATCCCGGGCTCCTCGATCGGCAAGGTGTACGAAGTCACCTCGAAGCAGCATGCGGAACTCTTCGAGCTCTGTGCGAAGCTGATTGCCAGGGCGGCGGAATCGGTCACCGTTCCCGCCCCCGGGAGCCTGACGTTGGTCAACACCGCGTCCACCCCGTATTCCAACCCGGTCGATCTGCCGGAAGATTGGACGGATTGCGAAGTCACCGACGAAAACGGCAACGCCGTCGAAGTGCAGGGCCGCCGCGCCCTCGGCACCGTCCCCGCCTCCGGCGTGGCGGTCTGGAAACGCGGCGCGAAGCAGCAGCCCGTCGCCCTCGAAAACAGCAGCCTGATTCTCGAAAACGTCCTGGTCCGCTACGAGTTCGACGCCCGCGGCGAACTCCTCCGCGCCTTCGACAAGGAAACCGGCCGCGAAACCCTGCGCCCGAGCGAGAACGGCAACGTCTTCAGTCTCTACGTCGACCGCCCGAACAACTTCGAGGCGTGGGACGTCGATCTCTTCTACGACCGTGAAGAGTGCACCGGCGTTGAACTGGTGTCGCACTCCAAAGTGCTCGCCGGCCCGGTCGAATCGACCCTGTCGTTCGCATGGAACGTCGGCGCCGCCTCTTCCATCCGTCAGACAATCAAGCTGGCCGCCAACTCCAAGCGTCTCGATTTCGTCACCGAAGTCGACTGGCACGAAAGCCGCCGGATGCTCCGCGTCAACTTCCCCGTCGCAGTGAAGACCACCGAGGCGGCGTTCGAAATCCAGTACGGCTACGCGAAGCGCCCCACCCACTCCAACACCAGCTGGGATATGGCGAAGTTCGAAGTCGTCGGCCATCGCTATGTTGACTTCTCTGCCTCGAACTACGGCGTCGCCCTGCTCACCGACTGCAAGTACGGCTATCGCACCAACCAGGGCAATCTCGACCTCTGTCTCTTGCGCTCGCCGAAGTATCCGGACTGGAACGCCGACCAGGGCCTCCAGGTCTTCACTTACGCCTACTTGCCCCACATCGGCAGTCTCACCGAGTCGAACG
This sequence comes from uncultured Victivallis sp., assembly GCA_964435365.1. Classification (GTDB taxonomy): domain Bacteria; phylum Verrucomicrobiota; class Lentisphaeria; order Victivallales; family Victivallaceae; genus Victivallis. Next base: position 375 of record CAYSZM010000107.1, on the reverse strand, counting down.
TCTGGAGCGAAGCCGTCCAGCTCAACCGCGCCCCGCTCCTCTTCGCAGACCGCGCGGCAAATGTCGCCGCCCCGTTCTCCGTCTCCGGCGGCAGCGTCTCCCTCGAAGTCGTCAAGAAAGCCGAGAAAAGCGATGAACTCGTCATCCGTCTCGTCGAGACCTCCGGCAGCGCCGCAACCGCCCTGCTTCATACCACCCTCTCGAATGTGAAGCTGGTCGAAACCAACCTCATCGAATGGGAAGACTTCAAGAGTTCCGAATTCCATAACGGCATCGCCGAACTCAGTTTCAAACCATTCGAAATCCGTACTTTTAAAGTACGTGTTGTGTAATCTTTGGTCGTGGGAATCGGAGGGGGCACTTCGTCCCCCTCCG
>CAYSZM010000106.1:0-12785 GCA_964435365.1 uncultured Victivallis sp. | reverse complement strand
GCCGCTACCGGGTGACGGTCGGCGCGCTGGAGCAGTTCATGCCGCGCCCGGCGCTCTGGGAGAAGGCCCGGAAGCGTCTGGATGAAGCCGAGGCGCTGCGCGCCCGCAAGCTCGACAACCTCGAGATGGAGCGCGTCCGGCTCGGCCAGATCAGCGACCTGGATGCGATGCGGGCGGTGTTCCTGCGGATCATGGCGCTGGCCGACGAGGATTCCCGCGAGTACTACGCCGCGCGGGAGAGATTGTTCAAACTGGATTCGATGAGGGGGCGGAAACGATGAAAACGATAATCCGGACCGCATGCGGCGCGTTGGCCGCGGCGCTGCTCTTTTTCGGATGCTCCAAGCCGCCGGAAAAGGCGCTCGTCTCCGTCACCGGCCCCGAAGGCATGACGGTTTCCCTCGGCGACGAGGTTCTGGGCCGGGTGCCGCTGACCTTCAGACTGGGCGGTGGAACCTATCTTTTCAAATTCCACGCGCCGGGATTCGTGCGCAAGTGGGAGACGGTCATGCTGAAGCAGGGCGAAAAGCGCGCGATGAAGATCAAGCTGGAGCCGGAGACCGCTTCGGTGCTGATCGCCACCAAGCCGATCGGCGCCCAGCTGGTGGTGGACGGCCGCGTGCTCGGCGCCACGCCGATCGTGCTCGAAAAGGTGACTCTCGGCCGGGAACACGTCGGGCAGCTGCGGATGCCGGGCTACAGCGAACGCGAAGTGAAGTGGTCGGTGGACAGTCCGCGCCCGAAACAGGTGATGATCGACCTCGACGCCAACATCGTCAAGGTGGAATTCGAGAGCAAGCCCTCGAAGGCGCAGCTCTCCATCGACGGCCGCACGGTGGGGGTGACGCCGTACTTCGGCGAACTGACCGAGGGGCGCTATAAACTGAGGTTCGAACATGCCGGATTTTCGCCGCTCGAGCAGACGGTTTCGCTCAGCCGCGGCGAGAAGTACCGGGCGGAATACAGCTTGACGCCGTTGCCCGGCGGCATTTCGATCACCAGCGTGCCGGAGGGTGCGTCGGTGCTGATCGACAACGTCAAGCGCGGCGTCACGCCGTGCGTGGTGCCCGACCTGCCCGCCGGAGTCCACGAGGTCCGGGCCGAGAAGGACGGGTTCGACCCGGTGACCCGCAAGGTGGAGATCGCGCCCGGGTTCAAGGATGAAATCCGCCTTGTGCTGCTCTCCAGCTCCGGCGAACTCGAACTCGACGTGCGTCCGGCCGGAGTCAAGGTCGCCCTCGACGGAAAACCGCTCGGGGTGACCGAGGAGGCCGGCGCGTCGTCTTCGGCGACGAAGCCGATCCGGATCGGCGGACTTGCGCCGGGGAAACACATCGTGACGGTCTCCCATCCGCGCGCCCACCCCGAATCGCGCGATGTCGAAGTCGACATCGGCAAAGGCAAGCTGACCCGGCCCAAGACCATCGACGTCTGGATCGCCAACTGCGAAATCAAGTACACCGACGGCCGCGTCGAAGTGGGTACGCTCTTCGAAGAGAGCGACAATTCGATCTACTTCGGTCCGGAGCCGGGAATCAAGTACGAGATCAAGCGGAGCGACCTCGAATACATCAAGCGTCTCGACGGCGAACCGCCGAAACCGCAACCCGGCGCCGAACCGCCGAAACCGTGACTCAGCGCCGCTTTGCGGCGGCGGCCTTGACGGTTTCGAAGAGTTCCCCGGCGGGGAGCAGGCAGCGGGAGTTGTGCCGCCGGTATCCGTCGAGCGCGTCGCGCAGGTCGGCGTCCGGCAGTTGGAGGTCGGAGAAGAAATTGGCCAGGTCCTTGACCAGGTATTTCTCGAACACCCGTTCCGGCACGGTCAGGAAGCGGCAGCTCGCCACATCGATCCAGACAATGTCGACCTTGCCGTCGCCGAGCGGCTTCCAGAGAAAGTTGAAGACGCGCGCCGCCTTGTGGAAGCAGTGGAGCGAGTGAAGTTTGGCGACATGCTCGAGATTGGCGTCGATAAACGCCTTCTGCTCGGGCGTCCCGCGCAGTTTCCCGCCCGGAAGAAACTCCCGCCCGTCGCTGTAATCTTCCGCGAACCGGGTGGCGAGGTAGGAGCGGTTGAGCCGAAAATGGCTGCGGTCGTCTCCGGCGAAAAGCAGCGTGGCCATCGGAATGCCCAGCGCGGTGAAGGCGCGGTAGTTGGCCGCCTCGAGAGCCGTCTTCGAGCAGCGCAGCGCGTAGCGGAGCGGTTTCACCCCGTCGTAATCCTTGAATGCCAGCGTGATGCCGCCGTATTCGGCCGGGAGGGTGACTTTGCGCACCTCCTTGTTCCTGGTCTTCCAGATGACCTCTCCGTTCTCGAACAGCTGCGGCGCTTCGAAAAACGCTTTCTGCACTGTTTCGAAGCCGGGTTCGGCGTGGAACCAGCCGGAGCAGAAGTGGATATGCATTTCGGAGAGAGCGCGCCGTTTCAACTGGCCGGGGCGGACACTGTTCATAGCTTCCCTTTCGGCAAGATTAATATTCTATTATCAAAACATGATTGAAATCTAATCATTTTCTGACAAAAATCAAGTCCTGAAACAAAGAAAACAGCCGGAAAAGGCGGGCGACTCTTGCAATTCGGGCCGCGGATGGTATACTAAATAAACCCCCGGAGAGGCTGGAGATTACCGTTCCGGTTTTTCCGGGCCCGATATTCCATGACAGTGAAAGGCAGGAAAATGGGAATTCGTTTTTTGTATCCGGAAGGCAAGATCAAAGCTCTGACCATGAGTTACGACGACGGCGTCATCCAGGACCGCCGGCTGGTCGCATTGTTCAACGCGCATGGAATCAAGGGGACGTTCCACATCAACGCCGGACTCCTCGACCAGGGTAACCACATCGCGTCCTCCGAGCTGAAGTCGCTTTACGCCGGACATGAAGTTTCCTGTCACACCACGACCCATCCGTTCCTGGAACGGGTGCCGCGGACCGAAGTGACGCGCGAGATTTTCGAGGACCGCAAGCGGCTCGAGGAGCTCTGCGGATACCCGGTCATCGGCATGTCGTATCCGTACGGAACCTGGAACAACGAGGTGATCGACATCGCGAAGGCCTGCGGAATCGTCTACTCGCGCTCGACCCGGGTCTCCGGCTGGTTCGGCATTCCGCAGGACTTCATGGCGTGGGACGCCACCTGCCACCACCGCGAAATGCTGGAGAAAGGCGCCGCGTTTCTCCCATTCGACCGTCATCCGCTGGCGCTGCTCTACGTCTGGGGACACTCTTATGAGTTCGACAACAACAACAACTGGAACGAGATCGAGGAGTTCTGCAAGATGATGTCCCATCAGGACAACATCTGGTACGCGACGAACATCGAGATCTACCGCTACTACGAGGCGATCCGCGGCCTGGTCGTTTCCGCGGACGGACGGATGGCTTACAACCCGTCCGCCACGCCGGTCTGGTACTTTATGGGCGAGAAGAAAGGCGTCATCGGCGCCGGCGAAACCGTCACCCTCGCCTGATTTCTCCCCCTGTTACCGGAACCACGCTCCGTTTTCGCGGAGCACGTTCCGGAGACGGGCGGCGTCGAGTTCCCGCGCCGGGGTTCCGGTCACGGCGATGAGGTGCGCCGCCGTTCCCGCCGCCTGGCCGGTGACCAGACAGACCGGCATCACGCGGAGACTTCCGTTCGCCGCCCGGTCGCTCGAAATGCAGCGGCCGGAAGCCAGCACATTGTCGAGGCTGCGCGGAACCAGGCAGCGGTAGGGGATGCCGTGGCTTTCGCCCTTGCCGTACCGTTCGAATTTGAGGTGGGGGTTGTTCTTCCCCGTCTCTTCCCGCCGGGAGCCGTGCACGTCGATGTAATAGGCGTTGCGGCCGATTTCATCCTCGAAATCGCGGCGGGCGATGTAGTCTTCGGCGGTGAAACGGTATTCCCCGACGATCCGGCGTCCTTCGCGGATGCCGAGGAGCGGGGCGGTCTCCGCGAGACAGGCGTCGCCGAACGCTTCCGGGACGAATTCGCGCAGCGCCCGCAGGAATTCCGCCGCCATCCGCCGCCCCTGGCGCAGCCCGCCGCTGACGTCGGCGCTGGAGGAGGAGTCGATCTTCCACAAATGCCCGGCGTTGAAGCCGACCGTCGCCTTGGCGACCTGGCACTGGCAGGCGTGGGCGTCGGAGAGAAGCGGGAATTTCCCCGACTTCAGAATCTCGTAGATCGGGCTCTCCGGGTTGTTGCTGTGCAGCGATTTGCCCTTCAAATAAGCGGCGATGTCGACGTTGCCGAGGTGGAAGCAGTGGGTGGCGGGCTGGCTCTCTTCGGCTTTTTCGCATTCGGCCCCGGCCCAGGCGGCGAGGTCGCCGTCGCCGGTGGCGTCGATGAAGACGGCGGCGCGCCAGGCGAGGAGGCCGTCCTTGCCCGAGGTGATCACCGCGTCGACATGGCGGGAATCGCGCAGTTCGACCGCGGCGAGCTGAACGCCGAACCGCACTTCGACCCCGGCCTGTTCGGTGAGGTCGTCATAGACGCGCTTGAGCGCCTCGGCGTCGATCGGCACCCAGTCGAGGCGCGCCGGATCGGGCAGCGTCACCGGAGTCGCCGAAGCCCGGAACACCTCTTCGGCGATGCCGCGGTAGATGATCTGCTCCTTGTCGGAGAACGGGCACCAGGCCGGAACCAGCCCGGCGGTTCCCATGCCGCCCAGCATCCCGGTCGCTTCGATCAGCAGCACCTTTGCGCCCAGGCGGGCGGCTGCCGCGGCGGCGGCGCATCCGGCCGGTCCGCCGCCGGCCACGATCACATCGAACACGCCGCCGATCCGGATCTCTCTTCGAAACTGCATGGAATCACTCATCGCGCTTTCCTCTCGTTTTGAAATTGAAACGGTTTCATCTTTCAATGTATCACCGGTTCGCGCTGTTTTCAAGACGGAGATCGAACGATCAGCGGATATCGAGGTTTCGAGTGTTCTCCGGGCCGGAGTCGAAGGTGACGGCCGCCGTTTCCGGGTTGGAATTGAGGATGTTCGAAATCTGCGAATCGGCCAGCGACCCGGCGATGAGGACGGCCCGTTTCGCCCGCGACTGCACGTTGACGATCAGGAACGCCGCGGTGTCGCCGAGCGGGGTGACGCCGCCCCAGGCCGGATTGCAGTCGCCGATTTTCACCGCCGCATGGTTGCGGAAGCCGTCCGGCGACGTGTCGACCAGCCCGTCGAGGAGGATGTTGCGCATCCGGATTCCGCCGGTGTTGAGGAAGCGGACGATATGGTGTCCGCCCGCCGAGTGGCCGGCCACGTTGCGGATCACGATGCCGGAGACCTCTTCGTCGAGGCCGTCCATCCGGGGCGGGCAGAATTCGGCGCGGCCGAACGCCCCGCACGGATGCGTTTCGGTGCTTCCGATGGCGGTGAGGGCGACGAGGTCGTCGCCGGTTTCGCCGGTGATCGTGTCGATGACGATGTCGCGGCAGCCGCGGCGCAGGTCGAGGCCGTCCTGGTTGAGCGTGATCTGCTCCGTCCCGTCGACGGTCATCCGGCCGCGGGAGTGAAAGCAAAGCTCGCGGACGCTCCCCCCGGTGCAGTACTCCAGCGAGACCGCCCACATGTGGGAGTTGCGGATGACGAGATTGCGGATCGAAAACCCGCGCACGTTGGCCAGCAGGATGCCGATGTTCCGCCAGTCGCCCCGCTGCGTTTCGCCCGGCTTCCCCGCGTCGGCGCCGAAGGTCCGCTCCCCGAGCGTCTTGGCCGAATCCCCGGTCGAGCGCGGCCGGTCGGCCCCCTCCAGCACGGCGGAGCCGATGCCGAGGATGTGGATGTTCTCAAGCGGAGGGACCGTCCCTGCGCCGGGCGTGCAGTTGGCGCTGCGGATGAAGTTGTCGCGGCAGCGGTCGGAGAGCTTGATCCGGCAGTTGTCCAGAATCAGCGTCGCCTCTCCCGGCAGCAGGATGGCGGAGTCGATCAGCCAGTGGCGGCGCGGCGACTCCGCGTCCGGTTTCCGGGCCGGAATCCGCAACGGTAGCCCCGCCGCAAACGCCGCCCGGCCCGCCGCGGCGATCCGTTCGCTGTCCGTTCCTGCATGGTAATTCGGGTCCGCCGGTTCCCCGGCGCGATGAAGCGGCGCATGTTCCATCTGAGTTCCTCCCGTTGTGCTGCCCATACCATAGCAGGCGGCCGGGAGGAATGCAAATAGAAAAAAGCGATTAAAGGAATTATTTGTCCGGATTTTCCGCGGCGACCGCCGTCGCGCGCCAGCGGCAGAGCAGGCGGTTGAGTTCGCGGCTCTCGGAGGTGGCGAACGGGGAGAAGACGGCTTCCCGCGCGCCGGAGGCGAGCATCCGGGCGAAATCGTCGGCCTCGTACCCGTAGCTGGTCTGGGCGGCGGGGATGCGCAGCTCCTCGACGGCTTTGTCCGGCCGTTCGATGCGGATCAGCCCCTCTTCCGGGCCGGTGCGGCTGCACACCCAGGGGTTGGGCACCACGATGCGGCCCGCCGAACCGTGGATGCGGAGCGTCGGGTCCAGCGTTGCGCCGGTCGAACAGGCGAGCTGGGCGACGATCCGTTCCCGCCAGACGGCCACCGCGCAACCGGTGAGGTCGACGTTGCCGGGGGCGGGCACGCCGCCGCAGACGAAGCGGTCCGGCACGGCGGACTCTTCGCCGAGCGCCGCCGCGGCGATGAGCATCGCCATCGACAGGGGGTAGCCCCCGATGTCCCAGATCGCGCCGCCGCCGAGGGCGGGGTTGAACAGCCGGTCTTTCGGGTCGTATTTGGCGGCGAAGCCGAATGCGCTCTCGACCAGGTTGATTTCGCCGATCGTGTTTTTGCGCAGCAGCTCCACCAGTTTCCGCGTCTGCGGGTGCCAGCGGTACATAAAGGCTTCGAGGAAGAGTTTCCCGGTCCGTTTCGCGGTGGCGAGGACGGCGTCGATGTCTTCCTCGCTGATCGCCATCGGTTTTTCGCAGAGCACTGCCTTGCCCGCTTCGAGCGCCGCGATCGACAGCCCGGCGTGGGAGGCGTGCGGGGTTGCGATATAGACCGCGTCGATGCGCGGGTCGGCAAAGAGTGCGTCGGGATTCACCAGCGACTCCGGAATCCGGTTTGCCGCCGCGAATTCCCGCGTGCGTTCCGGGTCGCGCCCGGCGACGATGAGCGGACGCCCGGAATTGCCGGCGCAGAGCGCCGCCGTAAAAACCGCCGCAATGCGTCCGGTTCCAATGATGCCCCAGTTGATCATGATGCTTCTCCCATATCGATTCTTATACAATATCTCCGTTTCAGGAGAAATCAAGCGAAATCGGGAATCGGTCGGGCCGGTCCCCGCGGCATGTATGAATTTACGTTTTTGCATAGGGCGAAAAGAATCCCTGTTTTCCGGAGTTTGGAGTGAGAAATCCCCTGGAATGGAGGGTTTCCCCTCAAAATTTCATGGAATGAACCGGCAAAACGCTTGAAATATGAAAATAGGGTGGTATTTTTTTTACTGAGGGAGAAATTTTCTCGGCGGAACTGCGGTATGGTGCCGGGGGGCAGGCCGGGGAAAAAGGAGGTTATCATGCCGGTGCTATGGAATGTAATCGATTGTGAAAATCAAGACCGGGACTTTGTTGACCAAAGTCAGCCAGACTACGACATCGCAGGTAACACCTGGACCTTTTCGCAGACCCCGGTCACATTGACCGAGGCGAGCACATCGGTCACTCGAACCAACAGTTACGCCGCCTCGAATACGATCACTCTCGAAAACTCTGTTTACGGCGACGTATGGGGCGGAGTGTTCAGAAGCACGGGGACGGAACGCAAACAATCCGGCACGCCGGTCTCCGATTTTACCCACAAGGACTCCTCCGTTTCCCTGAAGGCCCGCGGCGGTTTTTCCGCTTCCGACGGGTCCGATGCGGATGACGTGCTGGGATTCAAGACGGTCGAGCTCGAAGGCAGCAGCATCGACGTCGCCATGGGCGGCAACTTCAGCGCCAGCGGCAAAGGGGCGTTCCGGGTTGACCAGCTCCTGACCCCCGAAGAAGGCCTTTCGCTCGACGGCATGGTCAACACCGATATCCTCGCCTGGTTCGGAAACAATTCGCTCTCGATCAACATCGATTCGACGGGCAGTTCGTTTCAGGCGATCGACTCCGACGTGCACGACGCGCTGGTCGGATACGAGAGTGTTGCGATTCTGGGCAGCCTCGACTGCGACTCCGACGCGACCCAGCTGATTCTGGGCGGCAAGACTTCGCTGTCGGCGGACGTCACGCTCAAGGAAGCGGTCAATGCGTCCGGCATCAAGTTCACCGCCAATGCGTCCGCCGGGATTTCCGTGAAGTCCATCGGCAGTGCGGAATTGTACGATGCCGACGCCGAAGCGGTGATCGGCTATTCCCATCTGGTTCTCGGCGGCGACGCGGAAGTCGATGCCGCGATCGGCGGCAATCTCGACGTGAAGCTCACCGCTTCCGGCAACGCCACGGTCGTGGAAGACGAAGATACGACGACCGTCTCTTACGCCGAAGGCAGCGCTTCGCTCTCCGTTTCGCTCAAATCCACCGGAGACGCGGCTGTTTTCGGCGGTTATGCCGATGTCGGCCTGCTCGCCGGCTACCAGCAGGTCTCGATTGCCGGCTCGGATGCCGACGCCATCATCGGCGGCAACCTTACCATCGACGTGAAGGGCGGCGTTGAACTCGCCAACCTCAACACCGAGGCGATCTCCGATTTGTCGCTCGACAACCTGGGCGGCCTGCTGGGATCGCTGCAGAGCGCCAACCTGAGCGCCGGCATTTCTCTCAAGTCCACCGGGCAGGTGGAGCTGACCAGCTATACGCCGGTGCTGCAGGCGACCTCTTCCGGGTCGTCGGATTCCGTTTCACTCGCATACTCGATCGATGAATATTGCGCCGAAGCCGATTTCATCGCCGGGTATGAGAATTTCTACTCGGATCAGAATTCCGAGGTCGGCGTGGTGATCGGCGGCAACCTCTCGCTTTCGCTCGATGCGGGAGCGGACATCGGCGAGTCGGGCGGCAGCATCGACGCCAAGCTGACGGGCAGCCTGCAGTCGAAGGGCCTGGCGCAGATTTCGGACTCCGATGTCGACGCCCTGATCGGCTACAAGACGCTTGAGGTCGAATTCAGCGATCTTGGCGTTGTCGTCGGCGGCAATATCAACCTGACGGTAAAGGGCGGCTACGATTTCAGCAACCTTCTGGAGCTGGACCCGGTCTCCGCTTCGCTCATCTCCACCGGCAGCGCTTCTCTCGTGTATACCTACGGAGACGCCCTGGTCGGTTACCGCGACGTCACGCTGACGGGTTCTGCGGTTTCCGTCATTGTCGGCGGCAACGTGTCCGGCGATCTGGATGCGGTTATTGAACTCGGTGCTCTGGCGTTTTCGGCCAATTTGTCGCTTCAGTCGAAGGCGACCGGGACCCTGACGCTCGACGGCAGCGGCGGTTATGCCGACCGGTTGACGAGCGATTCGTCGAGTATCAGTTCCGGCCTGCCGATGACCTCCACCGAGTTCGCTCTCGGCTATCAGAACGTCGTGATCAGCGACAGCTGGGCGGGCGTGGTGATCGGCGGCAATCTCAACGTCGGAATCACGGTCGATTATCCGTCTCCCTTCGATCTGGTCGGGGCCGTCTCGTTGACGTCCCTCGGGCAGGCGACGGTCAGCAACAGTTCGGTCACGGCGCTGGTCGGTTATCGCGACCTCTCCATGACCGGCAGCTCTGTGGGAGTTGCGGTGGCCGGGAACATCAACGTGGCTCTCGGATTCAGTCAGGAAGAAGACGGCATGTTGGGCACCTTCGGCCTTTCCTTCGACTCGAAGGGACAGGCGAGCCTGACGCAGTCCGAAGCCTCGGCGCTGATCGGCTACCAGACGCTGTCGCTCAACGCCAGCGGCGTCGGCGTCGGCGTCGGCGGCTCGATCTCGGTCGTCATCAATGCCGAAATTCCGCAGGATGACGCGGCTTCGTTCAGTCTGACGGCCTTCCTGGACTCCAAGTCCTCGGCCACCCTGATCAACGGCTCCGAAGCGGATGTCCTGATCGGTTACCGGAATCTCAATGTGAACGCGTCGACCATCGGCAGTTCGTTCGGCGGCAACAGTTCGCTTGTCGCCGCTGCGGTTCTGACGCCGGTGGAAGAGTCCGAAGATTCGCTGCTTGACGTTTCCGCCAAGCTGTCGGTCAAGGCGGCGGGAACGGCTTCGATCACCAACCGGAGCACCGTCGGCACCCTGATCGGTTACAAGACCGTGACGATCGAACGGAACTCGACGGCCGGGGATATCATCGGCGGCGAGCTCTCCGGAACGGCGTCGATGACCGGTTACCAGGTCAGCGGCGAAGAGCTGAACAGCTTCTTCTCGGGTATCCTCGGCGGAATCTCCGCAGGCAGTTTCGGTGCGCCGATGGACAGCCCGATCGAGGAGCCCGCTGAGATGCTCTTCAACGGAACCTGGAAATCCACCGGCTCGGTCGCCGTGACGGGCGGAACCGTCGAAGGCATCTTCGGCTATTCCAAGGTCACGCTGAACTACGTCGACGTCGGCTCGGCCAACGGCGGGAACTATACGTTCACCGACGCGCCGCTCTCGTCGTTCGATCTCGACGATGAGGACACCTGCCAGGTCTCCGCCGCCGGGACGCTCACCGGAACGGAACTCAACATCGACGACATCACTGGATTCAAGAAGATCCAGATGACCGGCGGATCGGTTTCCGGCGCGGTTTCGGCGACTTCGTCCGCGACGAACGACTGGGCGGCGAGACAGACGGTGTTCTCGGCGCTCGACGTCGACTTCAGCGGATGCAGCACGCTTTCCGGCTACAGCAAGGTCACCGTGGACGGAACCTACGGTTCCACCATGGCGATGGTGATGACCACCGACGGCAGGGACACGTTCACCCTGCAGGGCAACGCCGGTCTCTATGTGGAGACCATGCTCTTCGGCGCGGGCAACGACAAGCTCCAGATCACCGGTGACAGCACCATGTACATCGATACGCTCAACTTCGGCGATGGCTATGACGTCCTCGACGTGGCGTCCGGTTCGCAGCTGAATTTCTACGGCTGCAACATCGACGGGCTGGAGAAGATCACCGGCAAGGGGACGGTCGTGGTTACGGACGAGGCGCTGGCCGAGGCTCTCCGCCAGCTGACCAACACCGCGACCATCGTCTACAATCCCTCGCTGGCCCCGGCCGGTTTCTCCAGCGCGTTGTCGCTTGAGAGCGATGCGGCCTACAATCTCGACGCGGGGACGGCCCTGGATACGCTGGCGACGGCGGCCACGTCCGCTCTCTTCGACGAAGAGCAGAAGAGCAGCGTTCTCGGAGCGATGATCGCCTGAGTTCCCGCTGCGGATTCAGTCTAAGGACTCGGAGGAGGCGTTTCGCCTCCTCCGTTTTTCTTTGTTACGGGGGTTACTTTGTGCCGCAGAAGCCGCGGAAGCGGCAGGCGGCGCAGCGGGCCGGGTTCGGCGGGAAGTCCTCGAGATGGGCCGTGCCGCCGGGGCGGATGGCGTCGCGCATTTCCGCCGCGCCGTTCCGGATCTCGCGCAGGGTCCGGCTGATGTTGAGCGGTTCGGCGGGTTCGCGCAGGACGCCCTGTTCCGGAATCAGTTCCAGCGAGCGCACCCGGTCGGGCGGCAGGTGCAGGCGGTTGGCCGCATGGAATTTGTGCAGAAGCACGGTGCTCGGGGCTCCCGAGGATTCGACCACGCAGTAGACGCCTTTCTCTTCGAACGCCGCCGCCGGGGCGATGTGGCAGCGGAGTTCCCCCGCATAGACTTCGAGCGGGGACTCGATCGGCCGCCGGAAGCGGAAGCGGGTCGCGGCCAGCATGGGCAGGACGCCGCTCTCCAGCGCGCCGAACGCGCGGCGCAGGTCGTGTGCGATCCGGGCGCGGAGCTCTTCGGGCAGTTCGGTGTTGTAATAGAGCTCCGCCAGCATCGGGCGGCCGTGATCGGCGGTGAATTCCCCGGCGAGCATGCGGCGGAAGTCGATGTGGAACCGGCGGAGCGCCTGCAAGGTCAGCGTCTCCGGCACTTCCTGAAGTTCGGCGTCTTCCTCCTCGTGCGGCAGGTAGAAGATGCGCCGGAGTTCGGCCGCGACCAGGCGGCGGACATAGGTGCGGGAGGAGAGCAGCGAACGCATCTCATGGATGCGGCGCAACTCGGGCGTCGCGTCGGCGTCGTGGCCGCCGCGCGCCGCGTAGTAGTGCAGAAAATAACTCCGGCGGCATTCGTTCCACATCTCCTGCCGCCGCAGGGACCAGCTGAACGGAAATTCGGCTGTGTCGCGGATCATCAGAGTTCGACGGTGAGTTTCTCGCGCATCCGGAACACCTTTTCGAGCGCCTTTTCGGTCGATTCGGCGCGGGCGAGACAGACGCCGAGACGGCGGTGGCCCTTGAGTTCCGGCTTTCCGAACAGCCGGAGCTGGGTGTCGGGTTCCGAGAGCGCTTCGCCGAGATTGCCGAAGCGGACCGCTTTGGAATTGCCGTCGGCGACCACCGCCTTCGAGGCGGAGGGGCCGTGGAAGGCGATGTTGGGAACCGGCAGTCCGAGGATGGCCCGGGCGTGCAGGTCGAATTCCGAGAGGTCCTGCGAGATCATCGTGACCATGCCGGTGTCGTGCGGGCGCGGGCTCACTTCGCTGAAGATCACCTTGTCGCCGCAGATGAAGAGTTCGACGCCGAAGATGCCGAGTCCGCCGAGGGCGCCGGTGACCAGACCGGCGATGCGCCGGGCTTCGGCGCGGGCGGTTTCGCTCATCTTCTGCGGCTGCCAGGACTCCTGGTAGTCGCCGTCGACCTGGTGGTGGCCGATC
>CAYSZM010000105.1:0-12884 GCA_964435365.1 uncultured Victivallis sp. | reverse complement strand
AAGTGGAATTATGTTCACGGAGAACCGGAGAAAATCGCTTCTCCGGCCGGGGGAGATTTTGGAGAATTGAAGCGGGAGTATGACGATCCGATCCGGGCGGCGGCGAAAACGGTGCGGAAGCTCAGGCACGGCTTTTTCCGTATGCTCTTTCTTCGCGGATTTCTTTCCGCGTTCGGCGTGGCGGCGTTTGTCGCGGGAGCCGCGGTGCTGGCCGTCCGTTTTTTCGCGGAATCGGCGCGCTTGCAGTACTTTGCCGGAATCCTCGTCGCGGCTCTTCTCGCTTCCCTGCTGCGGGGGCTTTTTTACGCCCGGAAACACCTGCCGGACTCCCGGCGGCTGCTGGTCTGGCTCGACGGCGCTTCGGCGTGCGGCGGGCTGCTGGCGGCTTCGCTTGAAACCGACCCCGGCGCCTGGCGGAACTCCATCCCGCCGCCGCCTTCGCCGCGCCTGACGGTTTCCGCCGGGCGCGGGCTGTTGTTTTCCGTCATCGGGTTGCTCTTTCTGGCCGGGGCGCTGCTGTTCCCGGAATCGGCGGTTCCCGGACGGGTGCACCATACCCTCGACCTCTCCGGCGAAACCGCCGCGCTCGAGCAGAAAATCGAAGTACTCGAAGAAGAGTCGCTGATGCCGGAAAAGGAACTCGTCGACCTCAAGGACGGCGTCGCCGAGCTCAAGGAAAAGAACGACGCCGCCAACCCCGCCGCCATGTTCGAGATGCTCGACGCCCTGTCGCGCCGGGTCGGCATGGCCGGGGAAGAGGCGGCTTCGCGGATTCGCCAGAATCACGAGACGCTCCAGATGCTCTCTTCGGCGCTCGACACCATCGGCGCGCTGCCGGGGGCGCAGATTCCGCCCGAAGCCGCCGCCCAGATGGGCGAGCTCCTGAACAAGCTCGCCGAGGAGAATCCGGACCTGGCCGAATTGCTGAAGCAGTCCGGCGCGTCGCTTTCGGCCCTCGACCCCGAAACGATGAAGCGCCTGGCCGAGGCGATGCGCGACTCTTCGGGAAAGCTGGAGAAACAGCTCGCCAAACTGGTGAAGTCGAAACTCTCCAAATCGAGTTGCTCGAAACCGGGCAAATGCAGCAGCAACTGCGAGAGCGGCGGCCCCGGCGGCGACCGGGAGCTGGCCGAGTGGCTGGAGCAGAACGCCCCCGGTGCCGACGAGCTCCGCATGGTGGTTGTGGCCTGCATGGCCCCCGGGAACGGCGGCGTTTCACGCGGGCGCGGCGACGCGGCTCTCCTCTTCTCCGGCGAAACCGCCGGGTTTGCCGGCAAGGAGGTCGATCTCGCACTGGACGGAGGGAACGACCCGGCCCGGAGCATGACGGTTCAGCAATTCGCCGCCGCCCCGAATCCCGGCGCGGAGGAGCGTCAGGCCGCCGCCGCCGGACACCTGCGCGGCGGAGACGCCCAGCTCGACCGGAGCGAAAACAGAATCTATCCCGCGCACCGCGCGGCGGTTGAACGTTATTTCAAGCCGAAAGGGGAACGGAGCACACCATGAGCAATGCCGAACTGATTACGCCGGACGAGCTGCGTCCGGAACAGGAGCGCGCCAACCGGATTCTCGCCGAACTCGACCGCATCCTGCTCGGGCACCACGAGGTGCACCGGCTGCTGCTGATCGGCATCCTGAGCCGCGGCCACATTTTGCTCGAAGGGCTCCCCGGCGTCGGCAAGACCGCTCTGGTCAAGGCGCTCGGAACTTTGCTGTCGCTCGATTTCAAGCGCATCCAGTTCACCCCCGACCTGCTGCCGAGCGACATTCTCGGCTGCAACATCCTGCAGCTGATGCCGGACGGACGGCGCGAGATGGAGTTCCAGCCCGGCGCGATCTTCACCAACATTCTGCTGGCGGACGAAATCAACCGCGCTTCGCCGAAGACCCAGTCGGCCATGCTCGAGGCGATGCAGGAGCACGCCGTGACGCTGCTCGGTGAAACCCGTCCGCTGCCCGAACCGTTCTTCGTGCTCGCTTCGCAGAACCCGATCGAACTCGAAGGCACCTACCCGATCCCCGAGGCGCAGCTCGACCGCTTTCTCTTCAAGATCGCAGTGGGCGGCGTCGATTCCGGGGTGCTGACCGAGATCATCGCCCACCGCCGCCGCGGCGAACCGCCGAAGCCGGAGTATCAGATGACCCGGAGGGAGCTCGAGGGGCTTTTCGGCGTGATGGAGCGCATCCACCTGAGCGAATCGGTCGCCAACTACATGGCGCGGCTGGTGGCCGCCGGGCACCCCGGCGCGCCGGAGGCGCTGCCTGAGATCGAACGCTTCGTCACCTTCGGCGCTTCGCCGCGCGCCGCCATCGCGCTGGCCGAGTCGGCTCGCGCGGCGGCCTTGCTGGCCGGGCGGCCCTCGGTCGGTTTCGAAGATGTGAAGAGCGTCGCTCCGGCGGTGCTCAACCACCGGCTGATCCTCAACTATCAGGCGAAGCTGGAGAAAGTGACCAGTTTCGACCTCATCGACCTCCTGTTGGAGAAGGTCGATCCGGCCGGATTGAAGTTGCCCGACGGCGTTGCCCTCGAGCCGGGGAGGGCGAAGGCATGAAGCGGATTCTCGCTGCATTCCTCTCGATTCTTTTTTTTGCTTCCGCGTTGTACGCGGAAGAGTTCGGCCCGGTTTCGATCGAACGGGTGCCGCCGATGATCGACAATTTCAGCCGGGACGGATACTTCATCACCGAATTCCGGGTGGTGAACCGTGGCGCGGCGCAGGCGGAGGTGCGGATGCGCCTCTATTCGAAAAGCGGGTTCGGGTATTCGGCGGAGCGTATGCTTCTCCTCGCGCCCGGGGCGGTACGGAATGTCGCGCTCTACTGGCCGCCGGAGTTGCCGCCGTGGCGTCATTCCTATGCTGAACCTGAACTGGGGCTGACCGTCAACGGGAAGCCGCAAAAGAATTCCCTGCTTGTGAGGGGGCCTTTTTCCGGCTGGGGCAGCGGTGGAATGTACGGCAATATTCTGGTTTCCGGCATGGTTCCGAAGAAGGAGTATCTGCAGTATTCTTCCGGCGCCCCCGGTTATCCGCGCGGACGGGAGCTGGCTGTGTCGGATATTCCGGTTGCCCAGTGGGGCGTTCATCAGCGGGATTATTCCTCCTGCGACATCGTTTGGATCTCTTCCGAGGACCGGATTCCGCCGGAGGTCGAGCGCGCGCTTTCAAACTGGGTGTTCGCCGGGGGAACCCTGGTGGTCATCGTGCCCCCCGGCGCGGTGTGGCCGGAGGGAAAGGAGCCTTTCGGCAACAAGCCGCAGTTCATCAGTTACGGCAGGGGCTACCGCGTCCTGGTGCGTCCCATCCCCGCCGCCGGGCTGAAACGGGAGACGGAGAAGGAGAAGGCGGAATCCACGCCCGGACTGAGATATCTGCTGGAGCAGATTGAGAAAGCCACCGTCGAAAATAGTTCTCCGGAAAATTATTATTTGCTGCTCAAACTGCCGATTCCGGATGTTCCGCTGCAGCTGCTGTTCCTGGTGATGATTGCATTCGTCCTGCTGATCGGTCCGGCCAACTTCTTCATCCTTCGCAAGTTTCGCAGGGAGCCGCTGATTCTGGTGACGACTCCGGCGATCAGCCTGGTCTTCTGTCTGCTGGTGATCGGGTTCATCACGGTGGGGGAGGGGTGGTACTCCCGGGCGCGGGGCCTCGGGGTGACGCTGCTCGACCAGGATACGAAGCTCGCCGCGACCCGGGCGATGATGGCGGTCTATTCTCCGGTCCCGCCGCGAGGCGGGTTTGAGTTCGACTCGGAGGACGTTCTGCGTTTCTCCGGAGCCGGGCGGCTGGAGTTGCGCGAAGACGGTTCGCAGCGGCTTTCCTCGGGGCTGATCCGGCCGCGGCTGCCTCTCTGCTACTCGATCGATCGTGTTTCGATGCAGCGCGAACACCTCAAGCTGACCCGCGAAAAGGACGGCGTCGGCGTGGTGAACGGCCTCGGAGTCCGTCTCGCTTCGCTCTCGGTGGTCGCGCCGGACGGGTGGGTGTATCGTTCCGAGGAACCGATTGAGCCGGGCGCCCGCGTCGTTCTCAAGCGTTCGCAGACCGTGAAGGATTGCGGCCTCGACTGGGCCGACATTCAGAAGCGGCTGTTGAACGACAAGGAGAAATGCCGCCCCGGCGGTCTGATTCCGCTCGGGTATTACCTTGCGATCGCCAAAGAGCCGGTGTTCTGGAGCCCCGGCTTCAAGCCGGATCAGTTTGAAGCCATTCATGCCGTGGTCGGCAAATTCAGTTTTTCGGGAGAAGCCAAAGATGGAAATTAAGGTTCGCAATCTCACCCGCTCGTTCGGAGCGACGAAGGCGGTGGACGACATTTCGTTCGATTTCGCTTCGGGGAACGTCTTCGGTTTCATCGGCCCGAACGGAGCGGGCAAAACCACCACGATCAAGATCATGACCACGCTCGACGATCCCGACGGGGGCGACGTCTTCTACGACGGCGTGTCGGTGGTCAACTATCCGGAAGAGGTGCGGCGTCTGGTCGGCTACATGCCCGACTCGCTGCCCGACTTCCGCGACATCCAGGTGTGGGAGTACCTCGACTTTTTCGCCCGCGGCTTCGGCCTCAGGGGGAAGGCGCGGACCCGCACGCTCGCCGAGATCGAGGAGTTCACCAACCTCGGCGGAATCCGCTGCAAATACCTCTCCGCGCTCTCCAAGGGGATGAAGCAACGGGTGAGTCTCGCCCGGTCGCTGATTCACAACCCCGGCGTGCTCATCATGGACGAACCGGCGGCGGGGCTCGACCCCCGCGCCCGCCTCGAACTGCGTTCGCTGCTCCGGGTGCTCTCCGGGCAGGGGAAGGCGATCCTGCTGTCGAGCCACATCCTCTCCGAGCTTCAGGACATCTGCGACGGCGCGATCATCATCGAAAAGGGCAAACTGCTCTCGGCGGGGACGCTGACGCAGCTGATGGCGAAGGCGTCCGGCGTCGCGGCCGGAACGGCGGACGCGGCTCCCGCGGTGACGCTGGTCATCCAGTGCGCGAAGACCGAAGAGGCGCGGCTGAAACTGCTCGAACACCCCGCCGTCAAAGAAGTTGCGATTCGCGGCGAGGGCGAGCTTCAGGCGTTCCTTGCGGGGGGCGACGAGGTGGTTCCGCCGGTGATGGCGACGCTCTTCGCCGCCGGGCTCCCGGTGATGGGCTTCGCGCGGAAATCGATGGGGCTTGAAGAGCTGTTCATGAAAATCACCACCGGCGAGGTGCAGTAATCATGGCGAACTCAATCAAAAAAGATTGGAGCGACCGGGTCAATCCGGTGCTGATCAAGGAGATCCGGCAGCACTTTCACAATTTCGGCATTCTCTCCGTGATGGGCGCGCTGCTGGCGGGCGAGCTGGTCCTGCTGGCGGTGATGCAGTATCAGGCGTCGGGATTTCGCGGCTCCTTCACCGATTCCGGCTCCATCATGTTCGGGTTTCTAGTGGGCGGAATGGTGCTGGCGGCCTATTTCATCTGTTCGATGGGGGCCATGATCCGCTTCACCACCGAACGGCGGAACCGGGAGCTGGATTTCTCGTTTCAGACGACGCTTTCGCCGAACCGGATCGTCTGGGGGAAACTCGCCGGCACGCTGGTGATGACCGTCTTCATCTTCGCGCTCTGCCTGCCCTTCATGGTGATCGCCTACTTTTTGCGCGGCATCGAGATGGGGGCGATGCTGCTGATTTCGCTGGCGACGTTGCCGCCGATCTGCATCGCCTCGCAGCTCGGCATCCTGATCGGTTCGGTCGGACGGCGCTGGCTGGTTTCGCTCTTTTTCGTCCTGTCGTTCTTCGCCGCGCAGCCTCTGGTGATCTTCACGGTTCTTCTGTTCACCAGGGTCGGCGGCGTGGATTCTCCGATCGGGGCGCTGCTGCTCTGGTACGGCATCGGCGGGATTATTCTCGAGCTGCTTTACGCGCTGAGCGTGGCGGCGGTCGGCTCGCGGTTTTCGAACCGGATGCTCCCGGTGCGAATTTCGCTGATCGGCGTGATTGCGCTCTCTCCGCTGATCGGGCTTGGGATCGGCCTCATCGCCGACCCCGCGATTTTATTGGAATCGATGCTGGGGATGCTGGTGATCGCCGCCTCCTGCATCGCCGCCTTCTGTGCGACTCTGGCCGCTTTTGAGCGGCAGGACCCGGGGGACCGGGTGCTGCGGAAGCGTCCGCACAACCCGATCGGCCATTTTGCGCACTTCCTGGTTTCGAGCGGCGCGTGGGGCGGTGTCGTTCTCGCTTATCTGATGATGCTGTTCGCCGGAGCGACGGCGGCGGTTTTCTTTCTGCTCAATCCGTCCGACGGCGCGGATCTCGTCCTCTGGATTTCCGGCGGAACTTATTTCCTCTTTTACGCCAATGTCGCCATTCTGCTGGCGAGACGCTGGAAGATTCTCGCCGGCTGGGGATGGTGGGCGGTGACGCTGGTCGTTTTCATGGCGCTTCCGCTGCTCTTCGGCACCGGAGTTGCGATCATAGAGCGGGAGTATGTGCCGTACTGTTTTCTGACGGCGCCTTTCTGCCTTTTCAAGCCGGAGTTGGGCTGGTTCGGGCCGCTGCTGGCGGTGATTTCGCTGGTGGTCACCGGCGGCGTCATGCTGAAGCGGAGGAAACGGCCGTGAAAGTGCGCATGTTCAGCGACAACTGGAATTTCTGGACGGTGAAGTATCTGCGCCAGATGCGGCACGACAAGGCGCTGCTTCTGACGGTGATCGCGCTGCTGCTGGTTCAGTTCATGATTTTCCGGAGCGTGTTCGGCGAGCGGGGCTATTCCCACCCCTGGCCGTGGTGGCTCCCGATGATGCTGATTTTATGTTCGACCGGGACGGTGCTGTGCATGGCGATGGGCTTTGCGAACCCGACCGGAAAAAAGGAGACGCGTCCGGGGCTTTCGCACTTCATCGAGTTTGCTCCGCTGGACGCCGGGGTGCTGTTCCGCGGATTTCTGGCCGCGTTTCTGCTGACGTTCGGGATCATTCTATTGGCCTGCCTGCCGATCTGGCTGGCGGGGTTCTGCTATTTTCCCGACCGGATTCCGACGATTCTCGCCTGGATGGGGGAGGCGTTTTTCATCGCGCTCATTTATGGCCGCCCCGATATCCGGTGTTGGCTCCGCATCGACCTGATCGTCGGGGTTCTGTTCCTGGTCGGCTGGTTCCAATCGTGGTTCTACGACCTGCCGGCAGCCGTCGTGCTTACGGTATTCGGCATTCTTGCGTTCTGGCAGATGCTGGGCTTTTACGATGCGTTGCGGCCGCAGACGCAGCCGGGCGGAATCCTGCCGCGCCTCGGCCAGATCGTGCTGCTGCTGGCCGGTTGGTGGCTGGCGGTTTCCTCCTTCCGGCTGGATGTTCCGGTTCTGGCGGTGATGGGGGGGCTGGCCGGGCTTGCTTCGATGTCCGGCGCGCTCGACGATATTCCGGCGCGTCAGCTGGAGGGGCTGCCGAAGTCGCGTCTCCTCCGCCTGTTCGCCTTTCTGTTTTACGGCAGTTCGGCGGGCGGCTGGTTCTGGTGCTGGGCGACGGCGGGGGCGGCATGGTGGATTCTTTCCTGTTATAAAGACGTCCAGTTCTGGGAATTCGTATTGACCTGGGGGCTGTTCTGGGCCGAGGCGGCATTCCTGCTGGTCCGCCGTTCCCGGCGCCGCCGGACGCGGCGAAGCCCGGAATTGATTTATTGGGTCACCATCCCGTTCGGACTGGCGGTCGGCGGCCTCATGCTGGTTCTGTTCCTGATTTCGAGTCGCGAGGCGAGCGGGGGGCAATATTTTCACAACGCCGGCCTGATCGGCTGGTGGGGGGCGGCGGTGCTGTTCCTGCCGCAGCTCCGGTTCATCGCGCATGATTTTCTTTGTTTCTTCGGGAGGAACGGCGAGTGACCAATCCGCTTCATCGCGCCGCGCTGGAATCGGCGCTTGCCCGCGCCGGCGAGCTCGAACTCGCCACCCCGCGCCTCACCGCCGGGGTGGAGGGGCTGCGCATCGGCCGCCGCACCGGGAACGCGCTGGAATTCTCCGAATACCGCGAATACCGGGCGGGCGACGACTTGCGGCGGCTCGACTGGAGCGTCTACGCCCGCAGCGGGCAGCTGATGGTCAAACTTTACAGCGAGGAGGTCGATCCGCGCTGCGACATCGTGTTGGACAATTCCGCATCGATGGCGGTCGAAGATTCCAAGGCCGCCGCCGCGCTGGGGCTGGCCGGAATGCTCGCGCAGGCGGCGGTCAACGCCGGGTTTTCGCTCTCCGTCTGGCATGCCGGGGAGACGTTGATCAAAGAGGCGCGCGCCGGATTCCCGCTCGAATGGAGCCATTGCGGATTTGACGGCGACGCGAGTCCGGGCGAGGCGCTCGACCGTTTCGCCGGGGGCTTCCACAACCGGGGAATCCGCATTGCGGTGAGCGATCTCTTGTGGCCCGAGGAGCCGGGGCGTTTTCTCCGCCGCCTTGCCGACGGCGCGCTGCGGGTGGTGGTGATCCAGCTTTTGACCCGCGACGAGCTCAATCCGGCGGTCTCCGGCAACGTCTCGATTATCGACGCCGAGACCGGGGAGGAGCGCGAACTGGCGGCGGACGATTCGCTCGTGGCCCGCTACCGCGCCCGCCTCGCGCGCCACCGCGAACTCTGGGACCGCGCCGCCGAGGAGTACGGCATCCGGCTGGTCCGGCTGACCGTCGAGGAGTTTTATCCGGCCTGGGATTTGAGTGAACTGTTTCACTGCGGGGTGCTGAAATGAGGAACTGGATCACCGGCTTCGACCACCCCGGATTTTTCTACGCGCTCGCCGCATTGCTGGTGCTGCTGGCGATCTACTGGTTCCACCGCCGTTCGACGGTGAAGCGCATCCCGGCGATTTTCCTCTGGGACCGGCCGGAGACGTCGCCGGAGAGCGGGTCGCGGCGGATGTTCCGCCGACTTCCGCTCTCGTTCTACCTTGAAGCGCTGGCGCTGGCGCTGCTGGCGCTGGCGGCGGCGAGCCCGTACCGGATGGGGATGGATGCGTATCCGGCGCTGGCGGTGGTGCTCGACAACTCGTTTTCGATGCGGGCGCAATCGCCGGACGGCGGAACGCCGCGTTCGCGCGGGGCCGAAGCACTGGCCAGACTGCTCGATGCGCACCCGGGCCGCCGCGTGGTGCTGATTCTGGCCGGGAGCGAATCCCGGCTGCTCTCCGACGGGCGGACCAAGCCGACGCTCGAGTTGTGGACCGCCGACGAAGCCTCCGCCGATCTCGCCGGAGCGCTGGCGCTGGCGCGAAGCCGGGTGACCGACGCCGAATATCTTCTCGTCACCGACCGCAGGCCGGAGTTCCCGCTGGCCGACGACGTCGGCGTCTCCGCTTCCGGTTCCGCCCTCGGCAACGCGGCGTTGGTCAACGTGCGGCGGAACGGCGGGACGATTCTCGCCGAAGTGCTCAATGCGTCGCCCTCGGCGCGGCGGGTTGCCTTGAAACTGGTCCCCGGCGGAAACGCGGGCGAGGCGGAGCTCGCTCCCGGCGAACGGCGCAAATTCCTCTGCCGCGTGCCGGATTCGCTGCTCGACAAAACGATCACCGTGGAGTTGGAGTCGGCGGGCGACCCGCTGGCCTTCGACAACTCGTTCCCGCTGCTCCCCGAGGACCGCGTTCCGGTCGGCTTCCGCCTCGCCGCGGAGCTCCCGGAGCCGCTGGCGCATGAGCTCGACGCGGTGCTCGACGGCAACCCCGACTACCGGAAGAGTTCGACGCCGGAACTGGTGTGCGGGCGCTTCGACCTCCCGCCCGGCAACTATCACCGGCTGCTCTGGAATCCGGGGAATCCGGAGCGGGTGAGCTCCGCACTGGAACCGCTCTCGTTCCGGGCCGGGTCCCCGCTGACGCGCGGATTGAGCGGCGAGGGCGTCCGCTGGAACGCCGACTCCGCCGTGTCGCTTCCGGGCGAAGTCCTGATCCGGCGCGGCGGGGCCGAGCTGCTCTCCTTCCGGCGGCGGTTGGACGGCTATTGCGACATTTACCTCAACCTCGCGCCGGAGCGCTCCAACGTGAGCCGCACTCCGCTCTGGCCCGCGCTGTTCTGGAACATCGCCGACTTCCTCCGTTCCGAACGGCCCGGTCCGGGCCGGCGCAACCGGCGGAGCGGTGAAGTGATCGCATTGCGGATTCCCTCCGGCGTCAGGGACGTGACGCTCCGCGCCGCCGACGGAACCACCCGCAACGTCACGCCGCTGCGGGGCGTCGTCCTGCTGGCCGACCTGCCGCCCGGCGTCAGCAGCGTCACGGCGGGAGAGGCGACCTGGGAAGTGGCGGTCTCTCCGCTCTCCGCCGCCGAATCGGATCTTCAAAAGGCGGGCGCGTTCGAACGCCGCCCGGTCCGGGTCCGCGGGATGGAGGAAAATCCGCGGCTTCCGCTCGGTTGGATCGCGCTTTTGCTGGCGGCGGCGGTGCTGATGATTCACCAGTACAAACTTGGAACGAAGCGGGGTGGAGCATGAGCTTTCTCTGGCCCGCCGCCTGGCTCCTCATCCTGCCGCTGGCGGCGTATCTTTACTGGAAACCGTTCCGGCTGCGCCGATTGAATGTGCTGCGGCTGCTGCTTTATGTTTTGCTCGTGCTGGCGCTGTCGGGGCCGACGGTCGAGTGGCCGGACCGGGCCGGGACGCTGGTGGTCGCGGTGGACCGCAGCCGCTCGATGCCGGAAAACTCCGGCCGCGAGGCGGAGTCGCTGATCCGCCGCCTGGAGAGTTCGATGCCCCCCGATTCCCGCCTCGCCGTCGTCGGGTTCGGCGCGGAGGCGGCGGTGGAGAAACTGCCCGATTCCCCCGGCTTCGACGGGCTCAAAAGCCGGATCGGCCCGGACGGCTCGAATCTCTCCGGCGCACTCGACCTCGCGTTGCGGCTGATTCCGGCCGATTCGCCGGGGCGCGTCTGGCTTCTCTCCGACGGCGTCTGGACCGGCATGGACCCGGCCCGCTCCTTCGCCTTGAGCGCGGCGCGCGGAATTCCGGTCGACTTTCGCTATCTGCGCCGCGCCGCGACGCACGACCTCGCCATCGCCGGAATCGATTCGCCGCTCACCGCGGCGGCCGGGGAGTTCTATACGCTCAATTGCCGGATCGTTTCGCCGGAACCGCAGAAGGCGGTCTGCCGCATCCGGCGCGGCGACGGCAACTGGCTCGCCCGGGAGGTCAATCTCCGGCGCGGCGTCAACTTCGTTTCGTGGCGCGACCGCAGCACCGCGCCCGGCGTCGCCGACTACACCGTTGAAGTGACCGGGGCGGACCCGAAGGCGGACGAGCGGCCCGAGAACAACCGGGCGCAGCGGCTGATTTCTATCTCCGGCCGCAAGCCGGTGCTGCTGCTCTCGGAATCCCCTTCCGGCAATCTCGGCCGGGTGTTGGCGCAGGCCGGAATCCCGGTCGTCCGCAAACGGCCGTCGCCCGGTGAACTCACCGCGGCGAAACTGGCCGGTTACGCGGGGGTGATCCTCGAGAACGTCCCCGCCGACCGTCTCGGGCCGGACGGCATGTCGCTTCTCGCCGAACTCGTCCGCTCCGGTTCGCTCGGGCTTATGATGACCGGCGGGCGCAGTTCATTCGCAGTCGGCGGCTACTACCGTTCGCCGCTCGAGACGCTGCTGCCGGTTTCGATGGAGCAGCGGCAGGAGCTGCGCAAGAACCTGCTCGCCATCATGGTCGCGCTCGACCGCTCCGGCAGCATGGCCGCTTCGATCGGCGGACTCACCAAGATGGACATGGCCAACCTGGCGACGGTGGAGGTGCTGAAGCTCCTCATGCCGCGCGACGAATTCGGCGTGATCGCGGTGGACAGTTCGGCGCATTCGGTCATTCCGCTGAAGCCGGTGGAGGACATCGTCGGCGGCGAATCGCGCATCCGCGGCATCGAGTCGACGGGCGGCGGAATCTTCACCTACAACGCGCTCGCCCGCGCCACGCAGGAGCTGCTGGCCTCCCAGGCGGCGACCCGGCATCTGATTTTATTCGCCGACGCCGCCGACGCGGAGGAGCCGGGGGCTTATCAGGCGCTGCTCGACAAGACCTCCCGTGCCGGAATCACGGTGAGCGTGGTCGGGCTGGGCACCGAGGCCGATTGCGACGCCGTCTTCCTCAAGGACGTGGCGAAGCGCGGCGGCGGCATGATTTACTTCTCCGACCGCGCCGACGAGCTGCCGCGCATTTTCGCACAGGACACCTTCCTCATGGCGCGCAACACCTTTATCGATGCACCGGTGGAGGGCGATTACACCGCCGCGCTGCGTTCGATTTCGAAAGCCGACTTCGGGCGCTCGACCGGGTTCGGCGGCTACAATCTCTGCTACTCCAAGGAGGGCGGCGAAGTGCTGCTGGTGAGCCGCGACGAATTTCTCGCGCCGCTCGCCGCGATCGGCCGGGCCGGACTCGGCCGGGTCAGTGTGCTCACCGCCGAGGCGGACGGCGCCTACACCGGGCGGTTCGCCGCCGATCCCATGGCCGGGACGCTGCTGGCGGCGCTGGCGAACTGGATGATCGCGCCGGAGAACGATCCCGAATCCGGCTATCTGGTCGTCCAGAGCCTCGCCGACGGTGTGCACCGGGTCGAACTCCTGCTCGACCCCGACCGCGAACGCGACCCGTTCCCGGCTCCGCCTGCGGTGTATTCGGTGATCACCCGCGACGGCGGGCCGCCGGCGACGCGGCAGGACGCCTTCCGCTGGGTCGACCCCGACCGGCTGGAGGCGGATATCCCGCTGGAGAGCGGCGCGATTTCGCTCGCCACCGTCGGCTGGGAGGGGAAACGGCCCGAGACGCTGGCCCCGGTGACGCCGGTCTATTCGCCCGAATTCCGTCCGGTCGAGGAGGCGTCCGACGCCGACCTCGCCGCCATGTCCGCCGCGACCGGCGGCCGGGAACGGCTGTTGCCGGACGG
>CAYSZM010000104.1:0-12906 GCA_964435365.1 uncultured Victivallis sp. | reverse complement strand
GCTTCGCGTCCGCGCCGGTATTTCGCGCCCGAGAGCCGCAGGATGCTGTCGCCGGAGCAGTCGGCGAAGAGTTTGCCTTCCACCTGATAGCGACAGTATTCAACGAGGTTCCAGCCGGTGACCGAGGTGATCTTCCCGTTCTCGGTTTCGACCTTCTCAACCGAGGTATTCAGCAGCACGGTGAGATTCTTCTCGCGCCTGGCGAACCCGTACATGACGTCGTCCCAGATGGTGAACTTCATGGTCGGGTTGAAATAGTAGTTGTCGAGCTGAAGCTCTTCCAGCAATCCGGCTTCCTTGCGGTTGTCGCCGTGCGCGCCGCAGATCCACATGCGGATTTCGCTTGAAGCATTGCCGCCGAACATCGGCCGGTCCTGCAGAATCACCGTCTTCGCACCGTTCCGCGCCGCCGCAACCGCCGCGCAGAGTCCCGCCATGCCGCCGCCGACCACGACGAAGTCGGCCGAAAGTTTGCGTCTGGTAATCGTCATCTTACTCCCTTTCCAAAAAGGTTTGTCTGCTGTTAATTATAGCGGTTTTCTCATCGAAAAGCAAATTCGAAATTTACAATTGCGGGATGAAGATTTTGAAATATTACAATGTGAAATTTGTGGAGAAAAAATTAAAATGCGCTTGCAATGCGGCAAAAGCGGGATATTGTTGTTCGCGGCAGGGAGACTCTCGAATATGAAAAACAAGTTGCTGGACAAGACGTTTCTGGTGTTGGAGGCGGTAGCCGCCTCGCCGGAGCCGGTGTCGCTCAAGGAGTTGAGCGAACGCCTCGGCATCAACGCCAGCACGCTTTCCCGGATCGCTTCGGATCTGGTGGAGGCCGGCTATCTCACCAAGTCCGGTTACCGCCGCTTCGAACCGGCGCTCGGGCTGATCCGGCTCGGGCAGAACGCAGTTCACAGCTCGCACCTGCCGCGCACGGTCAACCCGATGGTGAAGAACCGCGCCGAAGAGCTCGGCGTCAACGGCGCGTTCGCCGGAATCGAACGGGGGCAGCTGGTCTATCTGTTCCGCAGCGACGCCTTCTCCGGCGAGAGCCGGATCGGGCTGCCGTACCGGGTGCCGCTTTACCGGTCGAACATCGCCATCGCCATTCTCGCCATGAGCCTCCCCACGGAAGAGGCGCTGGGGCAATTCCGCGACGACATCAGGGCGCGGAAGGGGAACGCCGCCGAACTCGATGAAATCAAACCGCTTCTGGAGCATGTCGTCCGCAACGGCTACCTCTTCCGCCGCGAACCGGAAGCGCGCTGGAACATCACCTTTCCGGTCGAATACGGCGGCCGTTTCTACGGACTCTCCTTTTACGGCGACCATGCCGGGGAACGCAACTTCGACCGGCTGCTTTTCGAGTGCTCTCTTCTCGCCTCGCGCATCCGCTCGGCGCTGGCCGGGTGACCCTCCGTTTCGTTCGGTTCCGGTTTGCAAAGCGCCTGAATCCTGTTATATTAGTAGCAGGGACAACTCTTTTTTCGGGGGGCGCCGCATCTTATGCAGAAAGTACTGGATTTCATCGCGGAACATTGGTCTGATTTTACCCGTTTCAACCCGGCCTCGGAGGGCGCGGACATCGGTCTGCCCCACCCGTACACGGCGCCCTGCGCCGACGAATCGTGCCGGGAATTCCGATATTGGGACACCTATTTCATCTGTCGCGGGCTCGCGCTCCAGAACCGGTTCGAGCTGGTCCGCGACAACTGCGAGAACTTGATCTTCGAGATCAACGAAAAGGGGCTGATCCCCGGCGTCAACCGGCTCGACCACCTCAGCCGTTCACAGCCGCCCTTCTTCGGGGCCATGCTGGAGCTGACCGGGACGGTGGCGCGAGAAGACCGCGCCTGGCTCCGGCGCGCGGCGCGGACGCTCGAAATCGAACTCCACCACTGGAAATACCGCCGCCGCGACCGCTGCGGGCTGACCCATTACGGCACCGACGCCGTCGGCGAGGAGCTGGAGGCGTTTTATCCGCGCTGCGTCAAGGAGCTCGGCTACCCCGAGAAACCGTCGCTGGCGGAGATACGCGAGGCTGCCCGCGAGGCGATGGCCGAAGAGGAGTCCGGCTGGGATTTTACGCCGCGTTTCGGGCGGCGCTGTCAGGATTACGCGGCGATCGACCTCAACTCCATGCTCGTCCAGAGCCGCACCGAACTCGGGCTGCTCTACCGCGATCTCGGCGACATCGAGCGTTCCGACGAATGGCTGCACAGCGCCGAAATCCGCAAGGAGCTGATGCAATGTTACTGCTGGAACGACCGCCGCGAAGTGTTTCTCGACTATAATTTCGTCACCAAGCAGCACTCGCCGCTCTTCAGTTGCGCGTCGCTCTTCCCACTCTGGTGCGGACTGGCGACGCCCGAACAGGCGGAATCCACCCTTCGCCTCGCCGAACAGGAGCTGGAGTGCGAATACGGGCTGGCCGCCTGCGAGAAAAACAATTCCGGGCGCGCTTATCGGTGGGATTACCCCGCCGTGCTGCCGCCGCTCCAGCTGATCGCGATCGAAGGGTTCGACCGCTACGGTTTCGAGGCCGCCGCCCGCCGCATCGCGGAGAAATATGTGGAAAGCATCGTCCGCAATTTCGAGATTTCCGGCGGACTGCCGGCGAAGTACGACGCGGTGACCGGGCTGGCTTCACCCAAAGAGAAGCGGCTCCACGGCTGGACCGCCGGCGTTTTCGTATTCGCCGTCGATTATCTCCGCAATCACTGAAAGCGGGCAGACCGTCCGGGATTCCGGGCGGTCAGCGCTTCATGGCGCGGCGCATCTCGAGGTCGTCCTGGCGCTGGCGGAGGGTTTCGCGCTTGTCGCCGTGGGTTTTGCCCTGGCAGTAGGCGAGTTCGACCTTGACCAGCCCCTGCTTGAGGTAGACCCGGAGCGGAATCAGCGTTCCGCCCTTGGTCCCCATCCACTGGGCGAGCTTGAGGATTTCATTCTTGTGCATCAGCAGCCGCCGCTTCTGCTTCGCTTCGTGGTTGAAGCGGTTGCCGAAGCCGTACGGCGCGATGTGCATATTCTCCAGCCACGCCTGTCCGTTCCGGATGGTGACGTAGGAGTCGATCATGGTGATCGACTTCGCCCGGCAGCTCTTGACCTCGGTCCCCACCAGCTGCACGCCGGCTTCGAACCGTTCGACGATAGTATAATCGTGGTAGGCTTTTTTATTGGTCGCAAGGACCGGTTCGTCCGGATTCCGTCTCGGCATGGTTCACCTCGTATGGTTCAGGGCTGGACTTCCCGCAGGTAAGTCTTTGCCCGGTCTTCAAACGCCTTGCGGCGCGGCAGGTTTTTCGGCGTCAGCGAAGCGTCGAATTTCTGGAGCAGCTCGAGCTGTTCGGGGGAGAGTCCGACCGGAGTCTCCACCACCACACGCACATGGAGGTCGCCGCGGGCGCCGCCGTGCAGCGAAGGAACGCCTTTCCCCTTGAGCCGCAGCACGGTGCCGGACTGCGTGCCCGGCGGAACCCGCATCTTGGTCTTTCCGGTCAGGCTGGGCACTTCGACCGTTCCGCCGGCCACCGCCGCCGCGAACGAGATCGGAACTTCGCACTTGAGGTCGTTCTCGACCCGCTCGAAGACCGCGCTCGGCCGCACCCGGATGACGACGTAAAGGTCGCCCGCCGAACCGCCGCGCAGGCCGTCTTCGCCCTTGCCCGCGACCCGCATCTGGGAGCCGGTGTCCACGCCCGGCTGAATCCGCAGCGAGAAGGACTTCTCTTTGCGGACCCGCCCCTGGCCGCGGCAGGTATGGCACGGTTTCTCGATGATCTGGCCGGTGCCGTCGCATTTCGGGCAGGGCTGCTGGATATTGAAGAAACCCTGCGAAACGTGAATCCGCCCGCTGCCGCCGCACTGCGAACAGGTCTTGCGGCCGGTGCCGGGCTGACAGCCGCTGCCGGAGCAGTCGGGGCATTCGGTCAACCGCGGAATCGTAAGGCGCTTTTCCGCCCCGAACACCGCGTCTTCGAAATCGATTTCAAGATCGTAGCGCAGGTCGTTGCCGCGCACCGGGCCGTTCGGGTCGCGCCGCCGTCCGCCGCCGCCACCGCCGCCGAAGAGATCCTCGAACGAGAATCCGCCGCCGCCGCCACCGCCGCCGCCGCCGAAGAACTGGCTGAAGATGTCCTGTGCGTTGAAGTCGGGGCCCGCCCCGCCGCCGCCGCGCTGGCTGTTGGTGTAGGCGTCGTGGCCGAACTGGTCGTACTGACGGCGTTTTTCGGCATCGCTCAGCGTTTCATAGGCGAGCGAAACCTCCTTGAACTTCTCCTCGGCCGCCTTGTCCCCCGGATTCTTGTCCGGGTGATACTTGATGGCGAGCTTGCGGTACGCTTTTTTGAGGTCTTCGGTCGTCGCGTTGCGTTCGACGCCGAGGATCTGGTAAAAATCCTGAGCCATGATGGATTACGCCTCCTTTGCCGGGCCGGAGGAGACCACCACCTTGGCGGGACGCAGCAGCCGTTCGCCGAACCGGTAGCCGCCGCTCCACTCCTTGACGACGATTCCTTCCGGAATCTCCGCCGAGGCTTCGTGGGCGACCGCCTCGTGAATGGTGGGGTCGAACGGTTTGCCGACCGTCTCAATCCGGCTCACTCCGGATTCTTCGAACGCCTTCATGTACTGGTCGAGAATCATCGACAGCCCCTGGCGGATCTGGTCGATCTTGTCGGATTTCTCCGCCGCCTGGCGCGCCATCTGGAGATAGTCGTAGACGGTGATGAACGGTTCCAGCGCGTTGGCCGCGCCGTAGACGCGCGCGTCGGAGACATCCTTGGCGACGCGCTTGCGATAGTTCTGGTAGTCCGCCTGAAGATAGATCAGCTTATTCTGCGCGTCGGTGAGTTCGCCTTTGAGCTTTTCGATTTCGCTTTCGACCGGATCGGTTTCCGCTTTCGTCTCCGCATCCGTCTTCACGGTCTCTTCGACCGGCAGGTTGTCCTCTTCTCCGGGGCGCGGTTCTTTGTTCTGTTCTTGACTCATATCGTTAAAAACTCCTGTTATTTTCCTGAATTAAATAATATAAAGGGAAATGGCCGGAAATCAATAGCTCCGCTTGACATTTTGCCGACTTTTGGCACGAACCTCGCTTCCTGACCGTGGAATGGAAGCTCCTGAAATCATGCACTTTTTTCAACTGCGGCCTTGACACGGGGATGGTGATCTATCATAATATATAGTAAATGCAAACAAATGCTAAATAGACGGAGATTTGAAGATGCCCAGATCGGAATCGGCCATTGCGGAGTATATGAGGATTCGGCGTTATGTGCTGACGCTGATTCAGAAGGCGGACGGGAAGTCGGTTCCGCTGCCTTCGATCCTTGAATTGTCGGAGCTGTTTCAGGTCAGCCGCCCCACGGTCAGCCGGGCGATGAAGGCGCTGACCGGCGAGGGGTATGTGATCGGAAAGCGCGGCATCGGGTCGTTCACCAACCCGGCCAAAAGCTCCCGGATGCTCCGGGACCAGCCGATGATCGGTCTTCTGGTCGGCGACGGCATGAACGTCCATTTCGACCAGTATCTCAGCCGGGTGGTCGGCAATCTGATGATGGAGATCTCTTCGATTCCGGCGGTCGTTCACCTGTTGACGCTGAGTTCGCAGAAAGTCGACAATGTGTATCAGGCGATCCGCAGCGAGCAGCTCGACGCGGTGGTCTGGTATGGGATGCCGGAGGAGTTTCTGGTCGTCCGGGATCGTCTGGTTGAGTCCGGGCTGCCGGTGCTGGTCAGTTCCGACGGGGCCAACACGTTCGGTTCCGGATCGGTCCGGATCGGTTACCGGGAGCTCGGGTACGAGTGTGGAAAGGCGCTGTTTGCGGAGGGGCGGCGGAATCTGGTGTTTCTCCCCGCGGCCGGGAATTGGAAATGTCCGTTGCCGGAAATCGTTCGCGCTTACAAGGAGGCCGGAATCGAACTGAATCCGAATCTGTTTCTCGCCGATCCGGCGACCTGCCTCGACGATTTTCGCAAGCTGCTCTCGCTTGGCGTTCCGGTCGATGCCGTCTTCAATGCGGTTTACCTGCAGGGAGAGGTGAAAAATATTCTGAACGAATTCCATCTCGGAGCAAACGAACGCTGTCGTCTGATCGAGAGTACGCTCTGCATCGGGGACAGGGAGCATTTTTGCGGCTTCACTTACGAATTTCCTTTCAGGAAATACGCGGAGCAGGTTGCTTCGCTGTTGAAAAAATCGCTATCCGGTGAAGCGCTGCCGGAACGTGAAATTGTGATCGGAATCCAACTTCTAACGGTAAACAAAGGAGTCGACCATGAAATCCACCAAGGCAAGATCGAACAGGAACGGCAGTTTCCGCTTCACGCTGATTGAGCTCCTCGTGGTGATCGCCATCATCGCCATCCTGGCGGGGATGCTTCTGCCCGCGCTCAGCAAGGCGCGGGAAACGGCGCGGCAGACCTCTTGCACCAACCAGATCAAAACCCTGGCCAGCGCAGCGTTTATGTACACCAACGATTACGACGGCCGCCTGATGCCGCGGAAATCTGGCGCCGCCGCTTCGAGAAGCAACGCCTGCTGGGCCAGCAACGAACAGTATCTTGATATGGCCGGGATTCCTCATGCGACCGGGATTTATTCCCATTACTGGAAGAGCCGGAAATACGTGTGCCCTTCCCTCAACGTATTGTCCAGCGATACCACAACGGTCGGCATCTGGCTCTACGGAATGCAACAGATGCCGGGAACAAACGATTACTGGACGAGCTATCCCGCCAAAGAGTCGCTGATTCCGAGTCGGCATGTAAAATCGTCTTCGTCCAAGATATTCATCTACGAGACCGGCAGCAATGACGACGGCGGCGGCAATGTCTGCAGCAGCAGTGGTACGAATCGTACCAGATATCTCCAGTACGGAGACGCCGTGGGGGCGAGCGCCCCGGTCAGGTCGAGCACCGACGTGTATTCCACCTTCGTCGCCTGGCGTCATCGCGGGTATTCGGCGACCAATGTTTCCTTTTACGACGGCCATGTCCAGAGCATGAATTATGCTGACATGCAGGTGACCAATCCTTCCGGCTACAAGCCGGCGATGTGGTGGTACGACAGATAACCGGCGGAGTCATTCGAGAATGAAAACGATTTGGATTGCGCTGGCGGCGGCGCTGATGCTGCCGCCTCTCTTTGCCGCGGTTCCCGACCCGGCAACCTATACCCCGGACGCTTCGAAGTCGGATATCTATCTGCCTTATCTGAAGCGGATTCCGCTCTCCGGCTGGTGGAAGCTCAACAAGGTGTCGAGCGACCGGAAGAACGATCTCGACGATGCCGGGCGAAAAGGGAAGTTTCAGGCAGCCGACTTCGACGACTCCGGCTGGACGAAGGATGTGGTTCCCAACGACATCCACGTTCCCTTCCTGATGCGGGTTCCCGAGAAGACCGGCTGGGAGGAAATGCAGAAGGCGCTTCCGCGTGAAGTCAGGGAATGGGGCGGCGTCGCCTATTTCCGCCGCGATTTCACCGCGCCGGAACTCGGCGGCGATGAACGCGCCATTCTGACCTTCGACGAAGTGGGCGGGGACTTCACGCTCTATGTGAACGGGCGCAAAATAGGCGAGGGCGCGCCGGGCGATCCGCCCGACCATTACCGGGGCCCCGGTTCCCCGCAGAGTTTCGATATCACCGACGCGTTGCGGCCGGGGAAGAAGAACAACATCACCTTGCGGCTTTTCAGCAGCGGAGAACCCGCACGCTGGGGATGGGCCGCCAAGGCGGGAATCCTCGGGCTGGTCTATCTGGACATCCGTCCCGCCGCCTGGACGGCGAACATTCTGGCGACGCCGCAGAAGAACCTCCGTGACGTTCTCTTCGACTGCATCGTCTCCGGTTCGGACCGCAAGGCCGATGAAGACGGCTGGACCGGCGAAATCTTCGAGTGGAATTCAGGCAAAAAGGTCGCGTCGTTCCCGTTCGGGAATCCGCACGGCGAAGACGGCATGCGGATGATCTCCGGCACCGGCCGGATCGACGACGCCCGACTGTGGAGCTGCGAATCGCCCTTCCTCTACGGCGTCCGGGTGCGCAACGCCCGCGGCGAAGTCGCCGGAGTCCAGCGCTTCGGCATGAGGACCTTCGGGGTGAAGGACGGGAATTTCGTCCTCAACGGCAAGCCGGTCATGCTGCGCGGCCTGACCCATCACGGGCATGCCCTCTACCTGTTCTTCCGCCACGGCTGGATGCACGCCTTCCGGCTCAATGTCGATGACGTCTGCCGCCGCTACTGGCAGGTTCTGGGCAAAGACGCGAATGTCAACCACATCCGCATCCATTCCGAAACCTTTCCGCGGGGGCTTTACGATGTATTCGACGAGTTCGGCATCATCGTCACCGACGAGCTCGCCTATCCCGCGATCCGGATCAAAACGCCGGAACGCGCCGACCAGATCGACGTCAAGGGATTCGACGGGGCCTGCGATCCGCAGGGCAAGTTGAGGCCGGAGTTCGTCAAAAAGACGAAGGAACGGATTCGGAACTCCTATTCGCATCCTTCCATCTGCACCTACAGCTTCGGCAACGAGATCCGCCAGTATGACAATCCGCAGGTGGAAGGGCTGCTCAACCATCTTTACGACCTTTACGGGAGCGTGGACAAACAGCAGCGGCCGAGGACCAATTCGTCCGGACGGTTCTGGAAGGACGGCTCCAACGTAAAGGAGCTTCTGGAACGGGAGAAGCTCGACTACATCGACACCCACGACTATACCGGCAGCATCAACAACTTTCCGCTCGCCTACTGCGAACCGGTGGTGAAGCATTTTCACGAGACGATCCGCAAGTACCGCGGCGAAAACGCGCCGCCGGTGGTGAACGGGGAAACCGTCTACATGAGCGATCACTACTTTCCGAAAATCTTCGACCCCATCTGGAAGTCGGAAAACGATCCGCAGCCGGACTGGGACAAGTTCCTCTACATGATCGACCGCTGGAGCAAGGACGAGCCGCAGAACTCCTTCCTCTCCTACTACTGGGTGCGCAACTGGGGGAGCAAGGGCTACAAGTTCAACCGCACGGTCGGGCGCGGCGTCTACACCGAGCGCATTCTGGAGATTCAGCGGAAATCCTGGCCGGACCAGGACGGATACGAAAATCTGTGCGATCCCTACTTCTCCATGTCCAACGCCTGGCCGTTCGACCGGGCCAAGTTCACGAAGAATGTCGCGTTCGACTACCTCGCCCGGGTAAATTCGCCGGTGATCGCGGTGCTCGATTACATCGCGCCGAACCGCTTTGTCGGGGAGACGGTCAAAAGCCGGGTCTCCGCGATCAACAACAGCGAGTCGGAGAAGAAGGCGGTACGGTTTGAAGCATATCTCGAACGCGACGGCAAAAAGGAATCGCAATTTTCGCTCGACCTCGGCGATCTTGCTCCGGCGGAGAAGAAGGTCGTGCCGGTCGAATTCAACCTTCCGGCGCAACCGGGAACCTGGAAACTGGTCTATCAACTGGTCTCCGGCGACAAGGTGCTCAACAAGCGCGATTTCGAGCTCAATCTGAATTCCCGGCCGGAGTTGTTCCGCCCGATCACAACGACCAAGAAGGTCGCGCTTTACGACGCGTCGGAGGTGTTCGGCGGACTCAAGCCGTACAGCACCGCCCGGCTGCTGAAGGCGTTCGGAGTGCCCTTTCAAAGCATCCGGTCGTTCGATCAATTGCGGGATTTTGATGTGTTGGTCATCGGCGCGGAGTCGATCGACGGGCGGGTGCAGGAGGGGGCTCCGCAGATTCGCGCCTTCGTCGAGAACGGCGGGCGGCTGCTGGTCTTCGAGCAGAACCGGACCGGCCGGATTCCCTTCCTGCCCGAGCTGGAATACGTGCTGGCCGGGCCGGGGCAGTTCTCCGAAATCCTCAAGGCGGACCACCCGGCGCTGGCGGGGATGACCCAGGCCGAACTGTTCTGCTGGAATCAGGGCGACTGGTCGATCTACCGCAACTACATTTCGCCGATTTCCCGCGCGGCGCTGCTGCTCGGCGGCGACACCACGCAGTGGGGCTCCGACCACTTCGGGATGGTGGCCGCCCACCTCCGGCTCGGCAGGGGCGATGTGCTTCTCTGCCAGGCGGAAGCGACAAAATGCCTGAACGACGATTCCGG
Source organism: uncultured Victivallis sp. (assembly GCA_964435365.1). Lineage (GTDB taxonomy): Bacteria > Verrucomicrobiota > Lentisphaeria > Victivallales > Victivallaceae > Victivallis. The sequence continues at coordinate 2,794 of CAYSZM010000104.1, read as the reverse complement.
TGCGGCGCGGTTTGCCCGCAATCTGCTGGAAACGGTTCTCGACGACGCCACGCGAAGCCAGGCTTCGGAGTTCGTCGGGCTTCCGGTTCCAAAATTCGCCCCGCTTCCCGCCGCCTCCGTGTTGCGGGTCGATATGCGGAACGCCGCCAACCGGGCGTTCGCCGACGAAACCGCCGGAGACGGGAAGGGCGGCTGGACCGATCAGGGCCCCGACAACGACCTTGCATCCTTTCCGACCGGGGATCAGGTGTTCAACGGGATTCCGTTCGGCATCATCAAGCCGGAGGAGAACGGCGGACGCGCCTGCGTGTTTGTGTCGAATCATCCGGCGCGTCATCTGCCCTCCGAGTCGAAACCGGTTCCGGTCAACGCGAAACTCAAGCGGCTGCTTTTCCTGCACTCGGCGGGGTGGCTGAGCGGGAAGCAGAACCCGCAGGCCGGGGAGTATGTCGTCACATACGCCTCCGGCAGTCAGGCGGTCATTCCAATCATCGCCGGAGATAATATCAGCGACTGGTGGAGCGCATCATCCAAAAAACTGCCGAACTGCGAATGCGGCTGGAGCGGCATGAACCGGAGCAGTACGGTCGGCGTCTATCTCTTCGAATGGGTGAATCCGCATCCGGAAAATCCGATTCGCGACATCGTTCTCAAAGCGAAAAACAACGCGGTGGTCGGTCTTGTCGGGCTGACCGGGGAGAAGGGAAAATGAAGAAAACGGCAGCCGTGTTCCTGATCGCCGCCGCCTGTTCGCTCGGTGCGGCGGAGCGTTACCGCAGTTCCGGCTTCTCCGCCGAAATTTCTGAAAACGGAGTGATCCGCAACCTCGAATACGCCGGGCAGCCGCTGGCGAGTTCGATCTTCCTGACCGGAGAGTACAAGATTCCGGAAGGGGCGGAGAAGTATGACGCCCGTTTCTTCCAGACCACGGACTATTCCGGGAAGGCGCAGTTCCGGCGCGACGGAGAAACGCTGACGGTGAACATCGATTCCACCCTCGGCAACAAGGGGGTGAAAGATGCGGCGAGCTATCGGGTGAACTGCGTCCTGAAGCCGAATGAGATTGCGTTTTCCTGCGAGGTGGTCCAGAAGGTCGAGCTGCTCTCGGACTATCATATCTTCAAAACGCAGATCCAGATGCCGGAAAGCCTGTTCGGGCGCGGAGCCCGGGTGCTGACCTCCAACGACCAGGAGGAGTTCAAGGTGCTGCCGGAAACCTGTGAACCGAAGTTCCGCCTGGGCGGAAAGGAGTTCTCGCTCTCGACCGGCAAGGGCGTGCTCGCCTTCACCGGCGACCCCGAGGTGCGGTTCCTGTTCGTGGATTCCCGGACTTGGGGCGGCAAGGATTTCACCATTGTCGTCACCCCGTTCGCCAAATGGACTCCCAAACCGGTGGCGCATTCCGCCGGAACGGTTTGGAAGTGGAAGTTCAAACTAACCTTTACGCCGGATCGCTGAGCGCGAATTCCAGCGTCTCGCCCGCCCGGTAGAGCTTCGGTTCGACCGAGCGGGAGACTCCGTCGAGTTCGACCGTGGCGAGCTTGATTTCGCCCCCGGCGATTTCGAGCGTCGCCCGGTCCGCGGTGAATTCGACGGCTCCCCATGCCGCGCCGAGGCTCCAGAAACAGCGGAAAGGCCGCCCCTGCACCGTCGGCGAGAACCCGATCATGCTGCGCGTCAGGTCGTAACGCAGCCCGGAACAGGCGTTCAGCATCGCGTACGCCGCCATACTGCGGGCGTAGTTGCTGCCGCATTCGATCTCGTTCCACGGGTTGCGCCGTTCGCCGTCGTAGCGGCGACGGATGCATCCGGCGATCATCGCGCCCTCTTCGACCATTCCGGCGGCGGCCAGGTGGGCGGCGAAGGCCCACTCCATGCCGCACATCATCTCGGTGTTGTAGGGCAGCGGAATCGCCGGGCGGCGACGGCCCTCCGGCCACGCGGCGATCAATACGCCGCCCTCGTCGTTCACCACGAAGCTCCGCCAGACGTTGATGGTCGAACGCATGTCCGGCCGGAAGTTGTGGCGGAGGATCGCCTTCAGCGTCGCCCGGTCCCGCTCCGGGTCGAACACCTCGCCCAGCCCGTAAAGGCCGGCGTAAAGCTGGGCGATGGTGACGTCGATTTCCAGCCCTTCGCCGAGCTGGTACTTGATCTCCCCAGCCTCTTCGTTCCAGTAGGTTTTGTCCGCGCCCTCGAACTCGGCCAGCAGCGAACGGTCGGCGAGATCGATGGTGTGATCATAGTATTCACCGTTGAAGAGTTCCGCGTCGAGCCGCTTCTTGCCGCGCTCGAAGAGATCGCGGCAGCGGGTCGCAAATGCGTCGTCGCCAGAGGCCCCGGCCATCTCCGCCATCGCCTTGAGGCCGCCGAGATAGTGCCCGGCCAGCCAGGCGTTGGGGCCGAAGAGCTCCATGTCGAGGGTGTGGTGCTGCCGCCCGGTGGGAATTCCGCTTTGCGCCGGGTCCCAGCGGTCGGGGTTCGCTTCGCTCCATGCGTATTCGACCATGCGTTTGAGCGTCGGATAGTACTTCTTGAGCCATCCGCCATCGCCGCAGAGCTTCCAGTCGCGGTAGAATTTCATCACGTCGCCGAACTGCCCGTCGAGGCAGGGGCGGAAGTCGCTCTTCTTCGCCCGGAGGCCGAGCGGAAGTTTGAGCCTGAAGTGGTGTCCGCCGTTCTCGTCCACGCCGTAATTGAGGTGCGCTTCGCGCATCGACCGCTCCAGCGCCGGGAAGAGGAAGGGGAGCGTCTGCTGGTAGTTCCAGACGTGGGTGCAGCTCCCTTCGCAGGA
>CAYSZM010000103.1:0-12922 GCA_964435365.1 uncultured Victivallis sp. | reverse complement strand
GCACCAGCACGGCGAGGAATCCGATCGCGCCGCCGAGGGCGAGGCTGCCGGTGTCCCCCATGAACATCGAGGCCGGGTGGCAGTTGTGCCAGAGGAACCCGATGCAGCCGCCGCAGACCGCCGCGGCGAACACCACGCCTTCGCCCGCGCCGGGAATAAAGGGCACCCGCAGGTAATTCGAAAACACCGCGTTCCCCATCAAATAGGCGAAAGCCGCGTAGGTGAGCGTGCAGAAGATCGTGCAGCCGGTGGCGAGCCCGTCTTTGCCGTCGGTGAGGTTCACCGCGTTCGAGGTGGCGACGACGGTGAGGATGGCGACGAGCGCGGCCCACGGCGCATTGCTTGTCACCGGGTCCTTGAAAAACGGCAGCATGAAGTCGTACATGTGCGGCCCGACTTCCGGCATCTTGAAGAGCGCCCAGACTCCGGCCCCGGCGATCACGGCCTGCCCGAGCAGCTTGTATTTGGCGGGGAGCCCGTCGCGGTCCTTGTAAACCACCTTGCGGTAGTCGTCGTAAAAACCGATCAGCGCGAAGCCGAAGGTGGAGGCGATCAGCAGGATCGAGATCGGATTGCTCATCACGTTCCAGAGGCAGGCGGAAACCAGAATTCCGCCGATCAGCAGGATGCCGCCCATGCACGGCGTCCGGCTCTTCTCCTTATCGATGAATTCGGCGGGGACCAGCCCTTCCAGCCGCTCCGTCGCCCGCATGTTGAGCCGCCGCAGCTGTCGCGCGGTGAAACCGCCCAGCAGCACCACGAGCAGGAACGCGGTCAGCGCCGCGCCGCCGGCGCGAAACGTGAGATACTCGAACAGACGGAACGGAAAAAATTTGTTCCCCAGCAGCGAAAGCAAGTAGAGCATGAGCGCGATTTTCCCCGAAAATCATGGTTATGGACAGAAACGCAGTATACTATAGATTCCCTCGTATTTTTTTCCAGCCGCGAACCGGGAAAATCGAAAAAAAATCGCATCGAAATTCCCCGTGAACCGGGTCCGCCGAAGACCCGGCGGACGCGGCGAACCGGGCCGGAACGGAACCCGTCCGGGAGAGAGGCCGTTCCGGCGTTTTTTCTACAGCACGCGGAAGTTGGCGATGCCTTCGGCGACATCGGAACGGGCGAGCTGGATGGGGACGTGTTCGCCGAGGGCGATCTTGCCGCCGAACCGGTTTTTGAACTCGTAGGCGAGTTCGGGGATGAGATAGGTCAGCCGGTCGTCCTGGCGGAGCACCAGGATCGCCTCGGTGCGGTAGTCGGGGTGAAGCGCGAGGAACACCTGCGTCCAGAATTCGTTGGACTGCCGTTCGAGACGGCGGCGGGCGAGCGCTTCGCGTTCGGAGACGGCGAGCCGTTCATCGAGATACTCCATGGAGAGCGGCTCCTCGCCTTTGATGACGCGCCGGAGCTGCTGGTGGGCGAGAAGGTCGCCGTAACGCCGCAGCGGGCTGGTGACGCGGGCGTAACAGGCCAGCCCGAGTCCGGAGTGAGGCCCCGAAACGGTGGCGACCACGCTTGGCGGACAGGAGCGGCGGAGCGCGAACATGGTCGCCGGTCCGGCTTCGATTCCGGCCGGAAGTTCGGCGGCGTCGGGCGGAACCTGGGTGGCGAAGGGCAGCGGAATTCCGAGCTCGTCGGCGTAGCGGGCGACGGCGGAACCGGCGGCCAGCATCGAGTTGGCGACCAGTTCGCGTTCCGGCGTGATGCCGATGGGGGTGATGGCGACTTCGTTGTTCTCCACCCGGATTTTGACTTCAGGGAGATCGATGAAGAGCGCGCCGTCGGCCCGGCGCTTCTCCTTGAAGCGTTCGAGCATGGGCCGGAGTTCGCAAAGCGGAGTTTTGTCCCAATGGGCGGCGGCGCCTTCGTAGGTGAGGCGTTCCACCCGGATGCGGCTCAATACCATCTTCTCCAGCGTCGCCTCGCCGGAGTCGGAGATGCGGACGGCGAATGAAAGCGCCGGACTCACCGGCTGAAGCCCGAGCCCGAACACGGCGGTCGCCTCGGGCGGGAGCATGTGGCTGATCCCTTCCGGGAGATAGAGGTTTTCGCCGCGGTTCATCGCCTCGTCGTCAGTGGCAGAACCGGGGGTGACCAGCGCGGCGGGGTCGGCGACATGGACCCAGAGCAACCCGTCTTCGTAACCGATCGCGTCGTCGGGGTCGTTGCTGCCTTCGTCGTCGATGGCGAGGGCGGCGAGGTGGGTCAGGTCGACGCGCTCCTCGTCGGGCAGGGGGCCGAGGGGGATGTCGGGGTTGCCGAGATCGATTCCGGCGCGGCGCGGATGCGGATTGACGAAGTGGTCCCAGACGCCGAGACGGAGCAACAGCCCGTGGGCCTTTTGCGGCGCGGCCTCGATCTCGAGCTCCTTCAGGAGACGGCTGGAGGCGGTTTCGCCAAAGGCCACCTGCTCGATTTCGCGCATGGCGGGGAGGTCGTCGGGCAGGAGCGAGCCGGAGCGGATGCGCTCGAGAAGTTCGGCGCGGCGCAGCTGTTTCTCCTCTTTCTCGCGGGCGGCGGCGAGGGCGGCGTCGATTTCGGCGCGCGGCCGGGGCGTCACGCCGGATTCGACCGAGCCGGTGAAATAAGTGCCGTCCTCGAGCAGCCGCCAGGCGGAATAGAAGGCGTCGGCGGAACGGTTCCCGTAGGCGAGTTCGGCGAACTCGGGGAAGGGGAGGGTTTCGCCTTCGATGAGTTCGAGCAGTTCCTCGAAGTTCGGTTCGGGCAACGTTTTGGGCGGAAGCGCGGAGATCGGCCCCGGATGCAGGTATTCGAGGTCTTTGGGGCGGACGGACTTCGTGCTTCCGCCTTCGATGCGGATTTCGATCTTGTCTTTGGTGACGGCGCTGACGGTCGCGGTTTTGCCATGATAGAGCGCCAACACGCCGGAATGAAAGGATGCCATTGAATTCTCCCCGGTAAATGAGGATGTAGTATACACCCCGCCGGGGAGTTTTTCAAGCCGCATCGGGTCAGAATTGCCAGACGATCCGCTGTTTCCCGGCCGGGAGCGAGAGGTTCTCCCGGGGGCCCGAGGACGGCGTTCCGCTCAGGCGGAGGTCGAGCGCGAAACCGGCCGGGGAATCGAATTCCGCCTCGACCCGTTTCTCTTCCTTGTTCCAGTTGAAGCTGAGAAGTTTCGCCTTGCCCCAGTCCTGGAGCCGGACGGGAGCGCCGTCGGCCAGGTAGAGCGCATAGAACCCGGCGTTTTCCGCCGCCATGCGCGGGTCGGGCGAAAGCATCTTCTGTGCTTCCAGCTCTCTGGTGACATCGGCCGCGGGTTCGCCCAGCAGCAGCCGCAGATAGAGATGGGGCGCGATATTGGCGTCGTGCCAGTTGCGGTGGCCGGGGTGGCGGGTTCTCCAGGCGTCGAGCTGTTTTTCGACGTAGTCGTATTCGAAGAATTTCCAGAACTCCCTGTCGTTGCCGCCCAGCAGCATGGCGAAGAAGCAGGGGTAGTCGCCGATCCAGGCGAGGCTGAGGGCGATTTCGCTGTTGATGTAGTTCTGGTTTTTGCCGCGCGCACTCATCACTTCGAAGCCGTAGAATTCGTTGAATCCGATTCCGATCGCATTCCACTTCTCCTTCGGCAGGTCGGGGCGGCGGTAGGCGAGCGCTTTCCACTTCATGGAGTCGGAGAGCGCATAGCGGGCCAGCAGCATCCGGGCGGCGGCGAGATCGTCTTCCTTGCCGAGGGCTTTCGCCATGCGGGCGAGTCCGGCGGCGCCTTCGAAGGTGATGACGTCCATGTCGATGGCGGAGGCGGCGGTGTGCTCGCGGCAGCCGGCCTGCATCATCGTCCAGTCATGGGAATAGTAAAAGTAGAGCGGAATCCGCCGGATCATCTCCCAGTTTTCGGCCAGCGTCTCCCAGTCCCCGGTGAAACGGGCGTAGTTGGACAGACCGGAGAGGGTGGCGCCGATTCCGGAATTCGGGTCTCCCTGAATCTCCTGCGCGCGGTCGGTCCAGGCGAAGGAGAGCGGGTAGGAGATGCCGCTGTACGGTTCGGTCCGGCGGAACCAGGGGCGCGGAGAGAGCACGAATTCGACCCGCTTCTTCCAGTTTGCCGCGATCTTCGACTGCTGCTCGGGGTTGAACAGCGGCTGCGCCATCGCTCCCGAGGCTAACATCCACCAGCAGCCCAGCCCGTCTCCGCTCAGGAGTTGCCGCGGTTCGTCGCCGATTTCCGTACTGATCGCGGCGGCGATTTTTGCGGAGAGCGGGTTGGACGGCACGTTGGGATAGATCGTATTGTCTGCGGAAGGCAGAGGCAGCGAATAACGCCCGGCATCCGTCTTCGACAGCGGCCAGACGCGGTAAGGGCCGTATTTGGTGTTGAGCCCGAACGGTTCCGGCGCTCCTTCCGGGAACGTCACCGGATAGTTCTGGTCGGCGCCGAAACTGACCAGCGGAGGGCAGGGCAGATAGGTTTCGCCGCTCTCGCCCCACTCGTTGCGCCAGGAGAGAAAGCGGAACTGTTCCGCGAAATCGACCCGGTCGCCGGTGCATTTGAATTTCATTTGGCTCTGCAGCGGGTAATTGCGCAGAAGCGCCGCCAGTTTGCGGGAAGTCTCCGCCAGTCGGGCGGTTGCGGCGTCGGTTGTGCCGATCGTTCCGGAATAGTGGCGGTTGCCGGCGGGAGTTCCGATTCCGAGAAATCCGCGCGGCTGCCCGAACAGGATGCCGATGCCGTTGCCCTCGCGTACCGCTTTCTGCGGCTTCCGGTCGAAGGCGAGCAGGACGGGTTGCCCCGGCCGCTTTTCAAAGAAGAGCAGCGCCCAGCCTTCGGAGAGGGTGGAGAGGTCGATTTCGCCTGTTGCCCAGCGGAGTTTGCCGTCCTTTTCCGGGAAAAGCAAATGGGGCGTTCCGAGGTCCATAGTAGGCGAGACCGTGAAGACCGAGTCGCGTGAATCGATGAGAAATCCGGGAGCGAGAATACTTGCGATATAGCGCTCCGGCAGTCGGCTGGCGTCGAATTCGCCGAACGCGCGGCTGGTCACCTTGTTCTCTTTGGCGTCTCGGAAGCGCTTCAGCTGCGCAATCACCATGTGATCGCTTCCGGCTTTCATCTTCCGCCAGCTCGTCTCCTGAGGCGCGCCGTTGCCGAAGCGAAGATTCAGGAAGGACTGGTCGGTTTGGTAGAAAATCCCGTCATCTTCCAGATTGACGGTCAGGAGGCCGTTGCTCATCTGGTAACCGAACCGGCCGAATCCTTCGGCGGGAATCCCATTCCGCCAGTCGTCGCCGCCGGCGGAGAAATCGGGCATGGGATACTGTTCCGGGAAGGAGGCGGCGTGTTTCGCTTTTGCCGGGAAAACGCGGAAGACGGCCTGCTTCGCTCCGCCGGGGAGGACTAGGTTAAGCTGGTGGATATTTCCGGGCGTCAGTGCGGTTTCCGGCTCTTCCGGGAGGGCGAATTCGTTCCAGTCGAGGGTGATCCGGTTGACGCCGGCTTTCAGCGGCGAAAGCGGCCTGACCCAGCTGATGGGGCGGCGGAAGCGGCGGGCGGTCGCGGTGAGGTACGCTCCCGCCGTCGCTTCAGGCAATTCGATTTCCGCCGTGAATCCGGAGGTCGCCGCGAGGTCTTCCGGCATTTCCCGCGGGATGGTGGCTGAAACCGGGACGAACAGTTTGAAACTCCCATGTTTATTTCCGCCGGTTTCCACCGATGCGACGCGGAATTCGAGGGTGCCGACCGGCCGGTCGCCGAGTTCGATCATATCCCCCGGCAGTTCCGTCGCTTTGGAGTTGGGGGTGATCCGCCCGGAGGAGAGCGCGAATGTCTTCGGCGCTTCCCCGTTCACCTTCACTTCGATCGTCTTCGGCGCCGCCCAGTCGCCCCAGCCGACGCGGAGCAGGGCGAGGCGGGGCAGCTTCACCGGTTCCGGGAAGGTGACCCGAAAGGCGAAGTCGGCCACATCTCCGACCGTCAATTCGTCGAGGCGGGAGGATATCAGCTTTTCCGGCTCTTTGACCGCCGCCGAAAGGGCCTCCGCTTTCGCCTTGGGGAACGGACCCGGCAGGTAATTCAGTCCGCCTTCGGTTTTCGGTTCGGCGGCGGCTTTCTGCTTTTGGGCGGGGATCGCCAGTTTGAGGATTCCGTGCGCGCAATAGCGCTTATCTCTCGTTTCCACATCCGCAACCCGCAGGTCGATGCGGGAGACCGGGATATCTCCGAGCGGAATCAGCTCCGCACCGGGACTTTTCGAGCGGTCATGGTTCGGTACCCGCGGCGAGGTGAGTTTCACTGTCTGCGCTTCTCCGCCGTTGATCCGGTATTCGATGACGGCGGGGACCGCCCAGTCGTCGTAACCGTAACGGATGACGGCGAGAGAGGGGAGCTTGACCGGCGAATCGAATTCGATGGCCGCCTGTGCTCCTTCCAGCTTCTGGAACGAAAGCATATCGGCGGTCGGACCCGAGATCAGGCTTTCCGGCTTTCCCTTGAATTGGGTTTGCCCGGGGATCGTGACCTTCGCTTTGGGCAGCGCGGCCAGTTCTCCCGCGGCAACCCTCACTGCGGCAAAGGCCAGAAAAATACAAAGAACGCGAAACAGTGAACTCATGATATATCCCTGCTTAATTCCAGCGGTAGACGACCGGACTCTTGTAATTCCACGGGCTGCCTTCCACCGCGTAGGTCAGGTAGCGCTGGGCGGGAACGGAGGCCACATGCCCATCCAGGAACGTGGTGTTCACCCGGCCGTTGTGGCGGGGTGCGGCCGCATATTTGCTGGTTGGCGTAATCCCGTGGCTGAAGTAGAATTCAAGCGCCCACCAGTCCCCGGGATAGCTGTCGAGGAACTGAACTTTGGAGGCCGGAACCGGGATGGAACCGAATTTGATCGGGTAATTTCCCTGCGCACTTCCGTTGTAGACGCAGTTGAGGTTGGCCGCGTAGAAAGTCCCCGCTTTCTGCCCGCTCGCAAGCGGGTTGCCCGGGCAGGTGAACAGCTTGTTCTTGAACCAGTCTTCGGCGGTCTGGATTCCGCCGATTCCCATGTAGCCCTTGATGAAGTTCGGCCAGAACCGGGCGCAGTCCTGATAGTTGGGGCGGGATTGACTCCAGCTGAGAAAACGGACCGGCAGGATGAAGCCGCTGTAGTCGTTGGTATACAGCGCGGCGGCCATTCCGAACTGTTTGAGATTGCTCTGGCAACTCGACGAATGCGCCCGACTGCGTGCCTGCTGAAGGGCGGGCAGGAGCATGGAGGCCAGGATGGCGATGATGGCGATCACGACCAGAAGTTCGATCAGTGTAAAAGTTCTGACGGATGGTTTGCTTGGATTACAGAACGGGCTGACGTGTGATGTCATGATTAGACTCCTTCTCGTTGGGGTGATTTTTCTGTAGCGGGCGGTGTTGTTCTTCTGCTTTTTGGGGAACATGGCAAATTGTTTCCGGTGAAATGGTTCCGAATGTTGCTGTCTTGCTCCCGGGTTGTGTTGTTCTGTGCTGGATTGCTTCCGGATTTTCTGCCGATTTTTTGACTCTGCAATAGTATTATACTCGATACGGATCGATGTTGCTTGTATTATTTTACAAAAAAATTGTAAAAGCCGATTTGTTTTTCTGCCGGTTGACGATATGGTATTGACAAGGAAAAAACGGAGGCTGATTTTGAGGCTGTTTGAGTTGAAAAAATATGCCGATTCCCGGCTGCCGCTTGCGGTGATGTTCGTCAACTGGCCGAAAATCACCGAGGAGCATTGCCACGACTGCATCGAGATGCTTTTCGTCACCGGAGGGTCGGGAATCTGCGTCATCAATTCGCGGCGCTACCCGATGCTGCGCGGCGACCTTTACGTCATGAATCGCGGAGACGTTCAAACCCTGCTGCCGGATGAACACTTTCTCTACTGGAACATCATGCTGGATAATCAGCTGTTTTCGGAGGAAGAGTTGCGCGGACTCAGCGCGTTCCCCTCCTTTTTGAGCTGGAGCGACGAGCGGAATCGCGGCGGCAAGAGCTTTACCTTTGACAATGACGCCTGCAACCGCCTCGAAGAATTCTGCCGCCGGATCTCCGCCGAGCTGCGGCGGCAGCCGCCGGGGTTTGAGCTTGCCGCGAAAGCGCTGATGCTCGAATTTCTGCTCGATATCCTGCGTTCGGTCGATGTGCCGGGCAGCCGTCCGGCGGCGGTCGCATTGCCGGAGAGCGTCGAATTGTCTGAGGACAACCGCACTCTGGTGTCGCGGACGATCGACCTTCTGCAGCGGAATTATACCGGGAAACTCCGGCTTTCGGCGCTGGCCAGGCAGGTTGGAGCCAGCACATCGCACCTCTCCACCGTATTCCGGCGCGAAGTGGGCACGACGATCGGCGACTACCGGCGGCGGATCCGGATTGAGAAAGCGCGGACGATGCTCGATGCCGGAAAACTGACCGTGAGCGAAATCTCCGACCAGCTTGGATTTTGTGATGTTGCGCATTTCTCGAAATCCTTTTCCGCCTGTACCGGCGTCAGCCCGACCCGCTATCAGAGCATCGACCGCAGCCGCTGATGCGCCGCGACCTCCGCCGTGTGCGGGTCTGCTTTTTCCGCCCAAGCCGTGCGACCGTTATTTTGCGGTCAGCAACGTCAGGGAACGGGCCGGGAGAATGATTGCTCCATTTTTCAATTCAACTTCCGCATCCGTCCGGCGGTATTCTCCGGACAGGGCCGCGCCGAAACAGTCCGAATCAATCCGGGAGAGGCGGCATTTGGCCGGGAATCCGGGATAGGTGATCTTGAGAAGCACCGGGATTTCGAGCGGATTGGAGAGAAAGACCTGCGGCTTTCCCGCCGCGTCGGTTCCGGCAAGAGCGCCGCCGGAGAACCCGAATTTGCTTTCGATCCGGAAATCCGCCACCTTGCCCCCGACGAATGCCGACAGGAGTTTCAGCGCCTCCATCCCGGGAGAACTCACATACTCCTTCGGGAAATAGTGCGTCGAATTCGCCGCGGAAGGGTCGACGAACCAGTTGGCGGATTTGGAGCGGGAAGGCGGCGTTTTCCCCGAGAGCCACTTGTATTCGCGCTGGGTCTCGCTGAAGGAGACGTCGTACCAGGTCAGTCCGAACCAGGGCGATTCGAAGTCATGGAACACCGCCATGTCGACCTTGGCGCGTTTCATCAGTTCCGGCCAATTGTAGCCGATGGCCAGCGCCAGCGCGAAAGATGGCTGCATTCTGGAGAAATCGTAGGTGAAGAGATTGTAGACGCTGGTTTCGCTGACCGAGATGTTTTTCCCGGTTTCCGTTTTCGCCTGGCCGTCGACATTTCTGGGAAAGTTGACGTCGGCGTTGGCGAAATCGCGGTAATCGGCGGTCATGTACGCCGGTGACGGCCGCGGCCAGCTGGCGTAGGGGTAATGCGTGGTGATTCCGGTGATATGCTGCCATACCTCGGGGGATTTCCGGAGCTCATCCTCGAGTCCCTTCATGCCGGTGACGCAGATCGGTTTGCCGGGGTCGTTGCGCACGATCACCGGAATCAGGGCCGTACAGACTTTGGCATACTGCTCCGTGGGCATATAGGCGAACTCTTCGTTGCCGAGTTCCCAGTAATCGACGTCTCCCGGCCGGAAGGTTCCGTTCCGGAAGTTGCGTTCCAGCGCGGCGGCGGCCTGTTCATAATGCGGCGTTCCGGTGTCGAAGTTCCCCTTGCGGGCAAAGGGGGTGGCGCCGATCGCCTGAAGCTCCCCTTTGTCGTCGAGGTAAAAACTGGTATTGAGCTGGTAGATCAGTTTCAGGCCCGCTTCCTTGACCGTATCGCGGAATTCCCGGAACCCGACCATCATCGGCGCGTCCTGTCCGTTGACGCGTTTGAGCAGTTTCTGACAGACTTCGCGCCCCTCCGGCAGGTGCCAGTGACTGGCGGTTCCGCCCGGATAGCGGGCCGATTTGAGTCCGGAATTCTGCAGGAAACGGATGAAGTCCGCCCGCTTGGAATCCGGATTCGAGGCCGGCAGCGTTCCGTAATAAACCCCGGGGAAGTTGCTGCTGTCGAAGTTCGCCCCGAAATGAAACGCCGTCGGCGAGGCGCTTGTCTTCGCCGGGTCGGCCTTGAGCTCGACGGTTTGGTCCTTCATCATCTCCGGCGTCAGTTCCTCGAGACGGATGGCACGAACTCCGACCGTGCTTCCGTTGCTGCCCAGGCCGAGCTTGATTCCGAGTTCGGTCGCATCGGAGGGCACGGTCAGGTAGCGCTCGTAAACGGGGCCGTCGGTGTCGATTCCCGGGCGGATCACCTGATTCCAGTAGTGGTTCCCCGCTTCTTTTCCTCCCTGGAACAAGGCCGTCACGCCGATCGGCGCAACCGGGGTCTTTTTCTCCAGCGTCACCGTCAGCTTGAGCTGACCGAGCTTCCCTTTGGCGAGAAAGATTTTGCTTTCGATCAACGCTGGTTTGAGCGGACGCAGTACGCCGTTTGCGTTGCTGACCGCGTTCTCAGCCCCCTTCCAGCGGGCGAGGTCGGCGGCGTTCCAATTCTGTTCCAGCGCTCCGGCCGCGGCGGAAATGATGAGGGCTGCGGCGAGCAGCAGTTGTCGGATCGGGTTTTTCATGGCATGATTTCCAGTTGAGTGATGGAGTAAGGCGCGAGTTCGATGGCGAGACGGCCGTCGGCCACCGGCAGGCTCCCGGACTGTTCGATCGGGGGGCGCGGCAGTTCATCGAGGGAGTCCCAGCGGATTCCGCCGACTTTCGCCGTTCCGGCCTTCAGGAAAGGGGAGACATCGAGCGTCAGTTTCCGCGGAACGGCTCCCCGGTTGACCAGGGTCGCCAGCAGGCGTTCGCCGTCGCGGGAAACCAGCAGGTCGAAGAGGGGGCGCTGTGATGCCGCCGGAGCGACGATGTCGGTTTTGAGGACGTTCATTCCGCAGTGGCGGGCCAGCTGCTTCATCGCCAGTCCGGAAGGCAGCACCAGATACCGGTCGCGGAGCTGATAGTTTTCCGGGACTCCCGCCGGAGGATTCTCTCCTTTTTTGGGGAGCGTGAAGCGGCCGTTTGCCGGGTTGTAGTACTGTCCGTACAGAACCATCCCGAAGAAGGGCGATTCGAGATCGTGGAAGGTCAGCGTATCCATGTCCGGAATCTTCATCGCCTCCATCCAGTTGGCGGCGAAAAGCAGTCCCTGCGCCGGAGTGTAGATGACGCGGTGTGCGTCCCAGGTATGGAATTTGAATGTGCTGGTTTCGTTCCCCGCCATTTTGATGTTCGGGAATCCCGCGGCTCGGAGCAGCTTCAGGTGCGCGTTGGTGTTGACGGCCCAGTTGAGCTTGCCGCAGACGAAACGCTCCAGGTCTTTTTCTCCGCCCGGCTCGGGGCGCCAGTGGTCTCCCCATGGATAGTGCGCAGAGAAGTAGTTGATCTGGCCGAGCGTCCCGTTCTCTTTCAGCAGTTCGCAGAGGCGGACCGGCCAGGTGTTGCCGGTCACGGTGATTTCCGCCTCCGGATTGTATGCCTTGATGACCGGAAGAAACGCGGCGATGAGGGCGGCATAGTCCTTGACGGACATCAGGGCGAACTCCTCGTTGCCGAATTCCCAATACTTGATCGCTTTGGGCGGAAGCGATTTGACGAAGCGTTCGAATGCCGCTTTGGCCGCCGGCAGCCGGTTCTGTCCGTACTGGGACGGATTATCCTTTTTGCGATTGTTGTCGGTGATGGGATACACTTCGCCGTCGGAATCCAGGAAAAATTGCGTGTTGATCTGGAAATTCATCTGAAAGCCGTATTTGCGGCAGAAATCAAGCACATTCTCCAGACGCGGATACTGGAAATCGCGGAAATACCAGGAGAGGTTCGGGAATTTTTCGAACAGTTTCGCCTGCGCTTCCGGTCCTTCCGTGAAATATTCGTGGGCGGGCATCCCTCCGGGGAAACGGAGCACTTTGACTCCGGCCTGGTGAAGCGCCGCGGCGAACTCCCGGCAACGGTTGTCCGGGTCGCTTTCGGGCAGCGTTCCCCGGTAGATTCCGGGGTAGCGGAACTCCGCGTTGACCCCGAAGAGCTGTTCGGCCAGATAGGGCTTGACCACTTCCGGCAGCACTTTAGCCGAGATGGAGGACGCTTCGGAGAGCATGGCGGGGACCGTCGGGCGCGCTTCCAGGATGATGCGGTCGAAGTCGGCGGTTCCGGCCGCCTGAAAGAGTCCGCATTCGATTCGCATCGCCTTCGCTTCCGCGGGCAGGGTGAACGACAATTCGTAACTGTCCCACCAGCCGTCCTTCAGTTGGTCGATCGCCTGCCATTGATTTTTTTTGTCTTCCACTTTGCGGAGATGGCCACTTTCGGTGCGTCCGAGCGGATTTCCGTTGCCGTCAAGATAAGTGACCATGATTCCGGCGCCGCCGTTCCGGTCGCTCAATACCTTGTAACGGAGCCAGTAGGTGATCCGGTAGCTCCGGCAGGGTTCCTTCGGATCGACTGCGACGGTCTGGGCGAGGAAATTATCCGTGTCGCGCAGGTTCGCGGGAACCGTGATGGAGAGATTTGCCCCGGATTCGAATCCGGGCGTCTGGATCTCCATCGTCGCCCCCGGCTGGAGGACGGGTTGGAACGATTCCGCGCCCGATTCGAAATCTCCGTTGACCAGTAGGTTTCCCGGCAGGAGGTCGAATGCCCCGGCGGACTTCGCATCGGTCGGGACCGAAGCCCCGGCCGCTCCAATTGCCAGCATCGCGGCAAAAACAGTGAACAAAAATCGCATTGCTTTTAGTCCGGGACGGTTACATGATGTAGCTGATGGCATTTCCATTGTTCAATTTCTGCTTCAGATATTTGACGTTCTCCACGTGGCCGTCCGCATAACCGACATTGCCGGTTCGATTGTGATTGCCGAATACACTGGAATAACCAAAGTGATAATCCCGGAACGTGAATACCTGCGACGGTCCGAGCGGCCCGGCGAATCCCCAGGCGTTGGTGTCGCCGAA
>CAYSZM010000102.1:0-13006 GCA_964435365.1 uncultured Victivallis sp. | reverse complement strand
TCAATCGGCAGGATCACCCCGCCGCAGCTGGTCCACGCCATGCCGGTGGCGCAGCCGGGGCCGAGTTTGGCTTCGGCTTCGTCGAGCAGGAATTTACGCGCGCCAAGCAGTTCGCGCACGAGCTGCGGCGTCACCGAAACGCTCTCGTCGGCGCCGATCTTCCCCTCCACAATGCGCCGGGCGATCCGGCGGCAGACCTGGCCGATGCTGCGCTCGAGCTCGCGGACGCCCGCCTCGCGGGTGTAATGGTCGATCAGCTCATCGACGGCGGCGAGGCGGAATTTCACCTGCTTCGCCTTGAGGCCGTTCTCCTTGAGCTGGCGGGCGACCAGATAGCGGCGGGCGATCTCGCGCTTTTCGAACGAGGTGTAGCCGGGCAGCCGGATGATCTCCATGCGGTCCCGCAGCGGTCCCGGAATCGTCTCCAGCAGATTGGCCGTCGCGATGAAAAAGATTTTGGAGAGATCGTAATCCACTTCAAGATAGTGGTCGTTGAACGAATTGTTCTGGGCCGGGTCGAGCACCTCCAACAGCGCCGAGGCGGGGTCGCCGCGGAAGTCGTTGGCCAGCTTGTCGATCTCGTCGAGCATGAAAACCGGGTTGCTGCTGCCCGCCTTTTTGAGGTTCTGGATGATCCGCCCCGGCAGCGCGCCGACGTAGGTGCGCCGGTGGCCGCGGATTTCCGCCTCGTCGCGGACGCCGCCGAGCGAAACCCGGATGAAGTTGCGGTTCATCGCCCGCGCGATCGATTTCCCGAGCGAAGTCTTGCCGACGCCCGGCGGCCCGACCAGGCAGAGGATCGGCGCTTTGCGCTCCTCGTCCGGCTTCAGCTGGAGCACCGCGAGGAATTCGAGGATGCGCTGTTTGACGTCCTCCAGCCCGTAATGGTCGGCTTCGAGCACCTTTTCGGCTTCGACGCAGTCGAGGCGGTCGTCGGTGAACACCCGCCACGGCAGGTCGAGCAGCCAGTTGATATAGGTATAGGAGATATGGTATTCGGGGGCGGCCTGCGGAATCACTTCGAGCCGGGCCAGCTCCTTGCGCACCACTTCGAGCACATGCTGGGGCAGCTCCATGGTTTCGAGCCGCTCCTCGATTTCGACGATGTCCGGGTTCCGGCTGTCTTCGCCGAGCTCCTGCTGGATGGTGCGGAGCTGTTCGCGCAGGAAGAATTCGCGCTGCTGGTGACTCATCGCCCGGTGGACTTCGCTCTGGATCTTCATGCCGAGCTTCATCACTTCGAGCTCGCGGTTCATGAAAATGCCGAGCAGGTCGAGCCGCTTGCGGACGTCGGAAGTGGCCAGCATCAGCACTTTTTCGGCGTAATTGAGACTCAGCGCGTCGGCGACGAGGTCGGCGAGCCGGGCCGGAGATTCGGCGTTGCAGACCGCGACCTGAAGCTCCTCAGGGAGTCCAGGCAGCGAACCGGCCAGTTCGAGAAACGAAGCGACGACCGACTTCTGGCGCGCTTTGTTCTCGGCATCTTCGGTTTCGCCGTTCGATTCGAAACAGACCTGGCTGCGGGCGATGGCGACGCCGTCCTCGGTGTCGATGGCGCGGCAGAGAATCCGCTTGAGGCCGCGGACCAGAATCCGCACCGACCCGTCCGGAAAATTAAGCTCCTTGACCACCCGCACCAGCACGCCCACGCCGCTGCGCCGTTTTTCCTTGAAGTTGAACAGCTTGAGCGTAATCTGGACCGGCAGCGCACCGAGTTCCCCGTCGTCGGGGAGTTCCGGATAGATCGCCAGAAGCCGGTCCTTCTCCATCGCGCAACGCAGGGCGGGAAGATTCTCCTCCTCGACCTGGAGCGGCGTCAGGCTGTACGGAAAAATGATCGGTTCCCGCATCGGAAAAAACGGAGCGGACGATTCCGTGCCCGCCGAACCGAGGCCGGTGACGGAAATGTTCGAATTTTCAGCCATTGAATGATTCCATATCTGTAATGATTGTCATGATTTCAAACGAGATTCAGGATCTCCGCTTTGGGCACGGCGTGGGCGAGCACCTCGCCGACGAGGTAGAGCGACCCCGAAACCAGCGCCCGGTGCCCTGCGTCGCGCGCGGCGAGTTCGAGCGCCTCCGCCGCATTGCCCGCGGCTTCGGCCGGAACCGTGATTCCGGCGTCGCGGGCCAGGGCCTGCAGCTCTTCGCCGTTGTAACTCGGCCGGTCGGATTCGAAGAGCGGCACGAAAACGAAACGGGCCGCCAGCGGCGCGAGGAGCTTCAGGCTCCCCGCCACATCCTTGTCCTTGAATCCGGCGAAGACGACGGCGAAGGTCTCGCCGGGGAACGCCTCGGCAAGCGCCTCTTTGAGCGCCGAAATCCCGTCCGGATTGTGCCCGCCGTCCACGATCAGCCGCGGCGTGACCTGCTGGCAGCGCCCCGGCCAGCAGCAGTGGGCGAGCGAAGCGAAGGCGCGGTCGAGGTCGACGCCGAGTTTCGGCGCGAGCTTCATCAGCACTTCGGCCGCCAGCCGGAAATTCCGGCGCTGCATCGCGCCGAGAAGCGGCAGCGTGATCTTCCGCCCGGCGAATTCGAACTCCTGCACGGTCCTCTTTCCGTCGAAACGGTAGGCGGCCGGACCGGGAACGGCGGCGGGAACCCGGAAACAATCGCTCTTCGTCTCTTCCGCTTTGGCCGCGATGACCCGGTAAGCCTCATCCGGCATGATTCCGGCGAAAACGGGAACGCCGGGCTTGACGATCCCCGCCTTTTCCCCGGCGATTTTCCCGATGGTGTCGCCGAGGTAGGCCTGATGGTCGAGCGCGATGCCGGTGATGATCGAAGCGAGCGGAGCGACGACATTGGTGGCGTCGAGCCTGCCGCCCATCCCCGTCTCCCAGATGACGACATCCACGCCCGCGCGGGCAAAGATCATCGCGGCGAAGACGGTGGTGAATTCAAAATAGGTGAAGGTGAAACCGCGCCCGGTGTCGGTCCGCGCCGCATCGGCCAGCTCGGCCGAGATCGTCGCGTAATCCTCTTCCGAAACCGCGAGCCCGTTGACCCGGAAGCGCTCCCGGATGTCAACCAGGTGGGGAGAAGTGTAGAATCCGGTGGTGAACCCCGCGCCGCGCAGCATGCATTCGAGCATGGCGCCGACGGAGCCCTTGCCGTTGGTTCCGGCGATATGGAGGAAGGCGAGCTCTTTTTCCGGATTCCCGACGCGCCGCATCAGCTCGGCGGTGGCTTCGAGCCCCGGTTTGATTCCGAACATCGACAACGAATCGAGGTAGCCGCCGTCCGCCCTGCCGCTGGCCATACTCAGCGGCTCCCGGCCCGCGACCACGCCGGCATCGACAGATTGTAGGGGGTGGAAACGAGCAGCCGGGTCTTGCCGGTCCGGCTGTCGATCACATAGAGCGCCGAACGCCGGCCATCGGAACGCTTGCACACCACCTGCCGGTTGTCCGCCGCCCACGCCGGGGACTCCCAGACGCCCGGCTCGTCGGTGATCCGCTCGTTCTTCCCGGTTTTGAGATCGTAGACGGCGATGGTGTAGCCGCTGTTCATCCGGGTGGCGTAGACGATCTTGCCGTCGCCGGACCAGTCGGGGGTGACGGCGTCGGCGCCGATGGCGCGCAGCACCCGGCGGTTCCGCCCGTCGGCCGAGACGATGTGGATGCGCGGCGAACCGGTTTCATCGCTGACGAAGGCGATCTCGCTTCCGTCCGGACTCCAGCACGGCGACGCTTCGACGGAGATTCCGTTGGTCAGCCGCCGCAGGCCGCGCCCGCCGACCGGCATGATGTAGAGGTCCACTTTGTGGTCGGGGCTGAGAATCACCGCGAGGTTGCGCCCGTCGGGGCTGATCGCCGCGCCGGTGTTGATGCCGCGGAAGGCGGCGAGCACGCGGGATTCCTTCGGGTTGAGCCGGGTCTCCAGCACGTCGATGCCGGTGCGGTTGTATTTGGAGTAGCCGATCGAACGCCCGTCGGGGAACCAGCAGGGTTCGACGCAGAGCGCGGTGAAATTGGTGATCTGCTCGATGTTGCCGCCGTCGATGTCGCAGGTGTAGATGTTCTTGACCCCTTTGGCGGTTTCCGCGCAGAACGCGATCTTCGTCGAACAGAATCCCTTGACCTTGAGCTCCTTGAACGTCTGCTGAATGATCGCGTCGGTCATCTGCTGGGCCGCGCGGCGGGGAGGAATCGAAGAGGGCAGCGCCCAGCTTCCGGCGGGCGCGCCACCCATGCTCATGGCCAGGACTACCCGCCCGGGCTCCCGGCGCCCGGCCAGCACATATTCGGCCTTGGGGTCGTTGACCAGGTCGAACCAGCCGCAGGCGCCGAGGAAGGAGCGCATCTGCCGCGTCAGCTCCTCGTCGCCCGGAACGCCGGAGAAAAAGAGCGTCGGGTTGGTGCGGACTTCCTTGGTGACCACGATCGGTTCCGCCGGCGCGGCCGGGAGAACGACGGGAGTGAGGGCGAGAAGTGCCGCGGCGGTCAGGCGGAGGATTTTATGCATGATTCAGCTTCCTTTCATGATTCAAGCGGTGTATGGTGTTGACAACACTGGTAACATAACCCGCAATCACCAGTTTTGCAACACGTTCCGGAGCGCTTCGACCAACTTTTCCGCGTCCTTTTCGTCGGTATCGGGGCCGAAACTGACCCGGAGCCCGGACCACGCCTCATCGCGGCGGAATCCGAGCGCAAGCAATGCGCCCGAGGGTTCGCCGCTTTCGGAGGAGCAGGCGCTCCCCGCCGCGACCATGATGCCCGCCTCGGAGAGCATGCGGACCACGACCCCGGTTTCGATTCCGGGCAGCATCAGATGGAGAATCCACGGCGACGCGAGCTCTTCCGGGATGGTGCAGAAGCTCCGTTTCCCGCCCGGCAGCGGAAGGTCCGCAAGTTCGCGGCGCAGGAAACCGTTGATCCGCCGCGCCTTCCCGTTCGCCGCCTCGAGATTCCGGCAGCGGAGTTCGGCCGCATAAACCATGGTGAGCAGCGCCGCCGGTTCGGGGCGGCCGATGCGGTAATCGGTGTGACGATAGCGGCGGGCGAATTCGAGGAACGGCTTCGCGCACTTCGCCTTCGGGTCGACCAGGATCGCCGCGCCGCCGGGCGCACCGAACTTGTGGCCGGAGACAACGATCAATTCCGCCGCTCCGGCCGGAATCGGCACCCTCCCCGCCGCCTGGATCGCGTCGAGCATCCGCACCGCGCCGGGAGCGACATGCGAAAAGAGCTCCGGGTCCTGAGTCCGCCCGAGTTCGCTTTGAACGAGATGGAACGCGGCGAACTCCGCCTCCGTCGCCTTCGGCAGGATGCCGCCGTCGCGCCCCGCCCCGAGCAGCGTCAGCTTCCCCGCCGTGCGGCGGAGATTGGCGAGCAGCGCCGGGTGTTCGAGCCGGGAACTGACCGCGGAACGGCCCGCCGCCAGCGGCGAACCGGCGACCAGCCCGAAGAGTTCGGTGCCGTTCATCCCCCAGACGACGGCGCGGTTCTCCCCGCCGAGCAGAGTGGCGGAAAGCCGCTCCGCCGCCGCGTCGAGACGGCGGCGGATTTCATAGCCGAGCGCGTGCGCCGCCTCCTGGTTGACATAGTTCTCTTCGAGGCACGACCGGTAATAGTCGAGTATGTCGCGGGACGGCCGCGCCGCCGCCGCCTGATCCAGATAAATATGCAATTTGCAAACTCCTTCCGCAATCCATTCCCGGTAATTTACGCAACTTCGGGCCGATATTCAATCGAAAATCCATTGACTTTTCGGAAAAATATGGTTTATTTATAACAGGCAAAAAAAGATGACCCGAGTGATAATGATTCCACCGAATGCGGGGAGGCTACCAGCTTTATGAATAAGAATCAGGTGATTTATCTGGACAACAACGCCACGACCGCCGTCGACGCCGAGGTGTTCGAGGCGATGCGTCCTTTCTTTTGTGAACGTTACGGAAATCCGTCGAGCATCCACCGCTTCGGGGGCAGCGTCGCCGCCGAGATCGAGGACGCCCGGCGCAAGGTCGCCGACCTGCTCGGCTCCGGATTCCGCGACAGCGAAGGCAACGCCGCCGAAATCGTGTTCACCAGCTGCGGCAGCGAAGGCGACAACGCGGCGATCAACGCCGCCCTGACCGCCCGTTCCGGCCGCAACAAAATCGTGACATCCATCGTCGAACACCCCGGCGTGCTGGCTTACTGCAAGGAGCTTTCGCACCACGGGTTCGAAATCGAATATATCCCGGTGGACGAACGCGGGCGGCTCGATCTCGCTTACGCCGAACGCGCGATCGACGACTCCACCGCGGTGGTCTCGGTGATGTGGGCGAACAACGAAACCGGCACCATCTTCCCGGTGGAAACCATGGCGAAGATGGCGCATGCCAAAGGCGCGCTCTTCCACACCGACGCGGTGCAGGCGGTCGGCAAACTGCCGATCAACCTCGATGCGAGCGAGATCGATTTCCTCACCCTCTCCGGGCACAAGCTCCACGCGCCGAAGGGCGTCGGGGCGCTCTACGTCCGCCGCGGCACCCGGTTCAAGCCGCTGATCTTCGGCGGCCACCAGGAGAAGGGGCGCCGCGGCGGCACCGAGAACGTAACCTCGGTCATCGGGCTCGGCAAGGCGTGCGAACTGGCGAAGCAGAATCTCGCGGTCGAGAGCGTCCAGCTCTCCCGGCTGCGCGACCGGCTCGAGGCGGGAGTCCGCGAGCGAATCACCCATATCCGGATCAACGGCGACCTGGCGAACCGGCTGCCCAACACCTCCTCGATCAGCTTCGAATACATCGAAGGCGAATCGATCCTGATGCTGCTCGACATGCTGAACATCTGCGCCTCGAGCGGCTCGGCCTGCACGACCGGGAGCCTGGAGCCGTCGCACGTGCTGCGCGCGATGAACCTGCCGTATACGGCGGCCCACGGGACGGTCCGCTTCAGCCTGTCGAAGTACAATACGGCGGACGAAATCGACTTCGTGGTCGAATCGCTGCCGACGGTCATCGAGCGGCTGCGTTCGATTTCCCCGTACTGGGAGGAACGCGATAAATGAGCGGAGAACCCCTGAAGATCAACGGCCGCGAGCTCAAATTCCCGGTGGACTGGGAGTATCGCATCGTCGTCGAATCCGACAAGGCCGACGCCGCGCGCGAGGCGATCGGCAAGTGTCTCGAATCGCACGGAATTTTCAGCAAGGTCGCCGAGGGCCTCCGTTCCGGGGGCGGGCGCTACCGGACGCTGCGGGCGGCGGTCACCCTGAAGGACCGCGAGCAGATGAACCGCCTGAGCGCCGATCTCGGCAAAGTGGACGGCGTGAAATTCCTACTCTGAAAAAGAAGCGTGTTGACGCCGAAAACGGTGGGATTCCATAAAAAAAATGATTTATTTCTCCGTTCTCCGCGCTTTGGCATTTGACAATATATTTTTGCGGTGCTAATGTTCAACAATGTCATGCCGGGTGCAATGACGGGTTCAATTTGTGATCTTGATAGCAGGATAAAAAAGATATTTTCAACCAAAGAGTGGGAGAGCCCCGATGAAAGTAGTCAATGTCGCGCTGAGTATTCTGATCCTTCTGCTTGCAATTGCGAGCGCAGTTTTCTCGTTTTTCCTATTTGAAAAGCGAACCCAGCTGATCGACGGCTGGAAGAAGATGGCGACCACGATCAGTCAGAGTGCGACGGAAATGGACAAGGGCAGCGGCACCAAGATCGGTTCCGACCTGACGCTGGAAACCCTCTCGCACGAGAAATATGAAGAACTCGACCAACGGCTCGCCAAACTGACCGACCAGAGCCGCAAACTGATCCGCCAGCGCGATGAGCTGGCCGAAACGCTGCGCAAGATCGGCACGATCGCCGAAATGAACAACGTCGGAGCCTCCGACGCGTTCAAGAACCTCACCACTTACTCGACCAGCAAAGACGACGTCGTCAACGGCGTCGGCGCACTGGTTGACCGCCGCAACAAGGTCGCCCAGAGCGTGGCCGACGCGGCTGGCAAACTCGACTTCAACGTCGATATGAAGAAACTGCGCGCCGCCGATGCCGAGGCGCTGAACCAGTTCTCCCGCCAGCTCAACCAGTATGCCGGCGAACGCCGGGCGCTCGAAAGCGCGCTCAACGATCTCAGCCGTCAGGTCGGCGGCGGATCGCTCGATTTCTCCGGCAACAACTTCCAGAACTCGCTCAACAAAGTCAAGCAGGCGTTGAGCGCGCTCAAGAACAAGCTGGCCGAAGCGGACCGCGCGATCGCCACCCGCGACCAGCAGATCCAGCGCCAGAAGAGCGATCTCGCCGGCAAAGACAACCAGATCTCCGGGCTCCAGAAACAGCTTGATGAGAAAAACTACCAGCTCGACACCCTCCGCACCGCGCTCGGAATCGCCAAGGACGAAGCGCTCCCGATGCCGTGGAAGCCGGGTTCGACCGAAGTGCGCAAGCGCGTCGTCGGCCGCGTCGCCGACGTCAGCGACAAGTACGGCTACATCGCGATCAATATCGGAACCGACTCGACCGTTCCCCAGCAGCTCGGCAACAAGGTCGGCCAGATCAATATGGAGCTCACGCCGGGGCTGGAGATGGTGGTTTCCCGCGGCGACCTCGAAGTCCCGACCTCCGACTTCATCACCAAGGTCAAGCTGACCAAGGTTGACAAGGACTGCTCGATCGCCGAACCGGTCGGTACCGCGAACGGCTCGGTCAAAGTCGGCGACAAGGTCTGGTTCGACATCAACTGATTCCGAAAGGGTATGAAGATGTTCAACTCCAAATTTTTCACCGGTGTGATCGTTCTCACGTTCCTGGCGATGGCCGCGACCGTGGTGTTCCAGACGATGGAAATGAACGATTATCACGTGTTTCAGACGATGTTCGGCTCGAAATGAGCAATCACTCGTTCTACATCGCCGCCGTATTGATTACGGCGGTTTTTTTCTGCCTCCTGGCCGGCTGCACCGAGCGGGAGCGGCAGGGGCTGAGCGCGATTCCGCAGAGCCACCCCTCCTCCTGGGAGCTTCAGCCCTACGGGCAGGTCCGCAACTGACCGACTCCGAAAAACCAATAACGGGGAAGAATGCCGAACATGGAATTTGAAACAATCGTTTACCGGGGGTGGAAAGACTGCCTCCGTCTCTCCAATAGCGACATCGAACTGGTCGTATCGGTCGGGCTCGGTCCGCGCGTGCTCGTCTGCCGCCGTCCCGGCGGAGTGAACTTCATGAAGAACTTCGACGAAGAACTGGCCGACGTGAAGCGGGACGAGTGGCAGAGCTACGGCGGGCACCGTCTCTGGCACGCGCCGGAGATCTGGCCGCGCACCTATTATCCGGACGTCGATCCGGTCGAATACGACTGGGACGGCTCCGTCCTGCACCTGCGCTGCGCCGCGGAAAAGACCACCGGGCTGCGCAAGGAGATCGACATCGCGCTCGACGCCTCCGGGCCCGGCGTAACGCTCCGCCACCGCATTTACAACGAAAACGCCTGGGCGGTCGCCTTCTCGCCGTGGTGCCTCACGGTCATGGCGGCGGGCGGCGAGCTGTTCGTGCCGCAGGAGCCGTATGTGCCGCACGGCAAAGAGGCGGGCGAATCGTTCGACTATGCGCGGCCGCTGGTGCTGTGGCAGTTCACCAACATGGCCGATCCGCGCTTCACCTGGGGAGAACGGTTCATCCGGATGCGTCAGGACGACCGCTGCGAATCGAAGCAGAAGTTCGGAACCCTGGTGAAATCCGGGCTTGCGGCCTACGTGCTCGACGCCGAAGTGTTCGTCAAGCGCTTCGGGTACGACTCCGCCGCCGCGTATCCGGACAACGGCTGCAACGCCGAGTTCTTCACCATGCCGGGATTCCTCGAAATCGAGTCGCTCGGAGCGCTTGCGCCGGTCGAACCGGGCTGCTGCGCCTGCAACGACGAGCGTTGGGAACTTCATCCCTTCGACCCCGCCGGCGATGCAGAGGCCCAGCTGCACCGGCTCGGACTCTAAGCCGGTCCCGGCCCGGAATCGCACGACTTTCGGAAAATCACCGGGCCGGAACTTTCTTTCCGGACAATCAGGGTGTATATTAAGCACTATTATGGGAAAAGAACAACAGATCCAATACGAAGACCTGACTCTTCCGCCGCGGCGGTGGTTTCCGCTGCCGCATCTTGACTTCTACATCCTGCGGGAGTTCCTGATCAAATACAGCGTCCTCCTGCTGGTGTTCGTCATCCTGTTCATTCTGGGCGACGTCTACCGCGACATCTCCGATTTCCTGGAGAGCAAAGACGCCACGGTGCGCGACATCCTGCTCTATCTGGCCTACAAACTGCCGGGCAACATCCGTTTCATCCTGCCGATTTCGATGCTGCTCGGCTGCATGTGGACGATGGCGACCTTCGGCAAAAACATGGAAATCACGGCGATGCGCGCCTCCGGGGTGTCGCTTTTCCGTTGCGGCGGTTCGATCTTCGTGGTCGGGCTGGCGGTGACGGCAATCAACATCTATTTCAACGAAGCGCTGGTGCCGTTCACCGAGCGTGCGGCGGAGATCACCCGTTCCAATGCGACGGAGGGCCGCCAGTATGTGCACGGGCTCCTGACCTACCGCAGCGGCGACCGCCAGCGCCACTGGCTGTTCAACAACTTCACCACCGGGAACACCCAGAAGGATGTGACGCTCAAAACCTTCTGGACGAAGCCGATGATCAACTCCTTCATCCTGGTTCCGGACGAGGCGGCCCGCATGAAGCTGATCCGGGAGATGTTCCCCGGCAAGTCGGACCGGATTCTCTCGCTTTCGCGCGTCGAAATGGAAAACCGTGTGATCCGCGAACTGGTCGGGCGCAAGGTGGATTTTTACGCGAACGAGGTGAACTGCGACCCGAAAACCGGAATGTGGACGTTCCGGAACGGCAGTTTCATCTCGTATGACCGCAACGACGATACCCGGTTCACCGCCAGCACCGGAACCTCGGCGATTCATGAGCAGATTCCGTTCGCCGAATTCCGTTTCCCCAAGGGCGAAATTCCGGAGAAAACCACCGATATCCTCAATTCGGTCAAGGAGAAGGACGACCTGCCGACTTGGGTGATCTGGCACCTCGTGCACCGTTCGCCGAATATGGCGGAGCGGGTGAAGTCGATCTATATGACGGTATTTTACTACCGGCTCGCGTTCCCGTGGGCCTGTTTTCTCGCGGTGTTTCTCGGCATTCCGCTGGCGACCAAGAATGAACGGACCGGCAGCCTGCTGGCGATCATCACCGCGGTGGTGATCATCGTGGTCTACATCGTGGTGGCGCAGGTGTTCCTGGTGCTCGGCAAGGGAGGAATCCTGAACCCGATGTTCGCCGGGCTGGCGCCGACCGCGGCATTCATCGTCTGCGGCGCGTGGCGCATCTACTACGACCGGAACTGAAAACTGGGAGGGTGTGGAAATGGCGAACGTTTTTTCTCAGGAAGAGCGGCGCGAACTGCTTGCTTTCGTTCGCGGCGTCATCGAATCCGAACTCATGAATACGAAGCCGCCGGTCCCGCCCGCCATTGCGCAGTTGCGGGAGAGCCGCGCCTGTTTTGTAACGCTGCACGACATCACGGGCAATCTGCGCGGCTGCATCGGGAATATCGAGGCGTTCGAACCGCTGGCCGACAATCTGGCGCGGAACGCGTACAACGCGGCGTTTTCCGACCCGCGCTTTGCGCCGCTCGCCCCGGAGGAGCTGGGAGAGACTTCGATCGAGCTCTCGATCCTGACCAAGCCTGAACCGATCGCAGACCCGACGCGATTCGTCGTCGGCGAAGACGGCATCATCCTGCGCCAGGGAACGCGCGGCGCGGTGTTCCTGCCGCAGGTCGCCCCCGAACAGGGCTGGGATCAGGAGACCACGCTCGCGTATCTCTCGCACAAAGCGGGATTGCCGGCGGACGGCTGGAAGCAGCCGGGCACGAGCTTCCAGACCTTCCGCGCCGAAGTGTTCGGCGAGTAATTACTTCTTGTCGCCGACGATCGATTCGCAGATGGCCTTCGACTGGGTCTCAATCTCTCCGGCCAACTTCTCTTCCCCGGTCGCCTTGCAGAGCTTGATCAGGGGAGCGATTTCCATGGTCTGGAAATAATGGACCATCTGCTTCTGGAACTTTTCGATTTTGTCAGCAGGAATTTCCTTGTCCTTGCTCGAGATCGACAGAACGCTCCGGGCAAAATCGGGGGAAATTTCTTTCTTCATTCTTTCCTGGATCAGGTTCCATCTCACTTCCTGGGTGGGGCCGTATTTCAGCGCCAGGGCATATTCTCCGTTCTCAATCAGCGTACGGTCGGCATAGCCCCATACGGCTTTGGCCACCGCCGGCCGCGTCTGATCCAGTTTCTGGAACAATTCGATGGTTCGCTTCGATTCGCCCAGAACCCGATTGATATTGGCGGCGTCGGCGAAGGCCCTGGTATTCCCCTTGAATCCATTTGCTTCGGAGGCGTCGCGGATCTCTTTGAGTTCGGTCATCGCCGGCGGATACTGATCCGCCAGTTGCTTCCAGATGCTCAGACAATAAGAGAGGCGAACCCCGTACATGCCCTGCTCATGTTCCAGAATGTGATTCCAGAACCAATCCAGGCGGGTCAGGGCTTCGGCGTACTTTTTCTCCCTGATCAAAGGAACGGTATTCCCGTACAGATAGTCCTTCCAATTCCCGGTCTGCAGTTCGGGAGGAGAATAGGACTCCTTGACCGTCGCCGGGGCTTCCGGGGCTTTCTCCCCGGTTCCCGCGCAGGAGGCGGTGAAAACCGCAGCCAGACAACCCAATGCCAGAAACGCAACTCCATCTTTTTTCATCGGAACATTTCTCCCTTCTCTTTCTCGCGGCGATCCGCCGCCATGATTGAAGGTAGCACTTCAATATGTGAATACAACTCCGGTTGCGAAAAAAACAAAAGAAACTGAACGGTTTTTATTCTGATCCGGTGATTTTCCGCTCGAAAGTTGACTTTTCCCCTCTGTTCAGTTCCGGAAATTCCGCCGGGGCGTAAAGGGAAAGGTCGATTTCGATGGATCAGGATTTCGAGTATCTGTTCCGGC
>CAYSZM010000101.1:0-13026 GCA_964435365.1 uncultured Victivallis sp. | reverse complement strand
CAAGCGCAACAACCGCAAGTGCGAACAGATGCTGACGCTGACCGAATTCCTCTGCGCCTGCCTGCCGGCGGCGGATTATCCTGCCGCGAAGCTCGACCGGCTCTGGAAGACGGTGCTGACCAACCAGTTCCACGACATCATCCCGGGCTCTTCGATCCGCAAAGTGTACGAAGTGACCGAATCCGAACACGCCGAAGTACTGGCCGAATGCGGACGGCTGATCGACGGAGCCGCCAAACAACTGCTGGAGGCGGACGAAAACGCCGCAACCGTCGTCAACACACTGAGTTACGACTATACGTCACCGGTCAAACTGCCGGACGGGTGGGCCGGGCACGCCGTGCTCGACGCCGACGGACTCACGCTGCTCACCCAGGAGGAGAGCGGAACGCTCTGGGCGCTCGGGACCTTTCCGCCGCAGAGCGTTACGACTCTCCGCAAAGGGAAGGCGGTCAAGGCGAAGGCGGCGAAGCCGGGCAAGGAGCTGGTTCTCGAAAACGATCTCGTCCGTTACGAATTCGACCGCGACGGCCATGTGACCCGCGCCTTCGACAAGACGGCGGAACGCGACGTGATCTGCGGCGCGGTCGGCAATCTGCTCGCGCTCTACGTCGACCAGCCGAACAACTGGGACGCATGGGACGTCGACTTCACCTATCGCGACACCCCGCCGGTCTACGCGACGGGCGAACACGCCGCCAAAGTCGCCGACGGCCCGGTCCTGCAAGCCATTGAATTCGAGCTCAAAGTCGGCAAGTCGGCGATCCGGCAGCGGGCGGTGCTGGCGGCGAACTCCAAGCGGCTCGACTTCGAAACCAAGATCGACTGGAACGAGTGCCACCGGATGCTGCGGGTCGCCTTCCCGACGACCGTTCAGGCGGCGGAAGCGAGCTGCGACATCCAGTACGGCTTTGTCCGCCGCCCGACCCACACCAACACGAGCTGGGATTTCGCCCGGTTCGAGGTGGCGGCGCACCGCTACGTCGATCTCTCCGACGCCGACGGCGGCGCGGCGCTGCTCAACGACTGCAAATACGGCTACAGCCTGAAGGACGGAGTGCTCGACCTCAATCTGCTGCGTTCCCCGACCTATCCGGATGACGAGGCGGACCTCGGCAAACACACCTTCACCTACAGCTTCCTGCCGCACGAAGGCGGACTGACCGGGTCGGAAGTGATGCAGGAGGCCGCCTGCCTGAACCGCGCCCCGGCGGTGCTGCCCGGCGCGGCGAAGGGGCTCGAACTGCCCTGCGCGCTCATCGGCGGCGAAGGCGTTTCGCTCGAAGTGCTCAAGAAGGCGGAGAAGTCCGACGACCTCGTCATCCGCCTGGTGGAGACCGACGGCCGCAACTCGACGGCGGCGCTCCGGATTCCGGCCGGCCGCAAGCTGGTCGAAACCAACCTGTTGGAATGGACCAACGGCGCTTCGCAAAAACCGGTCGAAGGAACGGTCGAAATCAAGCTGAAGCCGTTCGAAATCAAAACCTTCAAGGTGAAGTAACCCCCTATCCTCCGCCGCCATACCCGGCGGCGGAGAATAGGGCAGTCTCAAATCCCCCTGTCCGACGAACTTTCTTTGATGGTTCCGTCGGAATCGAGGCTGTGGCAGAGATTGCCGGGATGATTTTCGTCCCGGTCCCGCAACAGCAAAAACGGGGTTTCATCCAGTTTGCGCCCCGCGCCGAAATAGAGATAGTCGGAGAACTCCCGGTTGGGAAGCGTCCGCGCCGGGCAGCGAAAAACGGCGGAATCGTTCACGTACACGTTCTTCAGCGTCCGCAAATCCGGCGGCAGGGAGCCATCCCAGTCCGCCGCATACTGCATGAGCTCCAGATACATCTGCTTGAGATGGGACCGGCAACCAGCACGGGCCCGGCTCCAACGCCCCTGCGGAATCGACATTCCAAACCCGATCCACACACAGAACAGAACCAGAAAGAGAGCGGTCCATTCGCCCCGCTTCTTTACGCGCCAACGCGTTACGATGAGAACAGCAAAGGCGAACCCGAGCGAGAGCAACGCGAAAATATTGGATGACGACAAAAGCACATAGTCCATGTCTTGTTGGACGAACTCCACCCACACGTCATATCCTCCCGGAGAAAGCAACGAATACAGATATCCGGGATTCTTGTAGAGCGGCAGCAGAACGAAAGCAAAGATGCACCAGAGCAAAGTCAGAACCGCCAGGTAGAAAACCGGCAGGGCAAACCATGTCCGCCAGTTCCATTTGCGTTCGGCCATCACTTCCCCTCTTCCTTCATCCGCGGCCGGAATTGCCCGTCGGAGCTGATATTGGCGCGGAACGTACCCGGATGGTTGCCGGGGCGATCGCACAGCAGCAGGAACGCGGGTTCGTTCAGTTTCCGGTCTTTGCCGAAGTAGAGATAATCGGAAAACGCTTCGTTGACTTTCCTCCGGCTCGGGCAACGGATAAGGTCTTCATAGGGCAAATACTTTTGGGCCTCTAGCGTTTCCAGGTCCGGCGGCAGGAATCCGCCGTTGTCGGCGGCATATTGCTTCATGGCCCGGTATATCTGCCGAAGATTGGACTCGCAACCGATCCGCAGGCCGCGTTCATGCGCAGTTCCGTAATTCGGAGCCAGCGGAATCATCAGCCACAGAAACGCCAGAAACAGGAAAAGCGCCGCGATTTTCAACTTCTCCCCCCCTTTCACGCACGGAGAAAGCGGGGCCGCTATCGTGAAGGCCAGAGCAATCACACCAACGATCAGGCCGCAGAAATTGAGGATGACCATCAGGTGAATCACCGCGAATTCTTCCCATCCCTTGTACCACGTCAACGGCAGCAGGAATCTGAGACAATCCGGATTGCGGTAAAGCGGCCAGAGCAGGAAGCAATAGATCAACCAGAAGACAGTCAGGAAGATCAACAGATAGGGGTACTTCCCCCACGGCCCATCCATGCGGTTTTCCTCTTCACACATCCAGGCCTCCTTTTCTTTATTGCACTATATTACACTCCCGCCGCGGCATTTGCAAGGCGAACAACAGATGAATCGGAGAATCACCGATTTCTCATAAACTCGGGATTGTAACGAAAACGAAATACAATTTCTCCGCCCGCAACTTGAAAAATGGAGAAAACTCCGGTATTGTTCCTGAATGATTCAACCAACAGGGAGAAAACAGGATGAAGAAGTTTCTCGCGTTTCTGCTCGCGACGGCCGCCACACTGCTTTCCGCCGCCGATTATCAATTGATCCTGCTCGGGGATCTCCACTTCGACTCCCCGGCTTACCGGACCGGAGCCGAGCTCCAGCCCTTCCAGAAGAGGGAAACCGCCAGAAACACCGGAATCTGGAAAAAGAACATACCGGAAGAACTCAAAGCCGCCGGGAGCAAGGTTTCGCCGGAGACGAAATACGTCATCCAGCTCGGCGACGTCATTCAGGGGGATTCCGCCTCCGACGTCGAACACGTCAAAATGCTTCATGACGTTCTGGCCGTCATCCACCCGTATTTCGGAAGCGTGCCGCTGCTCTTCGCCAAGGGCAATCACGATGTCCGTTCGCTCGACTTAACCACCGGCCGTGTCGCCGCCTACAACTCGTTCATGCTGCCCTACCTCAAAGAGCAACTCAAGCTGGACAAAGCGCCGGAAGACCTGAATTACGCCGTCCGCAACGGCGGCGACCTGCTGCTCTTTCTCGATTCCGTCCACCCCGACCTCTCCCGGATCGAAGCGCTGATTGCTCAGAACGCCGGATTCAAACGCCTGCTGGTCTTCACCCACATCCCCATCCTGCCCTGCCCCGGCCCCGGAGTCACCTTCCAGCATACGCCGGGCGGCGTGGGACTCGCCAAAGAGGCGAACAATCAGCCCGAGAACCGAAGGAAGCTGCTTGAACTGCTGGCGAAGAACAACGCCTACATCTTCTGCGGACACACCCACGCGCCCGCCATCGTCGAGTGGAAATCCGGTCAGGGCCGCATCGTTCAGCTGACCTGTTCAAGCATGGCGCGCAGCGACGGCGCCCCCGGCTTCAAGCTCCGGGCGGCGGGAAAGGCCGCTCTTGAAGAAGCCCTCCCGGAAGAGCAGTTCCCGGGCTTCCGCAAAGAGTATGCGGAACCAGCGCGTTTCTTCGAGCTCTTCCCCGGCTGGGGATTCGTCGTGCTCCGCATCTCCGACGACGCCGTCGTCGCCGACCTCTACTCCGGCAACGGCGAAAAGCCGGAGAAGACCGTCGTTCTCAGCAAGCCGATGCCGGAAAAAATTGTGACCGAACCGGAAACGCCGAAGAAACCGAAAAAGAACGTGAACTAATCTTTGAGCAGTTCGGAGAACCGCTTTCCGATGCCGTCGACCGCATCCGGGAACAATGTGTTCAGCTCTTCCCGGTATTGTTCGGCTTCTTCCTGTTTGCCGGTCTCCATCAGTATTCTGATCAAGTGATAGCGGGCTGTGGCTCCGACTTGCATGCCGTTGCCGAACCAGCAGTCGCTGTGATTCTGAATCACCTGCTTGAGCAGATCGATCCGTTTCTGTCTGGCATTGTCCAGCGCTAAAAGATACAATGTACAGCCGGTCCGGTTGGCCTTGGGGAACCGCCTCAGCAGGGTGATCGCGATAGCCTGACGCTCCTTCCCTTTCCTGGTTTTCCAGAATTGGTAGAGTTTTTCGATCTCAACCCGCTCTTCTTTCGAATAGAAAATGGCATCTTTGTCCATGCGTTCGAACGCCGCCTGCCGGAGCTCATCGATTGTCCTCAAGGGCGGCGAACTCTGCTCCGGCGCCTCCTTTTTCTTCTCCTCCCCGCCCGAAACAATCATCGCGCCGCAGGCACACATCAGCAGAAGCACCGCAAAAAACCTCTTCATCATCTCCTCTTGCCTCCGTAAAGAACGACTTCGACCGCACCAAACTCCCTCCGGTAATATATCACACAAACCGGATTCCACCAACCGGGTGTTCCGCCAATCCCGCGTTCTTCCTTCCCCCAAATGGTCCATCGGGAAAGGAAGCGCACGTTGATCAGACGAACCGCAACTTACGAGGAGCGCCTCTTTTTTCACACTCAAACCGGCAATTTGTATACAAAAAAATCCTTGACATCTGCCCGGCAAGGTGATATAGTGATTCCGTTCAAACGCTCAACCGGAAAGGGACCACTGTGATGCGGACCGGAATCATTCTGTTTTTGCTGGCGATGGCAACGGTGCTCGGCGCCGCCGAGAAAAAGGATATTTCCTACTACGATGCGGATTTCCCGCAGACCGGGAACCGGGAGTACCTGCAGAACCGCTGCAAACTCGACCTCCGGACTCCGGACGGGAAAAAGGGGTTCCCCACCCTGATCTGGTTCCACGGCGGCGGAATCACCGGCGGCAGCAAGCACTACCCGCCCGGAATCGATTCGAACCAAATCGCCGTCGCCACCGTCAACTACCGGCTTTCCGGCGACAAGGCGCAGTGTCCCGACTACATCTATGACGCCGCGGCCGCCGTCGCCTGGGTGCTCAAGCACATCGAAGAGTACGGCGGCGACCCGCAGATGGTCTATGTGTCGGGTCATTCGGCCGGGGGATATCTCGCCGCAATGACGGCGCTGGCCCCGAAATACTTGAACTCCTTCGGGGCCGACCCCAAGCAGCTGGCCGCGGTGCTGCCGGTTTCCGGGCAGATGACCACCCATTTCCAGGTGCTCAACGAACGCCGCAAAAAGGACCCGTCCACGCCGCAGATTCTCCTCGACGAATACGCACCGATCGCCAACGCTTCGAAGGACGCTCCGCCGATGATCCTGATCGTCGGAGACACCGACATCGAATGGCCCGCCCGCGTGGAGGAGAACCAGCTGCTCGAAGCGCGTCTCCGCCGCAATTTCGGCGACAAGAGCGTCCGCTGTCTGGCGTTCCCCTCGTTCAACCACGGAACCGTCGTGGCCCCCGGCTGCGCCGCCATCAACAACTATATTCTCGCCGCGGTCAAGGCCAGGGAGAAGGAGGCGAAGAAAGCGTATTAGAGGTTATCAAGGATAAGCCCTAATTCTTGAGAAGCTCGGAAATCAGCTTCCCGTTACCGTCGATTGCATCCGGAAACCGAGTTCTCAGTTCTTCCCGGTATTTCTCGGCTTCTTTCTGTTTCCCGGTTTCCATCAATATGTTGATCAAGTGATAGCGGGCCATGGGTCCGACCTGCACCCCGAAACCGAACCAGCAATCATCGTAATTCTGAATCACTTGCTTGAGCAGCCTGATCCGTTTCTGCCCGGCATAGTCCAGAGCAGTAAAATACTGGACGCAGCCGGTCGGGTTGGACTTGGGGAACCGCCTCAGGAGATTGGTCGCGACAGCATCCCGCTCTTTTCCTTTCCGGGTTCTCCAGAGTTTATAGAGGTTTTGAATCTCAGTACGCTCTTCGCGGGAATAGAACATGGCGTCTTTGGCTGTGCGTTCCATCCCCGCATCGTAGAGTTCCTTGCGTGTTCTCAGAGGCGGCGAACTCTGTTCCTGCGCCTCCTCTTTTTTCTCTTCCTCTTTCTTCTCCTCCTGACCCGCCACGATCACCGTACCGCAGACCGACAGAAGCAGAAATACCGCAAAAGCCTTCTTCATCAGCACCGCCCCTTCTCAACAAAAGACTTCAAATACAATCAGTTTTCTATCCGTAATATATCACGGGAACCGGATTCCGCCAACCGGTTGCTTCGTTTTCCACCCATGTTCAGGGAAAAAGATGGAAAATCATAAGTCCCTGTTGACCCAACGCTCTTTTCAGGAGCGCAAATAACCGGCGGAAACGCGGCGGCAGGACCTTCCGCCGTTTTTTCTTCTCCGGATTATTCAAGCTCAAAAGTATGGTGTATGTATTACATGCCATACAAAAAGGTCATTTCACCTTCGAAAGGTTTTGGTTTTCAAAACAAATGCAGTATAATTACAATGAAAACTCAAACCGGCAGGACCAGTCATGATTGCGCAACGCGACCCGACCAAAAGTGAACAATTATTCCAGGAGCTCTACGATTCCATCCGGCAGGGCGAGCTGCCCCACGGAACCCGGCTGACCACCGAAGCCGAGCTGGCGAGGGAGCATCACTGTTCCCGGGTCACCGTCCGCGCCGGACTGCGACGGCTGGAAGAACTCAAGCTGATCCGGCGGGTCCGGAGAGACGGCACCGATGTCGATTGCAGCGGGAAACGGTTCTCCTCGCGCCAGAAAATCGACCTCTCCGACTGTGACAGGCTGATTTTCGAAAAACAGCTCTCGCCCGAGCAACAGCAAAAGATCAAAATTCTGCAACCCAACCTGATGACCCGGGAGACTTTCTGAAATGAAGAAACCACTTTGCACCATGATCCTTGCCGCATCCGCACTGTTCGCCCCGTTTCTCTGCCGGGCCGGGGAACCGCGCCCGGTGATCATCCTTAAGATGGACGACCTTTCTTCGAAGGGACTGAAAGGAAAGACCGAGGTCCGCCGGCCGTGGAACATCCTGAACGATTTTCTCTCTTCGAAGGGAATCCGGTACGGCATCGGCGTCCACGGCGAAACCTTCACCGTCGATCACCAGCCGACCATCGACTGGATCAAACGGCTGCACGATTCCGGCAATGTCGAATTCTGGTGTCACGGCTTTCACGCCAGCCGGGAAAAACAGCCGGACGGCTCGCGGAGCCCGGCAGAATTCGAGGGTTCGTACGAAGAGCAGAAGGCGATCCTGCGCAAATGCGAAGACCTCGCGCAGGAAAAGCTCGGCTTCCCGCTTCGCGTCTTCGGTCCGCACTGGAGCGGCGTCAATGCGGGAACGGCGAAAGCACTGAGTGAGATCCCGGAGATCAAAGTCTGGTTTTTCGGCCCCGCCGACCTGGCGGCGGCGAGCGGAAAATACGTCTACGACAGCTCGATCAACCTGGAAAATCCGACCTTTGTCCCCGATCCGGTCAAATTCAAGGCGGTCTGGGAGAAGAGAGGGAAGAACCGCAAGGTGATCGCCCTCCAGGGCCACCCCATGCAGTGGGGCTGGAAGGAAGACTCGCCACGCTGGAAAGGGTTCCGCGAAATCATCGAATTCCTGATCTCCGAAGGCTGTACCTTCGATACGCCCAGCGGATATTACGAGAAAAACATCTTGAATAAGTAGCCCCCTGATCAACGAAAAGAACCCGAAGCGAAACATTGTCGATTCACCCTTATTAAACTTCTTGTCGTAATCGCCATTATAGCGATCCTCGCCTCCATGCTGCTTCCGGCGCTGAACCAGGCGCGGAACAAAGCGCGGGCGACCTCCGGCACCGGCAACCAGAAGCAGGTCATGACCATGATCGCGCTGTCAACGGCGGCATCATGGGCGAAGGGCCGAGCTACTCCACCGCACTGCGGAATGCGGGGTGGATCTCGGCCGATTCCCCGAAGAGCTTCATGTGCGTCTCCGCCAATCCCCGGCCGGCCGGAGTCTCCGCGGATTCCCTGGTCGCCGATTACGCCTACGGCTTCAACTACGCCGGCTGGCTGGACGGCCATGTCAGCGCCGCCTCGCGCAACGAACGGCAGCAGAAAATCTACAACAGGAGCTTCAGCGTCGCCTTCTGATTTCCTCCCCGCCTTATCGGAAAATTCACGGAAAATCACGAGCGCCTATTGACACGGCGCTCTTTTTTTGGTATAATATAATTGTATTGTATGTAATTGTATGGTAAGCGAGGTTACAAAATGCATGTCGAAGAGTCAAAACCGATCTATCTGAAGATCCGGGAAGACCTGCTGCGGGATTTTGAAGACAACCGCAATAAGAAGCTGCCTTCGGAACTGGAGCTCTGCCGCCGCTATCAGGTGTGCCGGACGACGGTCCACAAGGCGCTGGAGTATTTTCTGGAAAACGACATGATCGTCCGCCGCGCCGGAAAAGGCACCTTCTTCCGGGATGAATTCCTGAAGAGCAATACCCCGATCAAGCGGGTCTGGGGCGTCATCCGCCACGACTGGGAGACGTGGGAGACCGATTATTATTTCTGCAGCGTCATCCAGGGCATCATGAGCTCGCTCGGTCCCGACTGCCAGTTGAGCCTGGAACAATATTCCGACTCGCTGCTCTACAAACTGCTCGGCGACCGCGAAGCCTCCAGCATCTGGATCTCGCCGGAAGAGATTGAAATCGGGGCGATGAAACAGCTCGCCGACGCCGAACGGCTGGTCGTGGCCGTCAACCGCCGCGTCTCCTACCCCGGCATCCGCACGGTGTCGATCGACCACGCCGCCGCCGGAACCCTCGCCGCCCGCGAGCTGGCCGGGGCCGGACACGCCAAAGTCTGCGCCGTCTATCTGGAATCCGAACAGACCTTCTACGGCAAAATGAAGGCCGGAATCGAAGAGACCGTCAAGCGGGAAATGCTGCCGCTGACCCTCCATGACGCCATCGTCCCGCAGGCCGACTGGCACAAGGGAGCAATCGCGCTCTTCCGCAGCCTGTACGCCAGGGGCGAGCGCACCTTCCTCATCCATACCACCAGTCTGGTACCGCTGTTCCTCGCGGAAATCGCCCGGAGCGGGCTCCGCCTGGGGCATAACGTGTTCCTCTTCGTTTACGGCGACAGCTTCAGCTTCGAACGCGACGGCGTCAGCGCAATCCGCCAGCCGGGCATGCGGCTCGGCGTCTTCGCCGGGAAAATAGCCCGCCGCGAAGAAACCGGCAGCGAATACCTGCTGGACGATCTCGAAGTTCTCCGCCGCGGTTCGCTTTCTCCTGTACAATCATCGTCTTCCACATATTCACTCTCCAAATAAAGAGGAGGCTCCATCATGAAACCGGTCAAAACAAACTTCACGCTGATTGAACTTCTGGTGGTGATCGCCATCATCGCCATCCTGGCCTCCATGCTGCTGCCCGCGCTCAACAAGGCGCGCGACAGGGCGTCCGAAGTCAACTGCCTCTCCTCGCTGAAGCAGCTGACCCAGTTCACACTGATGTACGCCGATGAAAACAACGGCCGGGTGCAAACCAAGGTCTGGTATAACCAGCCCGGATTTCTCAAGTTTTTCGGAGCCTCCGATTCATCCAAACTGCCCCGGGGAATTTACTGCTCGAAATCGGTCGCCGTGCTGACCAACACAAAGGATCTCGGCAAAAGCTACGGCATCAATGCCGACGGATTCCGCAGCAACGCCGCCTACGGCTTCGACGGGTCCCGGACAGCGGTCGACGCCGATAACTTCTATATGATCCAGAAAGTTCAGGCGGCATCGCAGCGCTATATGCTCGCCGACGGCGACGACTGGTGGCTCGCCAATGCCCGCACTCTCCAGACCTACCTGGCCGGAAGTTCAGGCGGAATGAATCCCGCCTATCGCCACAGCAACAACAGTTTGAACGCCAGTTTCTGGGACGGCCACGCGGAACGCCGCGACTACAGGCGTTTTCAGTACAATATCTCGACCGAAACCAAGGCGCTCTGGTCCACCTACAGCCGGTAATAAGGGAGAAACGGACATGATTTCCAGATTTTCGGCGCTCGCCGCCTTGTTTCTCGGGCTCACCCTCGCCGCAGAAGAGGTGACCGTCACCGTGGACGCCGCCAAAGACCGGGGACCGGTCCGTGAGCTGGTGTTCGGCCATAACATCGAATGCGGCGACAGCCGCGGCGTCTTCAGCCTGCCCGCCGATGCGCCGACCCCGCGTCCGTTCGAGGTCACCTGGGGCCAGGGCTACTGGGACCCGGTGAACAACCGCCCCAACCCCGCCGTCGTCGAAATCATGAAGCAGCTCCCCTATGGCGCGCTGCGTTATCCGGGCGGCTGTCTCGCCCACAATTTCCGCTGGAAAGAGAGCGTCGGTCCGCTCGAATCCCGCGGCAGCAACATCTGGAAGTTCGGCCTCGATGAATATTTGGCGGTCTGCGCCGCGCTCCAATGCGAACCGCAGATCATCGTCACCGACTACGGCCTGGACGCCGCCGATATCCCGCAGGACGCCGCCGACCTTGTCGAATACCTCAACATGCCCGCCGAACCGAAGTATCCGTGGGCGATGAAGCGCGCCGCCAACGGCCACAAGGAGCCTTACGGCGTCAAATATTTCGAAATCGGCAACGAAAGCTACCACGGCAACCACGCCAACAAACCCTCCCGCCGCTTCACGCCGCAGGAATACGCCCGCTACTTCAACGCCACCGTCACGGCGATGAAGAAGGTCGATCCCGCCATTCAGACCGGTTACATCCTGGAGGGCGTCGACAGCCCGTGGAGTCCGATTGTAGCAAAGGAATGCGCAAAACTCGCCGACTTCGCCGTCGTCCACAGCTACTACCCGCAGATCGATGCCCTCGGCCCCGAACCCGCGTTCAAGGCGGCCATGGCCGGCGGTCCGCAGTTCGATCATACGCTGGAGGAATTCCGCAAAATCATCCGCCTCGGCGGACGCGAACTGCCGATCGGACTCACCGAATTCAACGTCCGCTCCATCGCCGCGAAGCCGGACGCCTGGCGCTACAGCTTCCTCGCCGGAATGCAGAACGCCGAAACCTGGTGCAAACTGATCCAGCCCGAAGAAAACATCCTGATGGCCAACTACTGGTCGCTCCTCAACGCCATGTACGGCGTCGTCGTGACCCTGCCGGGCGGCAAAGTGCCCCCCGCCGCCGAAGAGCAGGTCACCTACAAGGCCGCCTCGCGCTTCTTCCGCACCCTGAAGAGCTTCACCGGCGCGGAACTCGTCGGCTGCACCGTCGCCGGAACTCCGAAATTCGAATCCGCTTCCGCCCCCGGCGTCCTCGCCGCCCGCGGCGACGAACTGGCCATTGAAGACGGCAAAGGAGTCGACGTCCCGATCGAAAAATATGACCTCTCCCGCTTCAAGCCCTTCGAAGGCAACCTCAAAATCTCCGGCTCCCCGGAAAAGCGCGACCTCACGGTCGAAATCCGCGACTTCGGCAAGGAAACCTACCCGGTGTTCGCCTTCGCCCGCCGCCCCGCCGCAATTCCCGCCGGAGACGGATGGAAAGTCACCGTCTCCTTCGAAGCCCGGTTCATCCCCGCCCCGGGCAACACCGGCAACGCAACCCTCGGCCTCGGATTCATGGACGCACGCGGCTGGGAAGCCACCCGCTGCGCCGCCGCCGTCTACGGCGTCAATACCGTCCGGGAATGGACGAAGTTTTCACAACCGCTCCAGATGCTCGGCGACTCCGAACGGCTGGCATTCCTGGTCCGCTTTCAGCACATGAACGGAAAAATCTCCGGAAAACTGGAATTCCGCAACCTTGAAATCACCGCGCGCCCCGCCGGCCATTTCCCCGCCTATCCCGGCGTCAGCAGCTATGCGACCAAATCAAAAGACGGCAAAAAACTCTACGTCATCGTCTTCAACCGAAGCTATGACCAGACCATTCCCGTCAAAATCAAGCTCGATCATTTCAAGGCCGCCAAAGTCACCGTCGAAGAACTCTTTCAGGAAAGCGTCGCTTCCGTCAAAGACTTCAACCCGGTCCGCAAGCAGGAAGTCGTCGTCGGAGACGCCCTCCAGCTCCAGCTCCCCCCTCACTCCATGACGGCCCTCCAATTCGAATAACCTTTCTCCACCCGCAGGAATCGGAGGGGGCGCTTCGTCCTCCTCCGAACCTCACCCCGACCGGCAGGGTGCCTCACCCCAAAAAGTTGCCACCCTTCGGCCACAGGCCTCGGGTCCCGCCTGCGGCGGGCTTCGGGTACTTTACAACTTTGCAAAAAGCGGGGATTGCCGGGGGCCAAGCTCAAAGCCGCGCGCCGGGAATGACCCAAACAAGGGAACTCACGCCAGACGGCCGGGAACCTTCAGCGAGGGTCCATGAGCATCCTGAATGGCCTGCCAAGCCCTTGTATCGATCTCCACACGAGCAGAGCTACCACGCCCCCCCGCAACGGTCTTACGGTCAGTTCTCATTCCTCCTGCAAAAACAGGCGTAGGAGTGCCCTCTTGCCCTAAAAAAAGGGCAAGAGGCGCCGACGGAGCGGTATTTTGCGTCCTCCGGAACCTCGTACTACCTCCCGAATTTCTTAGTCGGAGCATTAAATGCGCAGCATTTGATGCG
>CAYSZM010000100.1:0-13066 GCA_964435365.1 uncultured Victivallis sp. | reverse complement strand
CGCTGGTCGGCACGCAGGTTTTCGCCGCGCTGATGTGCGGATTCGGCTGGCTGGTCCCGACCCTGCCGTGGGCGCTGATCGGCCTGGTCTGGGTCTATAATCTGGTCTGGATGCTGGTTCAGGACGTGGTCAAGATGATCACCAGCCGGCTCTACGACCACCGCGCCGGATTCCAGCTGGACTTCCTCAACCGGATGAGGCTGACGCTGCATTCGCAGCGTGTCAACTGAGATCGGGCTCCGCGGCGGAGAGCGTCACTGGTGCATTGTAAACTTTCATTGTTCGCTCTGCTCTGGTCTTTCAAACGGCCTTGCGACCTTGCAAATTCCTTCGATACCTCCAGTATCGGC
This sequence comes from uncultured Victivallis sp., assembly GCA_964435365.1. GTDB lineage: Bacteria > Verrucomicrobiota > Lentisphaeria > Victivallales > Victivallaceae > Victivallis. The sequence goes on along the minus strand of CAYSZM010000100.1, from coordinate 12,716 downwards.
GGATTTGCAAAATCGCAATCCCGTTCAAAATCCCTGTCGCATATCCGAACATTCAAGATTTACAATGCACTAGAACGATGCGCTCCGTCGCTTCCGTGATCCGCGCCAGGTTGGAGTGGCGGATTCCCGGAGCCCAGAAGAGATCCCCGTTCCGTCCCCTCAGGACGGGCCGGGGATCTTCTGTCGGCAGTCCGCGGTCGATGCGCAGTTTTTTGAGCGGACGCGGCTTGCTTTCGCCGAAGGGGACGATGCGGTCGCCCTCCCGGCGGCGGTCGACGGTCAGTTCATCGGGCAGGGCGTCTGCGTCGAAAAGCGCCGTGTCGGCCGTGCCCGGAACCGGATAGGCGACCGGCTCCGCCCGCAGGTGGAAGCCGTTCCAGGCCAGTTCCGGAGTCGTCCGCCAGTTCCAGGCGGCGGGGCCGTCTGGAGCAGATTCTTCCAGTTTCAGCTCCAGCGTTTCGTTGCGGAAGAGGAGCATCCGCCCGGCGTCGAGTTGCAGCAGCCGCGCCTCGGGGGAGGGGGCTTTCAGCAGCGAATCGAACCGCTCGAGCAGCGCGCGGTTCGGGATGAAATCGCGGTTCGACCCCTCCGCGACGAACAGCCGCAGCAGCCGGACCCGCATCGCGGGCGGCTGTGACATCCAGAAGGCGAACGAACCGCGTTCTTCGGCGGTGGCTTCCCGGCAGCGGCGCCCGGCCTCGGCTTCGAGGAACGCCGCGTCGTCTTCGACCGCGTCGAGCGAGTGAAAGATCCCCGCCTCACTACCCGGGGTCAGCCGGGCGAGATCGGGCAGAATCCGATGGCGGAGCGCGTTGCGGGTCAGCGACTCGTCGGCGTTGCTGGAGTCCTCGGCCCAGCTTTGGATTCCGTGCACATTGCGCAGGTAGGCTTCGATTTCGCCCCGGCGCACCCGCAGCAGCGGCCGCAGGAAGGTGACGCCTTCGACGCGGCTGGTTTCGCGGAGCGCGGCGAGTCCGCTTGTGTTGGAGCCGCGCAGCAGCCGCAGCAGCAGCGTTTCGGCGCGGTCGTCGGCGTGGTGGCCGAGCACGACCGCCGTGTCGGGGCGGCCGGCGGCGAGCTCCTTCCAGACCGCCAGACGGGCGGCGCGGGCGGCGGCTTCGAGGTTGGGGCCGGGGGCGAGTTCGAGCCGGACCAGCCGGAATTCGATGCCGCGGGCGGTGGTGAACTTGCGGGCCGCTTCGGCTTCGCGGCGCGACTCTTCGCCGCGGAGGCCGTGGTCGAAGTGCACGGCGACCGTCCGGCAGCCTGATTTCGCCGCGACGAGAAGCGCCGCGGTGCTGTCCGCTCCGCCGGAAAAACCGACGAAAAGGGTGCCCTTGCGGAAAGATTCAAAAAGTTCGGCGCAATTTTCCAGATTCATTTGTAAAGCGTCCATTTCAGTTATAATATATATGATAAGAAACGGGAACGCAAGAAATATCCGGGAGATGTATGGCTTATATTGTCGTCGCCACGAGCAATGCTCACAAGGTCGAAGAGTACGAGAAACTCCTCGAAGGGCAGAAGGTTGAGTTGAAGTCGCTGCTCGACTTCCCGAATTTCCCGGGGGTCGAAGAGGATGGAGCCACATTCCGCGAAAACGCCGCGAAAAAGGCGCTGGCCGCGTGCAAATACTGCGACGTTCCGGCGTTCGCCGACGATTCCGGGCTTGAGGTGGAGGCGCTCGACGGCCGCCCCGGCATCTACTCGTCCCGCTACGCGCCGACCGATGCGGAGCGGATCTCCAAGCTGCTCGGCGAGCTCGAAGGCGTGGAGAACCGCCGCGCCCGTTTCGTCTGCGCGATTGCGATCGCGGTGAACGGCGAAGTGATCGAGACCTTCGAAGGCGAAGTCAAGGGGCGCATCATCGACGCTCCGCGCGGCGCCGACGGCTTCGGCTACGACCCGGTGTTTCAGCCGGACGGCTACGAAGAGACTTTCGGCGAGATGGCGCAGGAGCTCAAGAACAAGATCAGCCATCGCGCCGTCGCGTTCAAACTGGCGCTGAATTTCGTCGAAGACGAGATGTCGGTGCTCGACGACGACTTCGATCTCTAGATCGTGACGACGACTTCGATCTCCAGATCGCGGAGACGATTGCAATTTGCCGTGTCGCGTGATATATTAACCCGTTCGGAATCGTTTTAAACATCATTAATCGATAGCAGGTCAATGGAACACGGTCAGTATCTTTTCGCCGGCGATGCCTATGACACCCCGGCCGATATGCGGAAATCCATGCTTTACCGCCTTTCGCTCGGAAGTCGTTGGTATTTCTATCTGAACAACTTCGGCGTCTTTGCCCGCACCGGGCGATGCGGACGCCGGGGCAGGCTCGACAAAGAGCATCAGATCTATTATTCCAACAAGAACTTCCGGCTGGTCGAAAAGTGCGGCGGCAAGATCCACCTGCGCGGGCTGGAGCATCTCCGCGCGGTTTCCGGCGAACCGGTGGTGCTGATCGGCAACCATATGAGTTTGCTGGAGACGGCGCTGTTCCACGCGGTGGCGCGGGAATACCTCGATTTCACCTTCGTCATCAAGCAGTCGCTGCTGACGGTTCCGTTTTTCCGCGACATCATGGTTTCGCTCGGGGCGATTCCGGTCGGGCGCGAGAATCCGCGCGACGACCTGCGCGCCGTGCTCGGCGACGGGAAGAAAATTCTTGAATCGGGCCGTTCGATCATCATTTTCCCGCAGTCCACGCGAAGCGAGGAGTTCGATGCGGCGAAATTCAATTCGATCGGCATCAAGCTGGCGAAATCGGCCGGCGTGCGGGTGCTCCCGTTCGCGCTCAAGACCGACTTTTTAGGCAACGGCAAACTGCTGCGCGACATGGGCCCGGTGCGGCCGAAGCGCGGCGTCCATTTTGAATTCGCTCCGGCGCGCGCGGTCGAGGGAAACGGCCAGGCGCTTCAGCAGGAGATCATCGGTTTCATTCAATCCCGCCTTGCGCTCTGGCAGGCGATGGATTCCGAGTCATAACAGGGAGAAAGGGAAGAGCAATGCAGAACGTTTCGATTCCGGAAAAGATGCTGGCGTGGCAGCTTTTCGGGGCCGGTATGGAGAACTTCGGCGAGAACGACGGCCCCAGCACGATTCCGGTTCCGCAGATCGGGCCCGACGAACTCCTGGTGCGGATCGACGCGATCGGGCTCTGCTTCTCCGACGTGAAACTGATCCGGGCGGGTGAAGCGCATCCGCGCGTGATTTCCAAAGACCTCAAGAGCGACCCGGTGGTCCCCGGCCACGAAGCGGTGATGAGCGTCGTCAAGGTCGGCGACAACCTCACCGGGAAATTCGAGCCCGGCCAGCGTTTCATCATCCAGGCCGACATCTATGTGAACGGCAAGGGCTTCGCCTACGGCTACGCGATCAACGGCGGCATGGAGCAGTACAGCGTCATCGACCAGCGGGTGCTGAACGGCGACGAAGGGTGCTACCTCCTGCCGATCTCCGACGACATGCCGTCCGCCATCGCCGCGTTGCTGGAGCCGTGGACCTGCGTCCAGGCCAGCTATATGATCGAGAACCGCACGGCTCCGCTCAAAAACGGCCGGGTGTTCATCGCGGCCGGAGACAGTCAGGTTTACTCCGCCGGTGCGGCGCTCAAAGCGGCCGCGCCGGCCAGCGTGGTCGGCTTCGGGCTCTCCCCGCAGGCGGTCGAGGCGCTCAATTCCGAGCTCGGCGTCAAGATGACGCTGGTCGACGAGGTTCCGGGCGGAGTCCAGTTCGACGATATCTTCCTCTGCAATCTTCCCGCCGAATTCGCCGAACCCGCCGCCAAGCTCGGCGGCCGCGGCGCGGTGACCAGCTTTATCGGCGACTACAAGGGCCGCGCCGGAATGTTCGACGTGGGCCGGATTCACTACGAAGGCTTCTACTATCAGGGCGCGAAGGGGACGGAGCTTTCCGCCGCCTACAACCGCAACGTCCGGAGCACGGTCAAAAAGGGCGGCACGTGCTGGCTCCCCGGCGGCGCCGGGGCGATGGGCCAGATGCACACGCAGCTCGCGGTGGAAAATCCGGACGGTCCGTCGCGCATCCTGGTGAGCGATATGGATTCGGCGCGCATCGCCAACGTCGAGCGGCTGCTCGGCGACGCGATCGCCGCGCGGAAGGTCGAGTTCAAGGCGGTCAACCCCTCGACGATGTCGAAGGAGGAGTTCGACGCCGTGCTGCGCGACTTCGCGCCGGAAGGCTTTGACGACATCATCATGCTGGTGCCGGTGGTTCCGGTGCTGGTCCATGCCGCGAATTACCTCGGCAAAGACGGCCTCATGAACATCTTCGCCGGAATTCCGGCCGGGGTGGAAGGCATGCTTTCGGTCGAGGGGATCGTCGAGCGCAACCAGCGTTACATCGGTTCGAGCGGCAGCAAGACGGAGCATCTCCGCCACACGCTGCTCCTCGCCGAGCAGGGCGACCTGAAGCCGGTGACCGCGCTGGCGGCGATCGGCGGAATGAACGTTTTGAAGCAGGGGCTCGAAGCGGTGATCGCCGCGAAGTTCCCGGGCAAGACGGTGATCTTCCCGAACGCGCCGGATATGCCGCTGACGCCGATCGCCCAGGTCGGAACCCTCGGCGACGCCGTCAAGGAGACGCTCGACTGCGCCGGTTACTACACATTGGCGACGGAAGCGGAATTGAAGCGCCTCTACGACAAGGAAGGTTGAAGCGTTGCTTTCATTCAGGGGAAAACTGCTGCTGGCTCTGTGCGTATGCGCTTCGGCGCTCATCGCGCCGCTGTACGCCGCCTCGTTCGCCGCGTCCAAGTTGAATTTCTCCTCGTTCAAGGAGTTCAACGCCGACAGTTGGCAATTTGTCGGCAAGAACATCATTGCGAAGAAAGTCTACATCCCCGCCGGGGATCTGGAGATTTACGCGGATGAGGCGGTAATCAATATCGAGAGCCGCGACTTCGAGGTGTCCGGCAACGTCCGGGTCCACCGCTGGCAGAATACCGGCGGCGTCGTGGACCCGGAAAAGCTGGCCCGTCTCGAAAACGCTCCGAATTGCAGCGTCAAGGTCCTCGGCATTGTCGGCAATGTCTGGGGGGAGCAGCAGATTCAGATCTCGGCTTCGGTGCTGACCGACAACATCGGCGCGCAGAAGCTGGCCGGCAATCTCGACAGCGGTTATTTCCAGTTCAAAGAGGCGAGCCTGACGTTCAAAACCTACGTCTGCCGCGCCGAAAGCGGCGAACGCAAGCCGGATGGCGTGATCACGGTGAAGAACGCCGAGATCAGCTCGTGCAACTATCTGGAGTGTGACCACGGTCACTATTCGATCGGTTGCGGCGAAGCGCAGTTCACCCCGCATACTACCGAGTTTTACGGGATCGAGACGATCGACACCGACGTCGGCGACCATTCCGTGTTCCTGACCAACGGTTTCTGGAAGGTGTACGGGGTGCCGGTGCTCTGGCTGCCGGTGTTCTACAAGCCGAAGGACGAATCGCCCGGTCTGTTCAGCATCCAGGCGGGGAAATCTTCGGATTGGGGGTATTTCGTATCGCTCTCCAAGCGGTTCGACCTGACCGATTATCCGTATTCGACGATCAAGGTGCTCGGCGACTACTATTCGAAGCGCGGCTACGGCTACGGCGCCGACGCCGACTTCGAGACGGGGAATTCCCGCACCAACATCTTCGGTTACGGGATCTGGGATAAGAATCCGAATGAAAGCGACGATTACGACAAGTACCGGATCAAAGTCCCGAACTATCGTTACGATTTCCGCCTGACCAACGTGACGCATATCACGCCCCGGCTGGATTTTCGCGGTGTGTTCGAGCTGATGAGCGATCCGTATTTCACCCGGGACTTCTTTTCCGGGCGCTATAATTCGGACCCGCAGCCGGCGACCTACGCTTCGCTGGAACAGCAGTTCGACCATTTCAGCGCGTCTTTGTATGTCCGGCCGAAAGTGAACAGTTTCTATTCGACGGTGGAGCGGCTGCCGGGGTTCCGGCTCGACGTTCAGCGCCAGCAGATCCTGAATACGAATTTCTACTATCAGGGCGATCTGTCGACGGACTACCTCAAAATGGACTGGGTCAAGTTCGATTATGACACCAAGAACCTGCCGAATCAGAAGTTGAAGAATTATTCGAGCTTCCGTCTCGATACGACGCATTTCCTTTATTTTCCGTTCCGTTTCGACTGGCTGACGCTGGTTCCGCGTGCCGGCCTCAAGATGACCGCCTATTCGAACACGTCGAAGAACAAGGTTTCGTCGCAGGACCTTGCTACGCTGTTCCAGGCCGCCAATCTGCAGAACACCAACGGGATGATCCTCAACAACTACGACGACAAGGGGAACGCGAAACTGCGGTTCGCCGGTGAAGTCGGTTTGGAGGCGTCCACCAAGATTTACAACAGCTGGCAGAATGTCCGCAATTCGTTTCTGGCGCTGGACGGGCTGCGTCATGTGATCCGGCCCTACATCAATTACACGTTGATTCCGAAGCCGACGGTCGACCGGGATCATCTCTACTACTTCGACGACATCGACCGGATTCAGGAAGAGAACTTCATCCGCTTCGGGTTGGAAAACCGGTTGCAGACCCGGAATGGAAACGCCGTCCGGGAATATCTCTCGATGGAGAACTATTGGGATTTGCATGCGAAAGAGCAGGACGGATACAACCGGATCGGCGATTTCTGCACGATCCTGACCGCCACTCCGTTCAAGGGATTTTCGATTTCGACGTTCTTCTCGATCGATGCCGGCAACAACAACGGCAGCATACCGGAAACCATGCGCAACGGCCGCGACGCCGGTCACCCCGGCCTCGACCTCAAATGGCTCAACCGCTGGAACATCACCTTGAAGTACTCTCCGGCGGAGGATTGGGATTTCACCCTCTCCTACGTCTACAACCGGCCTTACGGGTCGCGCAGCGCCTATTCGATGGGCTCCACGCTGACCCAGCTTGACGCCGGTTCGTTTTTCAACAACTATTTTTCCACGCACACCGAGCAGTTCCAGTTCGGTGTCCGCCTGCCGCTCACGCCGGACCGCCGGACATTCGCCTCCTATTCGCTGGCGTACGACGTTCAGGCCGGCAACATCGATTCGCAGGCGGTTCAGATCGTCCGCAATTTCCACTGCTTCGAAGTCGCGGCCGGGCTTCAGTGGGAGCATGACGACGACAAGAACAGTTACAAGCAGAGTTTTCTGTTTTCGATTTATCTGACCGGCCTCACCGGACCGCTTCAGGAGGGCCAGAATTCGGTGTTGAGCCGGGCTGACAGCATGATGCGAGATCCGGGATCGTCGCGCGGCAGCAAATTCTGGGGGAATAATTAACATGTATATCGTTACCGGAGGCGCCGGTTTGATCGGCAGCGCCGTGGTCTGGGAATTGAACCGGCGCGGCGTGGATGACATTCTGGTGGTCGACCACCTCGGCACGTCGGACAAGTGGAAGAATCTGCGGGCGCTGGCCTTCGACGATTATCTGGAGAAGGATGAATTCCGCTCCCGTCTTGCGGCGGGCGGTTTCGACGGCGCCCGGATCGAGGGCGTGATCCACATGGGCGCCTGTTCCGCGACGACGGAACGCAACGCCTCGTATCTCGCCGACAACAATTTTCTCGCCACAAAAGAGCTGGCCGAATACTGCCTCGGGCGCGGCATCCGTTTCCTCTATGCGTCGAGCTGCGCCACCTACGGCGACGGGAGCTGCGGCTACGTCGACGACGAGTCGGGCATCGAGAAGCTCCGGCCGATGAACATGTACGGTTACTCCAAGCAGATGTTCGACCTCTGGGCGAAGCGCCACGGCGTGCTGGGGAAGATCACCGGCTGCAAATTTTCCAACGTCTACGGGCCCAACGAGCGGCACAAGGGGGAGATGCGCAGCGTCGTCCTGCGCGCGTTCGAGCAGATCAGCGAGACCGGAACGCTCAAACTGTTCCGCTCCTATCGCCCGGAATACGCCGACGGCGAGCAGATGCGCGACTTCCTCTATGTGAAGGACGCGGCGGATATGATTCTCTTCCTCCTCGGGCATCCGCGGGGCTTCGGGCTCTACAACATCGGCAGCGGCCGGGCGGAGACCTGGAACGCGCTCGCTTCCGCCGCTTTCGAGGCGCTCGGCAAGCCGGTCGATATCGAATACGTCGATATGCCGGAGCAGCTGCGCGACCGCTATCAATACTACACCAAGGCGGAGATGGGCAAGCTTCGGGCGCTCGGTTACGAGCGCGAGGCGACCAGTCTCCATGATTCGGTGATCGACGACGTCCGCGGCTACCTGATGCCGGGGCTCTACCTGGGCGACGAATGCGAAAAGTGCTGACCGATACGGCCTCCGGAATCCTCGCCGACGCCGCCAACGTGCTGGCGTTGGTCGAGAACGGGGAAAAAAGCCTGGACGACGCGCTGGACGGTTCGCTCGCGCATCCGGAACAGCGCCGCACGACCGGCAGTCTGCTTTTCCTCTACTTCCGCCGCAAACGGTTGATCGACGGCTGGATCGGGAATCTGGCGCAGCGTCCGCCCCGCCCGCGCATCCGCCGGGTGCTGGAGGCGGTGCTGACCCAGATCCGCTTCCAGAGCGGCATCGCGCCGGAATCGGCGGTGAACGTCGCGGTCGACCTGGTCAAAACGGTGGGCAACGCAAACGAGGCGAAGTTCGTCAACGCCGTGCTTCGCCGCGCGGTGCGCGAGCTGCCGGAGGTGGAGAATTCTCCCGCCGCGGTGTTTCCGCCCGCGCTGTTCAAGCGGTGGAGCCGCCGTTTTTCCGCGGCGGAACTGGCGGCGATGAGCGAGGCCTTTCTCGCTCCGGCGCCCTTCACGTTCCGCGCCGAGGCCGGGTTCGAGCCGTCGGCGGACTGGGAGGCGACTCCGGTTCCCTGCCGGGGGCCGTTCCGCTTTTTCGAGTCGGCCAAACCCGGCGCGATTCTGGAATCCGAAGCGCTCAGGGCAGGGCGGATCTATGTGCAGGACCCCGCCACCGCCGTCGCCGCGTCACTGCCCGACCTGGAACCGGTGAAGAGCATTCTCGACGTGTGCGCCGCGCCGGGCGGCAAATCGCTGCTGCTCGCTTCGCGGATGAAGCCGGGAACGACGCTTGTCGCCGCCGACCGTTCGGCCCGGCGGCAGGAGCAGACCCGGCAGAATTTCAACTGCCGCGGCCTCGATTTTTCGGTGGTCGTCGCGGAACCGGGAGAACTGACCGGGGAGTATGACCTGGTGCTGGCCGATGTGCCGTGCTCGAACACGGGAGTGTTCCGGCGGCGTCCCGATGCGCTGTGGCGCTTCCGGGCCGACGCGCTGGCGGAGACGGTTGCGCTGCAGCGTTCGATTCTCGACGCGGCGGCGGAGCGGGTCGCCCCCGGCGGGCAGCTGGTGTACAGCACATGCAGCATCGAGCCGGAAGAGAACGCGCATCAGGTTGAGGCGTTTGCGGCGGCGCATCCGGATTTCTCGGTCGAAACATCCGAATTGCAGCTGCCTTCCGGCGGGCACGACGGCGCTTACGCCTGTTTGCTGCGGCGGAGTGCGCGGAGCATCCGCAGATAATCGAGCATGACCTTGGCGGAGAGCTTGCTTTCTCCGTGTTCCCGCAGCCCGAAGGTGATGCCGTGCTCGACCACGAGACACGGTTCCGGGGAGTGGGTCAAGAGATAGAGCAATTCCAGCATGATCTTGAACCCTTTCGGGCTGAGGCGCGGCGCGACCCGGTCGAACGCGGTGCGGCGCAAGGCGAAGAAGCCGGACATCGGGTCTTTGACCTTGATTCCGAGCATGATGCGCGCCATCAGCGCCGCCGTCCGGCTGACCAGGACGCGGAACGGATTCCACTTCTCCCGGAAGCCGCCGCCGGCCGCATAGCGCGAACCGATGACGAAATCGCATTCCTCAAGCTCGCTCAACAGTCCGGGCAGGTCGCCCACGTCGTGCTGGAGGTCGCCGTCCATGCAGCAGAGGAATTCCCCTTTCGCCGCCTTGAACCCCTTGACGATGCTCGGGCTCAGCCCGGGGATGCCGTCGTTGAGGATGGCGCGGACGTAGGGGTGGCCGAGGGCGGCGTATTCGTTGACCGCGTCGGCCGTGCCGTCCGGCGAGTTCTCGTCGGCGACGATGATTTCGTAGTTTTCGAGGCCGCACTGTTCGATGCGGCCGATGAGGAGCAGGATGTTCTCCCGTTCGTTCAGCGTCGGAATGACGATCGAATATTTGACCATGATCCGCTCCTCCCCTTCTCTGATCCGGTTACGCCGGTTTTACGACGGTGACGACGGACGAAGCGCGCAGCGGGGTGACCGCTTCGCGGTAGGCGGCCATATGCGGCGTGCCGAGGTGCGCCTTGAGGTGCTCCGGCGACTTCCAGGTCTCGAGGATGGTGACTGCGTTGGGATCGGCGGGCGCGCCGATTCCGGCGTTGGCGTCGACGCAGGCTTCGTAGCGGATGCAGCCGTCTTCGGCGAGCACGTTCGGAATGTTGTCATTGAGGATTTCGAGGAATTTCTCCAGGCCGCCTTCCTTGATGACGCAGCGGGCGATCACGTGAACCATAGTGTTGTCCTTGTTATTTGGGGTTGATGAAAAGATTGGCGAGCGGAAGCTTCTGCTCCTTCGCGCATCGGACCACCTCGCAGGCGATTTGTTCCGCCCCGAAGCGGCAAAAGTGACTGTTGTCTTCCACCCCGTCGGGATAGCCGGGGTATTCGCCGGGCTTGACGATGGTGAAGTATTTGACGGTTCCGGCCGGACCTTCGGACCGGAACCATTCTGCCGTAATCGCGTTGAGGTCGATCACCGCCGTTCCGGTCGCCCTGCCGACTTCGCGGGCGACGCGCGGATACTCGCCGAGGGTGGAGTAAAATTCCCCCGCCTCGTTGAACCGGCGGCGGTTGACCGAGGTGCACAGCACCGGTGTCGCTTTCCGCTCCCGGACTTCGCGCAGATAGGTTTCGAGATTGGCCCGGTAAGCGGTCTCGGCTTCGGCATAAAGCTCCGGCTGGTCCGCCTTCTGGTCGTTGTGGCCGAACTGGATCAGGACGAAATCCCCCGGACGCAGCTCGTCCAGCAGTTTCCGCCAGCGGTTTTCGTCACGGAACGACTTGGTGCTCCGGCCGGGCGAGGCGTGGTTGTGGACGGCGATTCCGGGGCGGCAGAAGTCGCGCAGCGCCTGTCCCCAGCCGGTCATCGGGAATTGCTCCGGGGGATAGTCGCTGACCGTCGAATCTCCAGCCAGGTGAATCACCGGCTCTCCGTTCGCGGTTTTTTCCAGGATTTCCGCAAGAATCCGCTCCGAATCCTCCACCGGGACCGGGCGCGGGGCGTTTTCGAGTTTCATTTTGTTCTGCGCGCCGCTCTTCGCGGTCGCCGCCAGCAGTTCCGGCGTGATGCCGGGGCAGTCGCGCAATGCGGCGGGAACATTGATTCCGTCGAGGAAACGGCGGTACGACGCGATCACCGCTTCGGGCGTCGCTCCCGGGAACACCGGGGCGAGCAGCATGGTGCGCTCCGCGACGGCGGGGTTGCCGAGATAGTAGCGCCAGCACTCCGGCAGCAGCATGGCCACCGCGATGCCGTGTTCGAGCTTGCCGAACCAGGAGAAGCTCGCCAGGTGCGGCAGCCCGGTCGATTTGAAACGGATCACCATGCCGCCGAGCGTCGCGGCGACGGCCATGTTCCGGCGGGCGGCGGCGTTCGCCCCGTCCGCGATGGCGGCGGGGAGGTTCTCCGCAACCAGCCGGATCGCACGGAGCGCCCAATCGTTCGCGTCGGGGTGGTTGCCGTCGGCGCCGACGTTGAGGAACCCTTCGATCGCGTGCGCCAGCGCGTCGCAGCCGGTTGCCCGTGTGACGGATTCCGGCATGCTTGCGGTCAGCTCCGGAACCAGCAGCGCCAGTTCCGGCACGATGAACCGTTCGGAAATCAGTTTCTTGACCCCGAGCGCGGGGTCGACGATGTTGCTGTACGGCGTCGCCTCCGAGCCGGTGCCGGAGGTGGTGGGAATACAGATCACCCGGTCCGGATTCGCTCCGGGGCACGCCTCGCTCCAGCGGTTGACGCCGAAGTGGTCGGCGAGCTTCCAGCCCGACTGCGCCGCGAGGTAGGCCGCCTTGGCCGCGTCCATCGCGCTGCCGCCGCCGACGGCGATCACCGCGACGGGCTTCTCTTTGCGGATGCGCCCGATCAGCGTCTCGACGGTGACGACGACGGGCTCCGCCTCAATCTCCGTGAAGCGGACCGGTTCGCAATTGGCAGCCTCAATCGCTTGGGCGACGAAGCGGATTCCCCCGTTCGCATCGGCGGAATTGCGGCCGGAGCAGACCAGCACCTTGCCCGGTCCGCGTTTCCGCAATTCGGCGGTCAGCGCCGCTCCGGGATCGTCGATCACGATCCGTTCGCCGGGTGCGTTCGATAAAACCGCTTCGCCGTTCATGCCTCAGAGCCCCCAGGAGGAAGTCGCCGCCCGGGAGTACCAGTGCAGCATGTTGGTCTGTGTTTCGCCCTGCGGCAGCCGCGCGTCGAGCTCTTCGATCGAGCCGACGGCGCCGTCGAGGTATTCGCGGAGACGCAGCGCCGTTTCCTCCAGCCGCGCGACGACCGTCGCGTTGCGGGCCTGGATCACTTCGAGGCCGAACGGTTTCGCCGTCCGCAGCCACTGGCGGCGGAACGAGGCGTTGAATTCGCGCACCGCCGCGATCACCGACGGAATCATCGACACCGCGATCTGGCGGAGCGCGATG
>CAYSZM010000099.1:0-13114 GCA_964435365.1 uncultured Victivallis sp. | reverse complement strand
ACTTCGTCCCCCTCCAAACCTCCCCCCGACCGGCAGGGTGCCGGTGCCGGGTACTAGATCCGCATCAAATGCTGCGCATTTGGTGCTCCGACGGGGGAAGTTCGGGAGGTAATTCGAGGTTCCGGAGGGCGCAAAATACCGCTCCCTCCGGCGCCTCTCGCCCCTTTTATGGGGCGAGAGGGCACTCCTTCCGCCTGTTTTTGCAGGAAGTTGGTTTGCGGGGTACAAGACCATTGCAAGACGAGTTGGTTAGTCTGCTCGTGTGGAGATCTTTGCGGGGGCTTGGCAGGCTTTCGAACCGTTTCCGGCCGTCTGGCGCGAGTTCGCTTGTATGGGTCATGCCCGGCGTGCGGCCGGGGAGCTCGGGCTCGGCTTCGCCTTGCCCTCGCGTGGGAGCCCCCGGCCCGGCGTTACCCACGAAAATGAACTTGCCGCAACCTGCCGGAAACGATTCGTGTGCCTGCCAAGCCCGGTTAATGATCTCCACATGAGTAGAACTACCAAGCCGTTTCCGCAACGGTCTTGCGGCGAGTTCTCATTCCTCCTGCAAAAACAGGCGACCGGAGTGCCCTCTCTCTGCAAAAAAGCAGAGAGAGGTTGCCGGAGGGAGCGGTATTTTGCGCCCCGCGGAACCTCGAACCACCCACTCAATTCCCCTGAAAAAATCAAGCCTCATGAAGCGAAGCTTCATGAGGCGACCGCACCGGCACGCTGCCGGTCGGGAGGAGGTTTGGAGGAGGGCGAAGCGCCTCCTCCAAGTCCCATGACTTATTTGCCGGGAACCATCAGGAGCAGGTTCTTGGTCAGCTTGCCGCTGGCCGGAAGCGTTCCGGGGTTCAGTTCCTTGAGCTTGTCGACGGTGACGTTGTGCTTGGCGGCGAACGCTTCGACCGTGGTGTCCTCATCGACGATAACCGGAATCTGGTTCAGGGCCGGAACCACCTCGTCGGAGGCAAGCTGCCCGGCGGTGTCGACCTTCTGGGTTTCGACAACCTGCGGAGTGACGCCCTCGGTCGGGACCTTCACTTCGGATTCATTCAGGACGCTGTCGAGCTGTTCATTTCCCGGAACCGCAGGAGTTCCCTGCGTGGCAGGCGTTCCCTTGTCGGCCGTAACGGAGGCATCACCACTCGTCGAACTCTTTCCGGGCACCGTGATCTTCTGGCCGACCTGGAGCCGTTTGGCAGCATCCGGAGTCAGATTGTTGGCCTTCATCAGCTCGGAAACCTTGACTCCGAGTTTATGAGCGATTCTCTCGGGGAAGTCGCCGGGCTGAACCGTATAGGTCCCGTCGCCGTTGACGCCGTTGCCCTTGACCGCTTCGCCCTTGGTCTCCGCCTTGCCGGCAGTCTTGCCGGTCTTGGCCGGGGCCTTGGCCGACACGGCCGCCTTGCCGCCGGCGGGGATGTTCAGCTTCTGGCCGACCTGGAGGCGCCGGGCCTTGGCTTCATCGAGGCTGTTCGCCTGCATGATCGCCGCAATCGAAACGCCGTACTGGCGGGCGATATGTCCGAGCGTGTCGCCGGATTTGACCACATGCGTCCGGGCAACGCCGGAAGCGGCACTGCCGCTCTTGCCACCCGCCGGAACATGGGTCACCGGAGAAGAGGCGACCGGCTTCATCGGTTCATAGCTGGCCTGCGGCTTCACGGCCGGAGCCGCAGTCTGCGCCGGAGTTTGAGGGGCCAGAGCCTGAGGAACCGTCTCGGCGGGAGCCGCAGTGCCTTCCGGCATCGGCGTCGTCGTCAAATCCGACTTGTCGCGAACATAATCGCGTTTCCCCATCACCTGGTTGTTGCAGCCGGTAAACCCAAGCATTCCCACACAGAGAGCCGCAGCTCCCAACACGACGGTCTTGTTCTTTTTCACTGTCCAATCCCCTTCTGTACAAAAGTCCGTACGGTGCGAAATCGTTCCATTTCCGCCTTTTGCGTTCCGAAAAAACACAAAAGCCTACGGAAAAAATGTCTTTCTTTTAATATAGAAACCAGTTCCACAAAATCAACATGAAAAATGCGGAAAATGCAAATAATTTGCACCTGTCCGCACATTGCCCCGCATCGGCGTCCCTTCTTATCGGGCGCCGGAGTCGGAACTCTTGCTATCCTTTACAGGGACGGGGTAACGGATCACCCGCTCCCCCTCCTTGGCAAGCCCGAATTTTTCGCGGGCAACCCGCTCGACCGCCGCCGGGGAATCCTGAAGATCGGCCACGTCGGTTTTCAGCCGGGCGCTCTCGTCGCGCTTGTCGTTGAGTTGTTCGGTCAAGGTCCCCAGTTCCGTCTTTTTCTTCTGGTAGCTGCGGTAGACCGGCAGCAGCAAGACCGCCGCCGCCGCAAAGATCAGCGCCAGAACAAAGAGCAGAAGATAGGTGGAAACCGTGCTTTTTCTCTTGCTCTCCGCCATGATTGCAACTCCTGGTTTTTCCGCGGAATCCCGCGATTTCCCGTCAATTATTGCCGGGCTGGAGCGTCAGAAGGAATTCGATGTTGCTCTTGACCTTCTTCAGCCGCCCGAGCAGAAGCTCCATCGCCTCCGTCGCCGGAACGCCGTTGATCGCCTTGCGCAGCAGCCAGACCTTGCTGAGTTCGTCCGGATGGAGCAGCAGCTCCTCCTTGCGGGTGCCGGACTTCTCAACGTTGATCGCCGGGTAGATGCGCCGGTCGGAAACGTTGCGGTCGAGGTGCAGCTCCATATTGCCGGTGCCTTTGAACTCTTCGAAAATGACGTCATCCATGCGGCTGCCGGTCTCGATCAGCGCGGTGGCGATGATGGTGAGGCTGCCGTGGTTCTCAATGTTTCGCGCCGCGCCGAAAATCTTCTTGGGCTTGTGCAGCGCGGTCGCGTCCACACCGCCGGTCAGGATCTTGCCGCTGTGCGGCTGGAGCGTGTTGTAGGCGCGGGCCAACCGGGTGATGCTGTCGAGCAGGATCACCACGTCGTGTTTGTATTCGACCAGCCGTTTCGCCTTCTCGATCACCATTTCGGCGACCTGGACGTGGCGTTCGGGCGGTTCGTCGAAGGTCGAGCTGACCACTTCGGCGTCGACGCAGCGCTTCATATCGGTCACTTCCTCGGGACGTTCGTCGATGAGGAGTATGATCAGTTTCACTTCGGGGTTGTTCGCCCGGATGCTGTTCGCAATCTTCTGCAGGAGCACGGTTTTACCGGTCCGCGGCGGAGCCACGATGAGTCCGCGCTGCCCCTTGCCGATCGGGGTCACCAGGTCGACGATGCGGGTCGAATAGTCGGCCGGATCGCGTTCGAGCACCAGCCGCTGCGTCGGAAAGTACGGCGTCAGGCTGTTGAAGGGGATGATCTCCTTCTTGCGTTCCGGGGAGTCGTTGTTGATGCTCTCGACCTTGAGCATCGCAAAGAAGCGTTCCTTCTCACGCGGAGTGCGGATCTGCCCGGCGATGAAGTCACCGGTCTTCAGCGCAAAGCGCTTGATCTGCGAGGGCGAGAGATAAATGTCTTCGGAACAGGGCAGATAGCAGTAACTCGCGCTGCGCAGGAATCCGAATCCGTCCGGCAGCACTTCGAGGTAGCCCGAGCCGTACATCTGGCCGCACTTCTCGGCGTTGGCGCGGAGAATTTCGCAGACCAGCGTCGATTTGTCCAGAGCGCCGATGCCTTCGATTTCGAGCTCGGCGCCCATCGCCGCAAGCTCCTGCATCGATTTTTCCTGAAGCTCGGAGATATTGAGCGAAGAAACCACATGGTCGCGCTGGACGTCGCGCTCGCGCTGCGCATCCCGTTCACGCGGCATCTGGTCGCGCTGCGCATCCCGTTCACGCGGCAACTGGTCGCGCTGCGCATCGCGCTCGCGGCGGTTGCCGTTGTTATTATTGTTGTTGCCGTTGTTATTATAATTATTCCCGTTGCCGTTGTTCCCGTTGCCGCGACGGTGTTCGCGGTCCTGACGGTCGAACCGTTCGGGGCGCTCGGAACGCTCGGGGCGCTCCTGCATCTGGCGCTCGGAACGCGGTGCGCGCTCCGGCATCTCAGACGCATCCGGCGCATCCGCCGGATACTCCTCGGCCACCGGGCTGACATCGCCGGCGGCATCGGCCAGCTCCTCAATCAGGAGCTCACGCATCACATCTTCGGCGGAGGGTTCATTGATGTTCGGCAGCTCTCCGGTCGCGGGTTCCGCGGGCGCGCCCTTCCGCGGACGGCCGGGCTTGCGCTTGGCGGACGGACGGTGCATCTTGTTTTCGCCGGAAGCCGCGGGAGCGGCGGGAGTGTTTTCACGCGGCGTATCGGCAGCGGTCTTTTCCGCTCCGGCGGGACGGCGGCCGCGCTTCTTCGGTGCAGCGGATTCGCGTTGCGCACCGGCTTCTTCGGCCATCGGGATCAATTCATCGGAATCATTCATAACATTATCACCTTGACTGTAAAGTGGTTTATGACTTGTTTGCACCGGAGAAAATCCGGCATTCAGGCCGCCGCTCCCAGGCTCTCGATCAGACGGTTCAACTGCATTTCGAGTCCCTGAAGACCGTCGTTGTTGATGAGAGCATAGTCGGCGCGCTCCATTTTGACATCCGCCATAAGCTGTCTGACTTCGCGGCGGCGAATCTCCTCATCGGAGTAGTTCCGCTGGCTGCGCAGTCTCGCGTATCGGATCGCGGGGGCGGCCCATACCGCGACGATCCGGTCGAATTTCTTCTCGTACCCCGCCTCGAACAGAAGCGGCAGCTCAAATGCTCCGTTCGCCCCGTCGCGTCGGCACCCGGCGATCAGTTCGTCGAGTTTTCGCGACAGTTCCGGGTAAAGAACTCCGGTCAGGTAATCGAGCTCCTCCTTGTCCGAAAAGACGATTTCCCCCAATCTGCGGCGGTCCACCGCGCCCTCCGGAGTCAGGATTTCCGCACCCCAGCGGGCGGCGAATTTCCGGGCGGGTTCCCCTTCCGGGTCGGCGTAGAGTTCGTGGCAGATCCGGTCCGCATCGGCGGTGCGCCATCCCCGGGCCGCGAACGCGGCAAGAACGGCGCTCTTGCCGCAGCCGAACGCCCCGGTAACACCCAAAATCATGTCTGTTTTCCTGTAAATTCCATGGCCGGACGGAAGCGTATGATCCCCGGAGGCATGTTGCTTTGAGTGGAGCCTTCCACGCCGGATTCGGCGTAATGACCGACGGCTCCGTCAAGAAAAAGATCTTCGAACGATGCGGTCCCCCCGACCGCGTCCTGCGACACCAAACATGTGCCGTTATGTATAACTTAAACTTGAAATATTGATTTTGCAAGTGCATTTTAAAAGAAAATTAACGATACCGGAGAAAAAGTGAAATGCGACACCTTCGACGCGAGGCGAAATCGCCCGGCCGAGAGGGCGTTCGCCAGGTAAGTTTCAATACGAGAGGCTTTTCGAAAGAATGAAATCAGAAGCGAAACTCAGGCGCGTTCTCGGGGAAGGACGCTTTCTCATGCTGCGCGAACTCGAATATGACAACGGCAGCGGCACCCGGCTCTGGGAATCCTGCGACCGTCGCGGAACCGGTTCGGCGGTGTTCATTCTCGCCCGCATCGTCCCGGATGACGAAATTCTGCTGATCCGCCAGTTCCGCCCCCCCGCCGGGCGGCTGGTATTGGAATTTCCCGCCGGATTGATCGACCCCGGCGAGACCCCCGAGGCGACCGCCGTCCGCGAACTTTACGAGGAGACCGGATACCGCGGGCGCGTCCTCGGCCAAACCCTCCCCGGCTGGAGCTCCCCCGGACTCACCGGCGAAACCATCAGCATGGTCCGCATGGAAGTCGACGGCGACGCCTGTCGCGGCGTGACAATAGAACCCCACCCGGAAGAGAACGAACGCATCGAAGTGTTCCGCGTCAAACGTTCCGGTCTGGCGGAATTCATCGCCCGCCAGGAGGCGGAAGGCGTCGGCATCGACACCAAACTCTACACCTATCTCGCCGGAATGGAGTAAGCGCCGGATCAACGGGTTTCCTCTTCCAGCCACGAGAGATAGGCGAGCGCGTCCTCGCGGCAGGAGCCGCACATCTCCGCTTCGGGAGCGAGCGAACCGCAGACGCGCGGGCGTTCCGGCGAGCCGAAAATCCGGCAGCGGAACTCCGCGTCGAGATGAATGCACAGCACCCCCGCCGGTTTTCCCTCCGGCATTCCCGGAATCGGCGAGGTGATCGACGGCGCGATGCAGCACGCCCCGCACCCGGCGCGGCATGAGATGGCGGTTTCCTGTTTCATATCGTATACCATACATGGCGGAAGGGAAATTTGCAAGAAAGCCGAACCCCGGCTTGACAACATCAGGAATGAATGGTATCATCAAGAGTCAAGCATTTTTTCGTTTTGGGTTCGCAATCGCTGAAATCCGGAGTTGAAAATGAAATGTCGTGCCGTTCTCGGTTGTCTGCTCCTCTTCGCCGCCCTCGCCTCCCCCGCCGATGAAACAGAGTCCCCCGCCCTCGGGCCGACCCGGAAGGCGGCGCTGGAGAAAAATCCGTTCAGCGGACTCTACGACCACATCGACGATCCGGCGCTGAACGCGAACAGCTATCAGCAGCGGCTCACCGATTTTCTGTTCAACCATTTCATGGAGGAGAATCCCAAAGCCGACCGGCACAAAGCGCGGCTGCTCGCCGAAGTCCGTTCCGGAGCCATCGAAGCCTTCCCCGATTCGGAACCGGCGGTGACCAAAGAGGACAAGGAACCGCTCGACGAACTGTTCCGCCTGATCAACCTTTCGGAAAAACGCAAGCTCAACAACAAGGAGACGCTTCACCTGTTGCGCGTTATGAAGCTGAAATATCCATCGCCCTGTGTCACTCGCAGCGTGATCGCCGAGATGATTTTCGAATACTCGGAAGGGGAGCAGCGCAACTTCAACTGGCGGCTGTCGGGGCGGGAATGGCAAAGTCTGCTGAAAAACAAAACATTTTCCAAAGACGATTCTCTCTTTATGTATAACTACCTCAGCCATCATTGCACGGATGAAAACTGGAAGGAGCTGGACGATTACTTCAAGACCCATCCGCTCGACCCATGGCTGCGCTCCATGATTGCCGGGCGCGCCGGACTCATCCGCGCCTGGGATGCGCGCGGCTACGGTTGGGGCAGCACCGTCACCAAGGAGGGCTGGGAGGTTTTCTATCGGGAACTCAGGAAGGCGAGAGAGG
This sequence comes from uncultured Victivallis sp., assembly GCA_964435365.1. Taxonomy (GTDB): domain Bacteria; phylum Verrucomicrobiota; class Lentisphaeria; order Victivallales; family Victivallaceae; genus Victivallis. The sequence continues at coordinate 5,969 of CAYSZM010000099.1, read as the reverse complement.
AACTCCGTAACGCGATCCGCCTCGAACCCAAACGGGTGAATCCCTACATGCCCCTTATCATCGTGGAAAAAGGAATCGGCAGCATCGATTCCCGCATCGAAACATTCCGCGAGGCGATTCGCCTGATGCCGGACTACTTCCCGGCGTACGCCGAGCTGGAAGCATCACTGCTTCCCCGCTGGTGCGGCTCCTACGAACTGATTTTCCAACTGGCGGAAACCGCGATCGATACGAAGAAATACGATCTGGACATCCCCGCGGCCGGATTCGACGCCATCGGCGGAATCGTCGATGACTGCGCCTGGCGCTGGCAGAACTGGTATCGCCGTCCGGGCATTCCGGAAAAAATCGATGTTTACTACGCGTACCTGCTCGAACATCGCGACGGAACCTGGACCACGTTCATCCTGATGCACAAAATGACGTTTGAGATGGCGACGCTCCGTTACGACCGCGCGTTGGAAACACGCAAGAAAATTCCGCTCGACGACAAAGCATTCCACGATTACTGGGCATCTCACAGCTGGCGCGGCGGCATCCACTCCTACTCGGTTCCGCGCATGCCGACCTATTACGACCCGGTCCCGCTGCTTGCTCTTTTCACCGGCGAACACGGGGCGCAGCTCCAGGCGATCGAACGCGAATATCTGGATCAGGACCCGAATTCGGGCTGCATCAAACTGGCGGAATTCATCCGCACCGCAAAGCTGACCAAAGATGAAAAAAATCTGCTGATCGATCTTTACGGACGCTGGCTGCTTCAGGTTGGAGGAGAAAAATATTACGACTGCCAGGACGACCGGAAACTGTACAGCCCCTTCCAGGCGGCAGCCGGAGCCGGCGCGGGCAACGTCATGGCCGCGATGATCGACCTTGGCTACGACTATTCGGCGTTTGAGAATTATCCCGGCGAAACCGCCATTCTCGCCGCCCGCGGCGACGCCGCGCCGGAATTGCTCGATGTGCTCAAAAAAGCGGGAGACCCGCTCAACCGGCCCGAACCGAAATACGGCCGGACGCCATTCCAGACCGCCTGTTTCCACAACAAGCCGGCAATCGTCGAGAAGCTGCTCACCCTCGGCTGCCCGGTCAACGCGAAGGACCGGGAAAATCACACCGCGCTCCAGTTCGCCGCCACCAAGGGCGCGCCGGAGGTGATCGACGTTCTGCTGAAAGCTGGAGCCGACCCCGATGCGGGGGACAACGACGGCGACACCGCGCTCATGTTCGCCATCCAGACCAGACAGGGACAGGCCGTCTGGGAGCCGATCGCCCTCGCGGTGAAGGAGGTGAACCACCGGAACAACTCCGGCCGGACCGTCCTCCATTACGCGGCGGAATACGAGGGGTCCCCCGGATTGGTCCGACTGCTGCTCAAGCGCGGCGCCGACCCGAAACTCAAGGACAACTCCGGAAAAACGCCCGCCGACACGGCCCGCGCCAAAGGCAATTCGGCACTGGCGAAACTTCTGACGCCGTAGCATTTGGAAAGAATGAACATGAAGCAGATCAATATTCTGTGCTTCGACGGGTTCACCGTCCTCGACGCGCTCGGTCCGGCGGAGGTCTTCGGCCGGTTGCCGGACCGGTTCGCCCTCGACTACGTTTCCGTCTCCGGCGGCGAAGTCGCGGGGTCGGCCAATGTCCGAATCAACACCCGGCCGGTGGCGGAGATTGTGCGGCACGACATTCTCCTGATTCCCGGCGGCTTCGGCACCCGCACGCTGGTCGACGACCCGGTCTTTCTCGCGCTGCTGAAAACGCTGGCGGAGAAAAGCGAAAAGGTCTTATGCGTCTGCACCGGCTCGGCCCTGGCCGCCCGCGCCGGTCTCCTCGACGGGATGGTGGCGACAAGCAACAAAATCGCCTGGGAATGGGTGATTCAACAGGGACCGAATGTCCGCTGGAAACGGCGGGCGCGCTGGGCGGTAGACGGGAAATTCCACACCTCGTCCGGCATCAGCGCCGGAATCGACATGGCCCTGGCCTTCCTCGCCGAAGCCTTCGGGGAAAACGCCGCGCTCGAGGTCGCGAATTCGCTCGAGTATCTCTGGAACCGCGACCCGGAACAGGACCCTTTCGCCTGAAGAGGAGTCGGGAAAAGATGGCGGCTGCAATCATACTGTTGATGAACTCTTTCATCCTGGCATTTCTGGCGGCAAACATTCGGGCGGTTGTCGAAACAATCACCCGATGGATCGTTGTCATCGATCTTCTTCTCGTACTGGTCTATCTGCATGTGGCGTTTCAGATGGTACGCGTCCTTCCGGCCAAACTGTCGCCCGCGCAACTGCCGGGCGTCTCCTTCGTGTGGTATCTTCTCTTCTTTCTGAACGGGATATTGGTTTCGCTGTCGGTGATCCTGATCTTCAAATGCCGGAAATTCGGTTTTCCCTTTTTCCTGTTCGCCCTGCTGACCTGCCTGTATCAGCTATTGGTCGGCTATATCGTCTATGCCATCGCCAATTATTAGCAGCATGGAGCCATGAACCGTGAAACTGAATCGCATGAAACGAATATGGGTGGAATTGAAATTCCGGGTGATTCTGCTTTTGTTTTCCCTCAATAAGATGACATCCAAATCCTACGTCAATCATCTGTCGATTCTTTTCATCGGATGCCCGGCGACTCCCATTCCGAAAGGCGTGCAGGAATACGCCCGACTGATCGGGAACAACCCCGACTTTGCGGAAGAAGAGGAAGAAATCCGGAAATGCGTGAAGGCCGTCGTGATTGTCTCCAACCATATCAAGCTGAACAGAACGATCCTGAAAAAGCACATCGTCGTCAAACGCGAGATCGCGGACCCCCCTTGGACGGTTCTGACCTGCATCCTTTTTCTCTACCACAGAAAATTCGGAAGGGATAAATTGTTGCGTCTGTTCGACAAACTGAACACCCTCAACCGCGAGGAATTCGCCGCCCTGAAAGAGTATTTTCAAACCGAAGTCATCCGGTTGCAACACTGATCCGGGCGGGCCACTTCGTTTCCGGCAAAACAGTCTTCTTCAGTTTCCTGCCGGTTTATCCGGTGAAAGCTTTTTCCAAACGCGGAAGGTGCGTTCGGCAAGTTCCCTCATCCGGACGACTCCTTCCCCGATAAAAGCCGGCTCGATCGTGTCGTTGAGACGCTCGGCCAGCTTGCTTTCCGGATTGACGGCTCCGGTGATCGAACCGACGGTCGCTCCGTTGCAGTCGGTGTCCTTTCCCCCCATCACGGCGAGCGCGGCGCTGCGGTCAATCGCGCCGCCGCCGTACAACAGCGCCATGATGACAATCTGAAGATTGTTGATCGCATGGACATCGTGCATGGAGGCGTAGGTCGAATCCAGCCGATCCATCCATTCCTCCCAGGAGGAGCAGCGCTTCTTCCATTCCAGAGAAAGCCGGACCGCCTCCGCCAGGCGGCAATTCGCCGGGATTTCAGAAAGACCGATTTCGATCAGTTCATACGGGTCCGGTTCCGCAAATGCCGCGGCAATCACGGCGGCGAGGAACATCTCGGCGTAAATGCCGTTCTTCGTATGCGTCCAGCAGGCGTCGCGATAGGCGAATCCGGCGGCGCGTTCGGGGTTCCCCGCGGCGGCGTATCCCCAGAAATCCGCCCGGATCGCGGCGCCGATCCACTCCCGGAAAGGGTTGTTGAAACGGCGGGTGAATTCCGGCGTGGCGGCTCCGCCTTTGCCGTACCCGATTCGCGGGCGGCGCAGATTGTAATTCAAAATCGCCTGCGTCTCAGCCGTGCAGATCGCGTTGTACGGCAGATGATGGTTCCAGCAGTCCGCAACGTCGAACCACTGAAAGTCCGCGCCGTGCTTTTCCATGGTCCGCAGACCGATCAATGTATAATGAATGTCGTCATCCGGTTCCATGCAGCAGATGGTTTCCCGCTGCGAACGCGGACACCACAAATCGGGGTCGCCGCCACGGATGAAATCATCGAGCTCCCAGTCTCCCCGGCGCACCAGCAAGTCCCGAATCCATTTGCGCGGCTTGCCTTCGACCGGTTTCCCGAGCGCACACCCGACGGAACGGCCGCGCCACGCCCCGTGAAAACGGTTCAACAGCTCCGAATCCGAAAGCGGGAGCTTCAGGCGGCGCGGCCCTTCCGGACGCAGGCGAAGGATCGATTCCAGATCATCCGGCTCCTCATAACGCCAATCCGGGCGCATCGGCGCATCGTTCAGTTTTTCCATCAGAGCGGGAATTTTTTCCGCCCAGGCGTCATGCTCCGGGTGGAGCATCAGGATTTCCCGGCGGACCGATTCCGGAACGATACGCCCCTCCTCTTCGGTCTGAATGAGTTCCTGCCGCAGCAGCCCGTACGGATCGCACCAACCGGAAATAACCATTTTCCCATTCCTTTCTTGTCTTTGATCAAGGTCTATGATATAGTATAATTGACAATTATGACAATAACCGCGCAAAAAGATCAAAAAACCGTGCAGAATCAACCAAAACATGATTTGCTGCTTGAACCGGTCTCTTTTACGGATTCCTATCCGCTGCTCATTCACGATCAGCACGACCATCCTTCGCGCGAAATCGTCTATCTGCACCGGCATAACTGCCTGGAGCTGGGACTGTGCATAAAAGGAGACGGCATCTTCGTCGTCGAAGGAAAGATATTAACGTTTTCGGCAGGCGATTTCTCCGTCATCGGCCCAAGCGAGGCGCACCTTGCGACGAGTTCCCCCGGAACGACATCGCATTGGATCTGGTTCTATTTCGACAGTGAGCGCATTCTGCTTCCCCGGTTCCCGGAGATGGACCTGAATTTCCTGCATCTCCTGCGCGGCGGAAATTTCAGCAATATCTTCGACGGAAAACGACATTCATGGGGAGCCCGTTTTCTGGAGGAACTGTTCACGGCCCGCTCGGAAGAAGAGAAAACGGCCTGGCTGCTGCTGATGCTGACCAGGCTTCGGAAACACGTTCCGGCAACCGCGGCGGAACAGACGGAATGCGGCGGCGATTTTGAACGAATCGCCAGGGCAATCACCTATTTCGGGCGGAAATACGCCGGGCCGATCTCCATTGCCGAAGCGGCCCGGCTCTGCGGCATGAGCCAGACGAATTTCCGGCGCATCTTCAAGCATGAGACGGGCGAATCCCCTCTGGATTATCTGAACCGTCTCCGCATCTCACTGGCCAAAGCGGAACTGCGCGCCGGAAAGCTGCGGATTTCCGAGATTGCGCCGTATTGCGGATTCCCGTCGCTTTCCAGTTTCAACCGCCAGTTCAAGAAACAGACCGGTCACTCCCCCCGAACCTTTCTGGCGCATTCCGCACGCCCCGGTGCCGACGGCGGAACCGGGACCGCAGACAAGAAATGATTCGATTCAATTTTCGGCAAATCGGGGGAGAAAACCACATTTTTCCACTATTTCAGACCGAAACAAGGCGAATTCCGGGAAAAAATTTGGTTTTCAGCTTGCCTTCCGGTATAATTTCCAGTAATGAATCCATTCACCGGAGATGCCGAAGATGAAGAACCGATACGAAATCCTGCGGGAGACCCTCCGCGAACGCGCCAGGCGCGATTTTTCGCCGGGAGAGAAATTCCCCACCCAGCGGGCGCTGATGGCCGAATACGGCGCATCGCTCTCCACCGTGGACCGCGCGCTGCGCGAGCTGGTCGCCGACGGCGTGCTGATGCGCAGCCAGGGCCGCGGCACCTTCATCCGCGAAGAGAACCCCGAGCGTCCCCCGGCGGGAAACCAGATCGCCCTGCTCCTCGCCCGCAACGTCACCTGCAACGCCCATGCGTTCTATGCGGAAATTCTCTTCGAGATCAACGACCGGCTCTCCGCCGCCGGATGCAGTTTCGCCTATTTCTACACCGATGAAAGCGGCACGCCCCGCGAGCTGGTCCGCCACCTCACCGAAGGCGGGCGATTCCGCGGCGCGATCCTCATCAACCGGATTCCGGAAGAGCTCGCCGCCGAACTCAAGCGGGTCGGCATGCC
>CAYSZM010000098.1:0-13213 GCA_964435365.1 uncultured Victivallis sp. | reverse complement strand
GAAGCGCCCTGCCCGCCGGAGGCTTCCCACGACGATGATTACAAACGAGAGGAACGATTGCGAAGAAGGGCGTCGGCCAGAACCAGAGCGGCCATGGCTTCGATGACGGGGACGGCGCGGGGGACGAGACAGGGGTCGTGACGGCCGTGAATGCTGATGGTTACGGGGTTGCCGTTTTCGTCGACGGTCTGCTGTTCCTGGGCGATGGAGGCGGTGGGTTTCATGACGACGCGAAGGAGGATCGGGTTGCCGTTGGAGATGCCGCCGAGGATGCCGCCGGCGTGATTGGAACGGTAGCCATCGGGAGACATGGCGTCGTTGTTTTCGCTTCCGCGGAGATCGGCGGCGGCGAAGCCTTCGCCGAACTCGACGCCTTTGACGCCGCCGACGGAGAGGACGGCGTGGGCGAGAAGGGCGTCGAGTTTATCGAACACGGGTTCGCCGAGACCGGCGGGGACGCCGTCGGCGCGGCATTCGATGATGCCGCCGACGCTGTCCATCTGTTCCTGGGCGGCGCGGATGGCGGCGATCATGGCTTCGGCGACGTCGGGATCGGCGGTGCGCACGATATTGGACTCCACGGCGTCGAGGTCGATCTTTTTCGCGGAAATCCCGGCCAGACGGGTGGTGTAGGCCTGAACCTTCACGCCGAAGTGGGCGAGAAGCTGTTTGGCAACCGCGCCGGCGGCGACGCGCATGGCGGTTTCGCGCCCGGAGGAGCGCCCGCCGCCGCGATAGTCGCGGATTCCGTATTTCTTGAAATATCCGTAGTCGGCATGGCCGGGGCGAAAGCAACTCGCGAGGTTGCCGTAGTCGCGGCTGCGCTGGTCGCCGTTGCGGATGAGCATGGCGAGCGCGGTTCCGGTGGTAACGCCGTCCATCAGGCCGGAGAGGATCTCGACCGCGTCGGCCTCCTGCCGCATGGTGCTGACCTTGGACTGGCCGGGACGGCGGCGGTCGAGTTCGTGCTGGATCTGCTCCTGATCGAGCTTGATTCCGGCCGGAACGCCGTCGATGATGACGCCGAGGGCGGGGCCGTGGGACTCCCCGAAAGTGGTGACGCGGAAAATATCGCCAAACGTGTTACCGCTCATTCGGCCGTTCCTTTCTGTTCAATGATCTGTGCCAGTTCTTCGGCGTTCTCTTCGGCCGGACGCTCGGAGGTGATCGGGAACCGGAGCTGCGCGAAAGCGCGGAAGAACGGCTCCCGTTCGCGGCAGATCCGCCGGAATTCCGCCTCGGGATCGGCGGCGGCGATCAGAAACGGCGGCAGCCCGCGCCGGACCACCCGCGGATAGGCGAGTTCCGGGCTGAGGTCGAGCCAGACGCCGAGACCGAGCTTCTGCAGTGTTTCGAGCGACAGGAACGGATTGTTCACCGCTCCGCCGCCGAGGGCGATGACCCAGACGCCGCGGGAGAAGGCGAGCCGTTCGATGCCTTCCGCCTCCAGGCGGCGGAATTCCTGTTCGCCCAGTTCCCGGTAAATTTCCCGGCAAGTCAGGTTTCGGCCGGCGCGGCGGAAGTATTCGCGTTCGAGCTCGGTATCGGTATCGAGAAACGGGACCATCCAGCGCCGGGCGAGCAGTCTGCCCAGCGTGCTTTTCCCGCAATGTTTGATTCCGGCGAGTACGACCGGCCGCTCCAGCTTTTTCATCACATGACCGAATCCGGGCGGACGATCTGGGTGCCGACGCCGTGGTCCGTGAAGATTTCGAGCAGCAGCGTATGGCTGACCCGGCCGTCGATCAGGTGGACCTTGTTGATCCCGGCATTGAGCGCCTCAACGCAGCTCTTGATCTTCGGCAGCATGCCGCCGGAGAGCACTTTGCGGAGGACCAGCCCCTCGATTTCGTCGGTGCGGATGGTCGGGATGACCGATTCCGGGTCTTCGCAGTTGGAGAGCACGCCCGGAACGTCGGAGAGGAACACCAGCTTGCGCGCATGGATCGCCTCGGCGATCTGGCAGGCGGCGACGTCGGCATTGATATTGTAGACCTGGCCGTCGATCCCGGTGCCGAGCGGCGTCACGATGGGAGTGAGCCCGGCTTCGATGGCGTCCATGATCGGAGCGGTGTTGACGGCGGTGATTTCGCCCACGAAACCGACATCCTGCTGTTCGCCGGTGGCGGGATCGACCGATTTGGTGCGGACGGCGTGGAGAATCCCCTTGCCGGAGAGCCCGATCACCTTGCCGCCGTGCTCTTTGCCGAGCCGGACCAGCGAGGCGTTGACATCGTTGTGGAGGACGTCATCGACGACGCTGATGGTTTTCTCGCAGGTGTAGCGCAGCCCGTGGACGAACCGGACGGGGATGTCGCGCTTGCGGAGTTCCGCGGAAATCGCCTTGCCGCCGCCGTGAACGACGACGGGGCGGATGCCGATCGCCTCGAGGAGCACGATATCGCGCATGGTGCTCTCGACGAGAGCGGGGTCTTCCATGGCGCTTCCGCCGAACTTGACCACGACGATCGAGTTGCGGAATTTCTGGATATACGGGAGCGCCTCGATGAGCACGTCCGCCTTGCCGATCAGTTCCTTCATGATTTTCCGTACCTCCGCTAAGAAATTGAAAAGATTCCCGTCTTGTAATATAGCGTGAATAAGAATTTCTGTCAATGGCCGGGACATCGCCAATTGTGATACGGAGAAAAAAAAATGACTTTCCCCTCATTCGAAGTACTATTTTTTCAGAAAAAAACTAAAGCAGGCCATAAAACATGTTGAAAAAATAACTCCGCGTGCTATTGTGATTCCTGTAGTTTTTTATTTTTAATTTTTTGGACCTGGTTCCATATCACGAGTAAGGAGTGCTGAGAATGGCGGAAAATACCAGATATTATGAATATCTCAATGACAATTGGCTTTGGTACAATCCTGTACAGGATCTTTTTCTCTTCCGGCCTTCGGATGCCAATCACGTGAGCGGAGCCAGCTTCGACAACAGCCTCTACAATGACGTTATTGCCACCTCTGAGTATTCCTCCGTAAAAACTGAATTGATCAATATGCGCGACGGGACGCGGCTGGTCATCGGCGGAACCGACCATAACGGGATAAACAACAATATCCTCTACTACGATGCCCACACCTCGCAGAAGGCTGCTTACGCCGTGAATTTCGCCGGCGATGGTGAAATTGATTTTTCAAATAACACCGGAGCGGGCAACATTCGTTCCGGGTTCTCCACCGACCCCAGCAATTCCGACATTCAAGATCTTGAAAAAATCGGAATCTATGTCGGCAATTCACTTGACATTCAGGACGGATGGGTCAAAGGACAGGGAGATACGGTTACCTCCACCCACAACAGCGATGCGTTCGCAATCAATGCCGCCGGGAAAATCACTGTCAACGGAAATCTGAATGCAAGATTCCAGACCACATCCAATAACAACTGGATGGCAAATTATCGGGATGTGACCGGCAGCACCCCGGTATGGGTTGATATCGCCAGCAGCAACACCGCCCGCACCGCCGCATTCCGGGTTGACAGCCTTATTGTCAAAGGCGACTTCACCTCCTCCATCATCTCCACCGTCAACAACTATACCGGGCGGGTGAAAAAGAGCGCGACCATCAGCGGGAATACCATTTCCGCTTACGGAATCTGGACAGACGCCGCAATGACGATCAACGGCCTGTGGGACAGCGAGGGAAATATTTACGTGTCCGCCAGCGGGACCAACCTCGGCAACGTGCTCGATGAGATGGAAACCAACGACCAGGGAGCCGTTACCGGCGCCCAGAACGTATCCATTTCCAACAATACGATCAGCGCCATCGGCATCCAGGCCGGCAATATCACATTAGGCAACGCGGGGAAATACGTCCGGGCCGAGGACGGCACGTGGAGCTGGGAAGACGCCGGGACAATCAACTCGGAAGTAATCGGCACCCAGATTTTCTTCAACGTCCTCTCGACGGATGCCGGATCTTACTCGATCAACGGGAACACCATTCAAAGCATGGCTATTTCCGGCACGAGCCTTACGGTAAACGGCTCTTTCGAAGCATCGCTGACATCGACGGTCTCCGATATCTCCATCAGCCCGGAATCGGTCAGCGTCGCTAAAACACTGACCAGCAGCTGGAGCAACACGTTCGAACAATACGGAATCAATTTGACGAACGCACTGGTTTCCTCGTCGAATTTCGGCGGAGAAATCACGATCAACTACTTCAATGATTTCACTAATTTTTACACTGCGCTCCTGACCGATTTTGATATCAACGGAATCAACGCGCCGACCATTTCGGTCAATTCCGGCGTATTCCGTACCGATATCACAATCAATGCCAGCGGTGTCACGACCAACCCCAAAGGGGCGATTGTGACTTCTTACGTGATCGGCATCAACACCAACACGTTTTCCACGGACGCATATTCCGGACGTATTGACTCCTCTGTCGACAATTATTCGGCGACAATCAACTGCGGTATTTTCGTAGAAGGCAAGCTGACGAATACCAATGATGGAATATTCGACATCACCGGAGACATCTACACGGCAGGAGGAACCTACGCGGTAGGAATCATGGGTGGCTTCTCCGACGGTCACAATCTGCGCATCTCCGGTTCTGTCACGGCGTACGGGAGTTATTCCCTCGCGATTGTCGCCGGAGAGATCACCTCCAGTTTCCTGTATCTGCAAAGCAACCAGAACGACCGAATCAGTGTTGCTGCCGGCGGATATGTACGGGGGATCATCGAATTGGGAAACGGCCAGAATATGCTGACCGTCGACAGCAATGCCCGGATCAACGGAGGATTGTATTCTTCCGGCGGCACCCTGAATCTCGAGTATGTGCTGAATAACACCCCGATGTCCGGGGTCACCGTTCCGAATGCCCAGCAGGCGATCATTTCATCCGGCACCAATCTCGGCGACCAGACCAACGTCACGGTGAACCTCAACAACGCGGAAACCGGAGACTATATTCTCTACCAGAACAATAACGGGCTGGACGATTGGGAGTTGCGCACCATCAACTTCAAATATCAGGGCATCGACAGGAACTATGCGACCAGCAACGATCTGAGCATCATTACCGATCCCACGCTCGGATTCGCAGAATTTTCGGCTTCCGGTCTTTCCGGAAAAATCGCCGCCAACGGCGGTTCGTGTATTGTTTGGAACAATACGACCAATCAGGCGGTCCTTTCAATTACATCCGAAATCGTAAACAACCAAGTCGTTTTTCATGTGGAGACGCTGCCGACCGATCCGGTTATTCCGCTGAGCGTAGTCGAAGAACTTGCCATGACGCGGAATGAAAACAATCGGACCGCTACCCTGAGTTGGGTCGACAACGACAGCAACGCCGCCCAGAGCTATGAGCTGGAATACCGTTTTGTCAAAACGGACCTTTCCTCCGGACAAGTCACGACGGAAAAATCGATCGTCCAGATGGTGGACCCCTCCACCATGACCTGGAATTCATCGAAAAATAGTTTTGTTTCTTCTGACGGCCGAATTACAATGACCGCCGACGGCAAAGTCAGCGTCGAGCTCTCCGGGCTGGACCCCGATACCACGGTGGAATGGCGCGTCAGGCAGAACCAGGGCAATGGAGACCTCGTCAGCAATTGGAACGACTTCTCCGGCACCCCCGTCATTGAGGGAGACGACAGTTATCTGTGGAGCTGCGAAAAGCCCACTTCGGCAAATTTCGTACTCGGCAAATCCGGCGCATCTGCAGTGGCGGAGCTGACTTGGACTCCGGGCGAAGCCACGGAAGGAATCAAGTACTACAAAGTCCGCTATTTCCAGGCTGTCGATCGGCTTGAGGGCGATGACGAATTTTGGGAAAAGACCTGGCAGGAGGTTGCCTATATCGAAAAATCGGTAAGCAGTGAATCGTTGCTGGTTTCCGGTTTGAACAACCAGGAATATTTCTACTGGCAGGTACAGGCGATCGACGAGGACGGACACGCCTCGGAATGGACGCCCGGCGAACTGTTCCGGGTGTACAACGACGATAACACCGCACCGGTGTTCAGCCAGAAGCCGACGTCGGATGTAAAATACGTCATTCCCGCAGATCCGGGCTCCGGCACTGATCCTTTCACCGTCACGGCAGACACGCTTGATCTGATCCTGAATTGGAAGGCCGCCACCGACGACCGCTCCGGCGTCAGCCGCTACACGGTTTCCTGGAAACTGTCGAGCGACACGGACTGGAGCACCGTGGATATCGCGGTCACCGAAGAAAACAAGACCGATTATCAATTCCTGCTTTCCAATTATGCCGACCTCGTTGCGAACGGGACCTACCAGTGGCAGATCTCCGCCAGCGATTATGTCGGCAGAACTTCGACGGTACAGACCGGCACCTGGACCACCGACACCACCGGCCCGGCCTTCGATACCGGCTCGGTCCAATCCGTTTCGAGCTGGGAGGGCGGTTCCAAGCCGCTGTCGATCACCGTGGTCTGGGATGCGGCGAAAGACGAGGATGACGGTTCCGGCATGTACTACTATCAGTTGCGGTACAAATCGTCCACCAGCGGGTCCTGGACCGTCGTGAATCTCAGAACCAGCGAATTGAGCACCACTCTTTCGCTGACCAATTCCGCTTACTATGACTTTGAGTTGAGCGCGTTCGACAAGGCGGGCAACGAATCTTCGATCGCGTCCGGCATCTGGTACGGCGACTCCGTCGCCCCGACCCTGGACAACACCTCGGAAATCGCGGTCAGGAATTCCTATGACCCGACGACCAAGGCAAGCGTTCTCATCTTCGACTGGTCCACCGCGTCCGACACTTCGCTCGGGCCGGTTTCCGGCTTCGCCTATTACGAGCTGGCCTACTATGATGCAAATGATGTGCGCCATGTGCTCGGAACCTATGGAGAAGACACGCTGAGCGCTTCGATCACGTTCCCCGCAGGGAAACTCGCCGACGGATATTACAATTGGAGCATCACCGCTTACGACAATGCCGGCAACGGCAACGAGTACTTCGGCAGCGATTTCCTGATCGATACGAAGGCGCCGACCGGATCGTTCCAGTCGCCCTCCCTCGACGGCCACGCGACCCTGCAGGAGACCGGCAGTACGAGCGAGACGGTGCTTCCGGCATTCGGCGGCACGCCGGTTGTGATTGGCGACCCCACCTACACCTGGGCCATCACCGATATCTGGGTGACGTTCACCTTCAACGGGAATTTCACCGACAACAGCGGAGAAGTGTACTACGTCCTCCAGATGTCCGATAACGCAACGTTCACCGGCGACAATACCCATGAGTTCACCACCGATCAGGATTCCCTGACGCTGGACTCCACCAACGGTTACGGCGCCGGCGCGATGATCGGCAACGGACGCCTGATCTACTGGCGCATTCAGGCGATGGATGCGAGCGGCAACCGGACCGGGGCATGGACGTTGGGGACCCCCTTCTACTTTGTCCACGAAACGACCGGGGAATATATTCCTCTTCAGGACACCACCATCCCGACCAACATTACCGGAGCCAGCGTCTCCGTCACCGACAAGAACACGGTGAACACGGTCACGCTCTCCTGGGATGCGTCCTACGACCTCTTCGGCGTCGAATCCTACGAGATCACCTATTCGGCGAAGGGAGTCTCCAAGAAGACGATCACCATCTCCGCAACGGATACCTCCACCATCCTCAAATTCCAGAACGGCTCTGCCGACGGGCTCTATTCCTGGAGCGTCCGCGCAGTCGATTATGTCGGGAACAAGAGCGAATGGTTCAGCGGAAGCCAGTTCCTGGTGGACACCATCAACCCGGTGATGAACGCCTCGTCGTTCAAAATCATTTCGGTTCAGGGAGCGAAGGATATCGGCTTCACCTGGGCGGCGGCAAAGGATGCCAACCTCTATTATTACCAAATCAAGGTTATCGCTCCGAACGGCGAAGTTTCCTATGTCAACACGGCAGATACCAGTTACTGGATCTACAACCAGCCGGACGGCATCTATTCGTTCAGCGTCCGCGCGGTTGATCTCCTGGGCAACACATCGGAATGGAGTGATCCCCGAGTTTTCCTTGTAGAAACCAAAGCGGAACCGGGCAGCACGTTCGAGACCGCCGCGGCGCTGGGCTTCACCGGCTCGCGGGAGACCATGGTCGGCGGTTCCGATCCCGGCGACATGTTCAAGCTCACGCTGACCACCGCGGCCTCGGTGACGATTACGCTCGCCGATGTCGAGACGCTTGAAGGCAAAACCACCGGCGTCAAGGTCAACGTGTACGACAGCAACGGCAAGAAGATCAAGAGCCTCTCGATCAAGAGCGGCACCAAGTCTCTGGAAGGCCTGCTGCTTGATGTGAGCGGTTCCAGCACGAACTACTATGTCGAAGTCGTCTCCGCCAGCGGCGACGCCAACGTGGCGAAGTACACGATCAGTGCGACCAAGCAGGACTTCGCAGATCCGACCGCAAACACGGAGTGGAAGACAGCGACGGCCATCCCCCTGACCAACGGCAGCGGCAGCTTCTCCGACGGCTGGGTCGGCTTCGGCGATGCGGCGGACTATTACAAGTTCACTTCAACCGATGCCGGGAACATCACGATCGACTTCTCCGGAATCGATTCCGCGACGAGTCTCAAGGTCAGTCTGTACGTCCTGGTCGACGGCAAGTACAAGAAGATGGCGAGCACCACCGTCAAGTCGGATATGGACAACATCTTCAAGAAGAATGTCCTGGCGCAGAGCGGAGAATACTATCTGGTGGTCGAGTCCGGCGACAAGGGCAAAGGCAGGTACAACAGCTACTACGACTTCTCCGTCAATGACGAGTATTTCCCGACAGCTACCGTCAACAACGATACCGATCATCCGGATGAAAAAACTTTGGTGTCCGGCGGCATGAACACCGATGTCAGCGGCTGGGTCGGCTTCGGAGATGCGACGAACTGCTATCTCCTCAAGGCCGCAGGTCCGGGAATCATCGACTTCTCGTTCTCCAACCTTGAAGCAGGCACGAAGATCAAGGTTTCGCTCTACGATCTCAACGGCAAGAAGATCAAGAGCTACACCGTCACCGACAAGAAGCCGCTTCACGTCGATGACATGCTGCTCAAGGGAGACTGCTATCTGGTGGTTGATTCCGGCGACAAGGGCAAAGGCAAGGACAATACCAGCTACTTAGGCAGCATCGTCTACAACGCGTTCCCGACCGAAGCAACCTCGAACAACACGCTGGCGTCGGCTTTCGAGACGGCCAACACGGTGAACTTCACCGGCGCGGTCGCGGAACGGAACGATGAATGGGTCGGTTATGGCGACAACGTCGACTTCTTCTCGTTCGAACTGGATGCGAACGGGCGTGTCGATCTTGACCTTGCCCTCGACAACGCCGGCCTCCGCGTCGGAAAAGAGATCAAGGTGAAGCTCTACTCCGAAGACGGAACGCTGCTCAAGCTCGACAGCAACCTGATGAGCAATGAGCTCGAGGCCGGAAAGTATTCGGTTTCGGTGGAAGTCTCCAAACCGGAAAAATACTGGACCGGCTACGATCTGAGCGTCACCAAACTGGCGTAAGAGATCCAAGCGACAGACAAAATCTCCGGCGGGTTCCCGCCGGAGTTTTTTTTACCGCATTCCGCCGGTTCCGGTGGAAAAAGCGGAATTTCATGATAAAGTATGCTTTTCGTTATAAAACAAGTCGCTTTTTATTGAAATCGAAGGAAACATCATGAAAAAAACGTTTCTCGGAATCGGAGCGGGCCCGATTCAGACCGGGATCTTCGTTGCGGGGGCCCGTCACGGCAACTTCAACCGGATTGTTCTTGCCGAAGTGGACCCGATAATCGTCGCCACCGTCCGGGCGGCAGGTTCGATCACCGTCAACACCGCCGGAAAGGGAAGCGAAACCTTCGACCGCGTGGAGATTCTCAACCCGACGGTTCCCGAAGAGCTGGAGATGCTCAAAGAGGTCGCCGCCGAGGCGGTTGCGGTGAACACCGCACTGCCCTCAGTCGGATTTTACCGGTTTGCCGTACCCTATCTCGCGGCCGGATTCGCCCGTTCGAAAGGGGCAAAGTATGTGTTCGCATCGGAGAATTCCACCACGGCCGCCGAAGAGCTGCGCCGGGCGGTCGGGGAATTTCCGAACGTCCACTATCTCGACACCGTGATCGGCAAGATGAGCAAGGTGTTCGATGCGGCGGAGTCCGAGTTGCCGCCGCTGGCGCCGGGCTGCCACCGCGGGCATCTGGTGGAGGCGTTCAACACCATCTACACCGATTCCGCACCGGGAATCGAGACGCTGGGAATCGCCGGGCTTTACCCCAAGCAGGACTTAACGCCGTTCGAAGAGGCGAAGCTCTACGGTCACAACGCAGTCCACTGCCTGCTCGGTGTGCTCGCCGCCGAACGGAATCTCTCCACCATGGATGAGACGGCGGCTTACCCGGATATGATGAGGAGCGCACGCACCGCGCTCATCGAGGAATGCGGACAGGCGCTCTGCCGGAAGTATGCGGGAGCGGACGAATATTTCGAGCCGACCAACTTCCACAGCTGGGCGGAAGAGCTGCTGGAACGCATGGTCTCCCCCGCCCTCGCCGACAGCGTGGACCGGGTCATCCGCGATCCGGAGCGCAAGCTCGGCTGGGACGACCGGCTGATCGGAGCGATCCGCCTCTGCCTGTCGCAGAAAGTCGCCCCCGCCAACCTGATCGAAGGGGTCAAACTCCTCCGCAAGCGGGTCGACTGGGAGCAGGTGCAGAAGAGCTGGCCGGACAACGCGGAACGCGCCGAACTCCAGAATAAACTGCAATAAAAACGGTTACGAACGCCGGACGGTCAGCGGAAGCCCTTCCGTTCCGGCGTTCGGAATGAATTCGTACCGGAGGCCGGGCGGGAGCGTCAGTTCCAGCCCGGCTTTGTTCCATGCCGAAACGATCGTGCCGTACCGGGAACGGTACTCCACCCGGCAGGAATCCAGCTTCGCGGGGAGACTGGGGGCGTAGCGCAGCACGCCTTCACCGCCGAATCCCTCGTCGATCGCCAGGCCCCCGAGGTTGCGGAAAAAGAAGGAGGCGAAAGCGGTCTGCATCGGATGATTCCGGGAACGCGGCCGGTCGGCGTTGTCGATGGAATACTTTTCCCACGTTTCCCACAGCGTGGTCGCATCCTGGCTGATCAGGTCGCGGAAGCCGGGATAGCCCGGCGCGTGGAAGATCGACAGCGCGTCATCGGCATACCCGTAGCGGCAGAGCACTTCGCACAGATATTTCAGCCCGAGAATTCCGGTCGTGAAATGCCCCCGGCGGGACGACAATTCCTGATGAAGTGAACGGGCGATGCCCTCCCCCGCGCCTTCCGGAAACAGGCCGAATTCCAGCGCAAGAACATTCCCGGTCTGGCTGCCGCAGGTTTGCTTCTCCGCCAGATAGAAGCGGCGGATGAACGCTTCCCGGACCGTTCCGGCCAAAGCGAGAAAATTCCTCGCGTCATCGTCTTCGCCGAGAATCCGCGCAATCCGCGCAAGCAGGTCGGCGGCCTGAAAAAACATCGCCGTCGAAGTGAGCGGAACCGGCACGCTGTTGCCGGGCCGGATGCTGCCGGGAGGACACCAGTCGCCGAGCCCGAACTCCACAATACCGTCTTTGCTCTTCTCCTCAAGATACCGGAGATAGCGTTTCATCAGCGCATAATTTTCGCGAAGCGTCGCGGCATCGCCGTAAAAACAGTAATTGACATGGGGAATGACGATGCAGGCGATTCCCCACGCCGGAGTCGCGCCCTCGCCGCAGCGCCGGGAGCCCGGAACCACCATCGGCGGGAGTCCGTCTCCGGCCGAGGTCGAAATATCCGAGCTGAACTTCCGCCAGAACTGTTCCATCCCGTAGCGGAAACAGGACCAGTAGGCGATCACCTGCGCATCGCCCAGCCAGCCGCACTTCTCGCGCACCGGGCAATCGGTGGGAAGCGAATGCAGATTGCCGGAAAGCGTCCGCGCGGACATGCGGAAAACCCGGTTGACCAGCGGGTCGGAGCACTCGAACGTTCCGGTTTCCTCCAGCCGGGAACGGATTTCCTCCGCCCGGACAGTCCCCGCCGCCGGTTCGCCGGGGAACCCGCCGAGTTCGATGTAGCGGAACCCCCGGTAACCGAAGGAGGGCGCCCACTCTTCGACGCCATTCCCGCTGCAGCAATAGACATCGGTCGGAATATGCCCCGTCGCAAAATATCCGGTGCTTTCAAAATCGATGTTGCCGTCTTCGTCGAGCTCCTCGGCGTAGCGCATGGTGACCCGGGTTCCCGCCGGGGCGGAAAGGCGGAGCCTGCCGCGTCCCGAAATGTTTTCGCCGAAGTCGAACAACCAGCGGCCGTCGCCGCACGGCGTGACGGAAACGGCGTCCCAGGTCCGGACGACGCATTCGCCCGCGATCGGCTGGGGCCGGAGTTCGCCGCCCGGAGCGGGAAGAAGCGCGGCCGGTCGCCACCCGGGAACCGCCCGGGCATCGTAAACTTCACCCGCATAGACATTGTCGGAGAGATAAGGCCCGTCGGCGCACTCCCACGTTCCGTCGCTGACCAGGACGCCGGGAATCTCGGCAATCATCCGGCGCTCGCCGTAAGGCGCATCCGCCCAGCCGTATTTGCCGAGCACCATCGACTGCGCGTAAAAGCCTTCTCCGAGGAGGACCAGCAATTCGTTCTCGCCGTCGCGCAGATAGGGCGCGAGGTCGTATTCGAGGTAATAGACCAGAGTTTCGTAATTGCTCTGGGCCGGAACCAGCTCGTCGGAGCCCACGCGCGTCCCGTTGAGGAACGCGACGAAACAGCCGAGGCCGGAGATATACAGTTTGGATTCTCGATCGATTTCCGGAACGGAGAACCGGCGGCGCAGCATCCTGCCGCCCCCGATCCAGCTGGCATTCTCAAAAAGCATCGGCGCCTCCATGCGTTTGTTTCTCCCAATATAACGCCGGAGGAAAAGTTTTCAATCGCCCTGAACCTGTTTTTTCCGGGAATCATTCTTGAAAATTCCCGGATTCATGCTATGTTATAAGCAAGATCCGAATCCGAAGGCTCCGCGCCTGAGGCGAGGATCGTGAACAGGAAGTGTCGTTCTGAAAGCGAGGGTTCGTCCCGGGCTTAAGAGGCAGGTCTCACCGGATCGGTTTTCAACCCTCCGTGTCTCCCCCTTTTTACCGGGAAGCACGGAGGTTTTTTTATGGAAAGTCGGATCGCCCTGGTCGGCATCATCGTCGAAGATACCGAGA
>CAYSZM010000097.1:0-13533 GCA_964435365.1 uncultured Victivallis sp. | reverse complement strand
CCGACCTCTCCGAAGAGTTCTACGGCGCGGCGCTGCTCAACGACTGCAAGTACGGGTACAAGGTGTTCGGAACCACGCTCGACCTCTGTCTGTTGCGCGCGCCGAAGTTCCCGGACTGGGACGCGGACCAGGGGCACCACGAGTTCACCTACGCCTTCCTGCCGCATACCGGGAACCTCAACGGCTCGAACGTCCGCATCGAAGCGGCGAAGTTGAACCGTCCGGCGCTGGCGGTTCCCGGCGTCGCGGCGACGGCGGGTTCCCCGGTGGCGCTCGAGGGCGAAACCGTCGCGCTCTCCATCCTCAAAAAGGCGGAGAAGGAAGAGTGCCTGATCGTCCGCCTCGTGGAGCTTGCCGGGCGCACCTCGCCGGCGGTGCTGACCCTCCCGGCGGGAAAGAAGCTGGTCGAAACCAACCTGCTCGAGTGGACCGAAGGCGAAACTTTCGTTCCGGAAGACGGCAAAATCTCCCTCAAGCTCCGGCCCTATGAAATCAAAACGCTGAAGGTTCGCTGAATGCCGGTCACCATACACGATCTCGCCCGGCTCGCCGGGCTGAACGCCTCGACGATCTCGCGGGCGTTGCGCAACGACCCGCGGGTCAAGGAGGAGACGCGCGAGCTGATCCGCGGCCTCGCCCGGCAGCACGGCTACACGCCGAACCTCCCGGCCCGCCAGCTCGCCGCCGGGAAGACCGGAAACATCTGGTTCGCCTTCGGTTCGCCGCAGGCGGCGATCGAGCTGGAGACGGCGATGAACCTGAACGAGTTGATCGCCCATGAAAAATACGATCTCCAGCTCGTGCTGCACACCGATTCGACCGAACGGTTCCGGCAGTTCATCAATAAACTTTACCAGAAGGTGGCCGACGGTGCGCTGGCCATTCCGCCGGGAAACACCGACGCCTGCGTCGGGATGACCGGGCTGATCAATTCGCTGCCGGTTCCGCTGGTGATGATCGACCGTTACTGGGAAGGGCTCACCTGCCCGGTGGTGACCAGCGACAGCCGGGCCGCCGTGCGCCGGATGATCGACCGCTGTGTGGAGTGGGGGGCTAAAACCTTCTATCTGGAATATCCGGGTGGGAACCCGGTTTCGCGGAACCGTTATGAAGCGGCCCGCCTCTACCTGGAAGAGCTCCGGCTCCCGATGCTGCCTTATCCGAAGTCGAACCGCATCGAAACGGCACAGCCGGCCGCCGTATTGGCGAATGTCGGAACTCTTGCGCCGGAAGGGGATGCGGAATTGTACGGGGCTTTCTTCGACAGCTGCCGGAACTCGACGCTGCGCAGTTACCGCAATGTGATCGTCTGCCGCCAGGATTTCGCGGCGATCGCGGAACAGGCGGCGGCGCTCCTGTTCACGCTGCTGCGCGACCCGGCGGCGAAAGTGCCGGGCTTCACCGAAGTGCCGCCGCTGGGTTTCACGGAGCTCTGACAAGTATCCGGCACCGGCACCCTGCCGGTCTGGGTTCCGGGGGCGAAGCGCCCCGGCCGCCGGAGGCATGAACCTGTCGCTCACTAAACGGCTCAATTGCCGAACGAGTTCGGCAGTGAGCGGCAGCGGTGGAGTTGACCGTCAGGTCAACTCACCCGCTCGCGCCGAAGGCGGAGCTTCTCCTGCTCCGGGAAACAATTGAAACGTGCGTACCGTAATTACTCAAAAGCGGGTGTCCGCCGTCAGGGCACCGGCACGAGTTCGATGCAGTCGAGGTTCATGCTGCCGGAAACATTGACCAGCTGCAATTCGGTCTCCCCCTTCTCCAGCGTCAGGATCAGCTGTCCGCCGTCACGCCCGACTTTGAGCATATCCCAATCCGCGCTCCCGTCACCGAATCCGCCGGTGCCGGGGAAGGTGAACGCACCGCAGTCGCGGCCGCCGACAATGACGCGGCGAACCGCGTCGTCCGTCCCGGCATAACGCAGCGCCAACTGGTATTTGCCGCTTTCCGGGACTTTCAGTTTCCAGATGACGGCGTGTCCGGCATGATCCCAGTGGGAGAAGCATTTGCCGTGAACACCGCTCTTGTCGGAGCGGATTTTCACCGTCCCTCCGGTCTGCCCGGTGAAATCCTCGGCCTCGGTGAGAATTCCCGAGAGTTTGATCGAATCGGGACTCCGGATTCCCGTCGGAACCTGCCCCCGCAGCACCGTGCCGCCATCAAGAGTGAGGGCGCCGCGAATCACCGCATTGAGCGGGAACGGCCGCTCCACCGGAATTTCGAACGTCTCCAGTCCGCCCGGCTGCAAGTCCACCGGAATCTCGTTGCGGCCGAATTTCACCTGCCGGTCGGAAGAGAGCTTCAGCGTCCCCTTGAGCCCGGTATTCAGCGGCGCGCTGACAACAATCCGCAGTTTCGCACTGTCCTTGCCGTTGAGGAAAGTGAGGTTCAGATTCGGCGAAACACTGGTCGGCAGATAAGTGAGCGCCGGATCGTAGGCGTAGCCCATCGCGTTGTCGGCGACGGTCAGCCGGTAGTCGGGGTCCTGCATCAGGCAGACCCGGCGGTCCATCGCCGGAATGGTGGTGCAGTAAATCCGCAGTTCGCCGCGCTGCGCGGTCAGGATCTCCTCGCGCCAGTCGCCGAGAATGTCGGCCTGAATCAGGAATTTCCCGGCATACATGCCGCCGCAGGGGCCGCCGCCGAAGTCGGTGAGCACCGGGGCGATGTGTTCGCGCTGAAGGTCCGCGTCCCAATAGGCGAAGTGTTCGGTGCCGTGGTAAGGCGCTTCAATCCCGAAGGCGAGGAGTTCGCCGTCGGGCGAATAGTGCCGGCTCAAAGTGGCTTGTTTGTCATCCCCGCCCGTGGTGTCCGAGCCGCCGACTTCCCAGCCGCGGTAACGCGCGTCGATGTCGCCCGCATAACCGTAGTGAATGTGGGTCGAGGGTTTGTCGAGCTCCCAGATCACCTTGCCGGTCTTCGCGTCGGCACAGGTGAAGCCGCCCTTCGTCTTGCAGGGGGTCTCGTACACCGTGACGATTTCAAGCCCCGGATTCTTCGGCGTGATGTCGGTGACGAACACGTGGTCGGGGTGGCCGTGGCCGGTGCTCCAGAGCGGGCTGCCGTCGTCGTCGAGCACGGCTCCGCCGAGCACGAGCTCGTCGCGGCCGTCGCCGTCAAGATCGATGGCGCGGGTGGTGTGGGCGCCCTGCCCGTGGAATTCCCGGCCGTGTTCCGAACTGTTGTAACTCCAGAGCGCTTCGAGCTTGCCGTCCTTGAGCTGCCAGGCTTCGGCCAGCATCAGGCCGTAGGTGCCGCGAAGGGCGACGATGCACGGCGTCTTTCCGTCCAGATAGGCGATGGCGAGCTGATTGCGGGAAAAGTAGTTGTAGGCCATCTGCTGCCCTTCGAAATGGCGGCGGTCCGGCCAGGGGGCGCGGGCGATTTCGCGGCCGGTCATGCCGTCGAGCACCATCAGGTATTCGGCGCCGGACATCACTTTCCCGGCGTCCTTCCCCTCCTTTTCACGGAGGTCCCCGGCCTCGGGGTCGGCCGCTTTGAGGATCACTTCGGCGCGGCCGTCGCCGTTGACGTCGAAGACGACGTAGGGGCTGTACCAGATGCCGCTTTCGATATTCCAGCCGAGATCCTTCGTCCACAGGCGCTTGCCGTCGCTGGAGACGGCCTCCAGCGTGAACGGCTGTTTCGACGGCTTCCAGAAGAGATACCAGGGATCGACATTGGCGTTGCCGTAGCGGACGACGAAGTCGAACTTCCCGTCGCCGTCGAGATCGCCGACCCCGACCTTGTTGACCATCGCCCGGGGATCGCTTAATTTATATAAAAAAAAAGGGTTGCGCTCCTCCGGATTCGCCGTCACCGCCGCCGTTCCGGCGACGCCCTGAAATCCGGCGGAAGGGCGCACCGCGTACTGCGCCCCCTCCACCGGGGCCGCCACGGTGAAATCGGTGGTCTGCACCACCGGCGCGGCGTTGAGTTTCGTCTCCTTCCCGCCTGAGACGGAAAACACGTCGAACCCGATTCCGGCGGCGTCGCCCGCCAGCAGCCGCCAGGAGAGGTAGACTTCGCCTTTCTCGAGCGGCAGCGCCACCAGACCGCGGTCGAATTTCTCTTCGACGCGCGCGGCGGCGAAGCCGTTCACCTTGCGCGCACCGATGCCCTTCGGCAGAACGGGTTTGATCAGCGGCTTCATCGCGGAAGCCGCGTCCGGCGTCGCCGGAACGAGCGAGAAATCATCTGCCAGGATGTCACACGCCCCGCCCCCTACCAGCCGGAGGGAGATGCGGTCGACACCCTCGGGCACGGTGAATTTCAGGCGGTATTCTTTCCATTCAGCGGAGAGGTTGTCGAGTTTCCGCGATGTCATGGAAAAGCTGACCAACTTGCCGTTTCCGTAAGCGGAGACCTGCAATTCGATGTCGGGAGCTTTTTCCGCATTGTTCTTCGCGTAACAGGTTGCTTCGAAGGTTTCGCCGGGTTTGACGGCGATACTGGAAGCGGTGAACGCCCAGTCCTTCCCCCCCTTGGCCACGATCCGCGCGGCGCGCTTGCCGCTCCGGGCCGTGTCGGCGGCGACGGCGGAAGAACCGGCGGCCTCTTCCCGCGCCCAGAATCCCCAGCCCGCCGGAGTCTTGCCGGGTTCCGAGGTCTCGAACCCGCCGTTCTTCATCAACTCGACCGAGGCGACCGGAACCAGCGTAAAATAATCGATGTAGGGCGACCCCGCCCCTTCCGGATGGGCGTAGTTCCCGGCGATCTCCACCTCGATCGCTTCGCCCGCGCCGACTTTCCGCGCCCGGACCACAGGCCCCTTGCCGGAATACCGGGAGAAGGTCTTGCCGCCGTCGAGCGACACGCCGACGCTGCGCACCACCACGGCGTTGAGATCGTAGGTTCCCGCTTCGGCGACCGGAATGCGGAATTTAAGCACCGGCATGTTTTCACCCGGCTTGCAGTCCGCCGTCACCGCATTGCCCTGAATCACGACGCCTTCGGACCACTTCTTCGCCGCGTCCTTGTCGGTGCTCCAGAGATTCCAGATCCCTTTCCGGAAGGTGTTCGGCTGGATCGCATCCGAATTGACCAGCACATTTTCCGCCTCGAACCGCTGCTCCGCCGGAGCGGCCGCCACGGCCGCGCCCGAAACCAGGACGAACATGCCGAACGCGCGGCACAACCACTGTCTCTTCATAACGTTTCCCTCTTCACACTTCTACTTCTAAAAAACCGAAACATTTTTCGCAGGGTCGGAACCGTCGCCGGTCGAAGGGTTCAGCCGCTTCGAGGAGACCACGTTCCCGCCCAGCGTCAGCACGTTGCTCCTTCCGGCGTGGCGGTAGGAGACCCGCAGCGTCGCCGCCGCATCGTAGGCGTCGATCCGGTCGGTTCCTTTGGCCGGATTCAGCTGATTGTCGTCGTTGCCGTTGAATCCCGGCGGCGTCACCGTGTCGGCGAGATGGACCACCCGCGAGGGATTCCGGTACTGCGTGACCTTCTTCCGGCGGATCAGCGAGCCGGTTTCGGCGGGCTTCGTGCTCCATGAGGTTAAATAATTGATTCCGTAACTCCGGGGACGCAGCTTGTCGGTCGTCCACTTGCTCTGGATCACCTCCACCGTGGTCACCGAGGGGCAGGCGGTCACGCTCGGCATGGTGACCCATTTATTGGAATCCAGATTGGCGGAAATCCCGAAATTGGTATACATGAACCAGCTTCCCCGCTGGCACCAGTCCTGGGCTTCGGTGTCGCCCGGTTTCTCCGGCCGCGCCATATTGTACGGCATCAGGATGTCGTCGAACGCGGAATAGTAGGAGTAAACCGCCTGCCCGAGCTGTTTGAGGTTGTTGACGCAGCCGGTGGAGCGCGCCCGTTCCCGCGCCTGGTTCAGCGCCGGGAGCAGCATTGCGGCCAGAATCGCGATAATCGCGATCACGACGAGGAGCTCAATCAACGTAAAACGCAGTTTCTTCATGGGGAACCTCCTTTTTTGCGTTAAGAGTTTCATGCGAATCGATCCGTTTTTCGACGGTTGCGGCGGAGCGGCCGAGAACCTTCCGCCGGTAGAGCAGCAGCGCCCCGCCGATTCCCATCAGCACCAGCGCGCAGAAGAGAATCGCGCAGCGGGCGATCCAATCGTTGGGAATCAGCACGATGAGGAGAACGAAAATACCGTAGGCAAAGGAGAGCGACCCGATCAGCCCGGCCTGGGCGGCGGTGTTGTCGTGGCCGACCTCCTTCTCGAAATCGACCGGGGTCTCCTTGTCTTTAAAGAACTTGTCCACCGATTCATCCATCTTCGGGTCCGCGCCGCGGCGGTAAAAGCGCAGCGAAAGCAAATAGAAACTGACCGAACAGGGGATGATGATTATCGTGGTCACCACAAACGGCACCTTGACGAAGTAGAGATAGAGGCTGTGCAGCCACGGCACCCATTCCAGCCGCGGCGGAATCACCTCCTGGGCCTTCGTCCCCAGCACCAGAGAGAACACCACGAGCGAGAGGATCGTGTTGAACACCACCGTTCCCCACGCCGACCATTTCGGCGTGTTTTTGATGAAGAATCCGAGCACGAACACCACGCCGGACCCGGTGCCGATGAAGGCGTACATATACATGTAGGCGTCGAAGAGCGAAATCCCGCTGCCGAGCACCGCCGTCGCCACCAGCAGGATCAACCCGCCGAAAAGCAGCGAAGCGATGACTCCGACGATGAAGTACTCCCGGTCGGAGGCGTTGGGGCGCAGCATCGGCCGGTAGAAATTCCAGGTCATCGACGCCGCCATGCCGTTGAGCGACGAGTTGAGGCTCGACATGGTCGAGGCGAAGAGCCCCACCACCAACAGCCCCATCAGCCCCTGCGGCAGCACCTGCATGGCGGCGAGGATGTAGGCGCCCTCCTCCGGATTCGGGAACTTGCTCAGCTCCGCCAGGTTCGGCACCAGCGTGAAGCAGGCCAGCGGCGGAATGAACCAGATGAGCGGCAGGAAGAGGTAGCAGCCGATGGAGACCAGCGCCGATTTCCGCGCATGGTCGCCGTCGCGGGCGGCGAGATACCGCCCGGTCGAAGTAAGTCCGTTGCTGAAGAACATCGCCGAAAAGATGATTCCGACCAGGAATACCCAGTCGTATTTCATCGAGCCGACCGGGTGGAAGATGACGAAGTGGTCCGTGGGAATCTGCGCGATGAAATTCCCGATACCGCCGATTTTGATCAGTACCAGCACCGCGGTGACGATGCTGATGATGATCACCAGCAGCAGCTGGATGAAGTCGCTCGCCATCACCGCCCAGCTCCCGCCGACCACGGTGAAGAAGATCACCACCAGCCCCGCCACCAGGACCACGGTGAGCGGGTCGAAGTTGAAGATGGTCGCCAGAATCACCCCGAGCGAAGTCATCTGCACCGCCGGTCCGAACGGCGCAACGCTGATGCCGAACCAGTTGAAGAACTGCTCGTTGAAGCGGCCGTAACGCCGGAAGACCGCCTCCGCACCCGTAATCACCCGCAACTGCCGCAGCCGCGCGGCAAAATAGAGGTAGCCGAAAATCACCCCGAGCAGGTACGGAACATACGAAGAGAACAAAATCAGCAGCCCGTACTTGTAGGCGATCCCGGCGGCCCCGGTGAACGTCCAGCTCGAAAAGTTCGAAACGAACACGCTGCTGCCCAGCAGCCACCAGCAGACCCGCTGTCCGCCCGCGAAATAATCTTTCGACCCCCGCAGGAATTTGCGGATGACGACCCCGATGGCCAGCATGAAGACCAGGAAAAATCCGATCACGATGTAATCGTAAATGGTCAGCATTTCACTTCTCCCGGATATCGGCGATCTGACACAGTCATAGTAAGAATACAATCAAACATATCGGTCAACCTCCGCTTTTTTACTTAAAATCGGCTGCGCCGGGCAGGTTGCGGCTCTTGATTTCACCGGCGACCGCGGCGGCGACGAGCTCGGCGCCCTTGCGGTTGAAATGGGAACGGTCCGGCTTGTTGTCGGCCGTGACGTAGAAAAGCTCGCCGCTCTTTTCCGGCCCGTACTCTTCCAGAAGCGCCTTGGTGATCGTGTTGAGGTCGATCACCGGAACGCCGGTCTCGGCGCCGACCTGGCGGACGACATCGGGATAGGTTTCAAGCGTGTTTTTGACCTTGTCGCCGTCGAAGATCCGCCGCATCACCGGCGTGCAGAGGATCACTTCGCCCTTGCGTTCGCGGACATCGGCGATGAAGCGTTTCAAATTCTCCCGGTAATCGGTCTCCGCCGCCGCGTAGATCTCCGGCCGGTCCTTCTTCTGGTCGTTGTGGCCGAACTGGATCAAAACGACATCTCCCGGCGAAAGCTGGGCGAGCAGATTCTCCCACCGCTTCTCGGTGACAAAACTTTTGGTGCTCCGGCCGCCCATCGCCAGATTGACCACTTTGACTTTGTCCGTGCAGAAATTCGAGAGCATCTGTCCCCATCCGGCGCGGTTGATGGCCGGGTTGCAGTTTTCCACGGTGGAATCCCCGGCGATCAGGATTTTCGGCCGGCTGTCCGTCTTGAGCGCAAGCCCGCTGAACACCGCCGAAGCGCCGACCTTCCCCTTGGGCTTGATGCGGCAAAGCACCGCCGCCGTATCGGAATCCCCGGTGTTGAATTCAATTTCGAGGCGGGACTTGCCCGGCTTCGCACTGGCGGACACCAGCGACGCGGTCTCCTTGCCCGCCTTATTCAGCTTGGCGTTGAGGAAGGCGAACCCGTCCGCCTCGGTATCCACATCGGCGCTGAACACAAGCGTCGTGTTGGCCGGAACCTTGAAATACTGCACCACGGCGCCCGCCGTGCCGCTCTCTTTGACCGCGGTCAGCTTGAGGCGCCCGTCGGCCACTTCCGCCCCGGTCGTCTCGGGATAGGCGTTCCTCCAGCCGGTCAGTCCCTTGGCGAAATCAAGGTTCTTAAGCTCCGGCTCCGCTGCGGAAACCCAAAGCAACGGCAGCAGGAAAAGGGCGGCGGCAACACTTCGTTTCATGGCGTCTTTCCTTGTGTTCATGGGGCACTCCCCGGTTACAACATCAATCCATATGCAATCGCTAATCTGACACAGTCATTGCAATTATACCGCTTTTTGCCGCGAAAAGCAAGTCGTTTTCCGGAATTTGTCGATTTTTTTTAAAAGAAAGCGCAGCCTCGTCCCCATCACGGGAATCGAAAGAGGCGCTTTCCCCTCCAACGCCCGACGTTGCATTCTCCCGCCCCGCCGTGTATATTAATGGACTTGGGAATGGAGAACTCGGTGGAATTCTTTCAGCAGCGGGTGGTTCTGCACGGAACCGTGGAGGGGGTCGGCATGCGTCCGGCCCTGTTCCGTTTCGCCCGGAAACTCGAGCTGACCGGCTGGGTCCGCAACCGTTCGTGCGAAGTGGAGCTGGTCTGGCAGGGAAGCGCCGCAGTGCTGGAGCAGGCCCGCCGGGAACTCCCCGCCGCCCTGCCGCCGGAGAGCCGGATCGACTCCGCCGAGTACGGCCCGGTCGAACCGCTGGCGGCGAAGGAACGCAACCGGGAATTCGCCATCCGCAACTCCGGCGATTCCGCATCCGGCGGCAAGGTCAATCTGCTCACTCCGCCCGACCTCGCCCCCTGTTCCGAATGCCGCGCCGAATGGAACGACCCCGCCGACCGCCGGTTTCATCACGCCTTCAACAGCTGCGGCAACTGCGGGCCGCGCGCCACGGTCATCGAAGCGCTCCCCTACGACCGCGAAGCGACGGCGTGGCGCGATTTTCCGCTCTGCCCGGAGTGTCGGCGCGAGTATGAGAGCTCCGCCGACCGCCGCTTTCATATCGAGGGAATCAGCTGCCCCCACTGCGGCCCGCGTCTCGAACTGCTCGGCCCAAGCGGGCTCCGCCTTGCCGAAGGCGACGCCGCGCTGCAACAGGCCGGGCGCGCCCTGGCCGACGGCAAAATTCTCGCGCTGAAGGGCGTCGGCGGCTTCCAGCTCCTGGCCGACCCGCGCCGCAAGGATGCGCTCCGGACGCTCCGGCTCCGCAAACACCGCCCGGACAAACCGCTGGCGCTGATGGCGGCGGACGCGGCATGCGCCGCCCGCTTCTTTGAACTCGCGCCCGAAGCGGCGACGGCGCTCGCCTCTTCCGCCGCCCCGATCGTCCTCGCACCGTGGAAGGAAAACGGCGGATGCGGCTTCCACCCCGAACTCATCGCGCCCGACCGCCCGGAGGAGGCTGGGGTCATGCTTCCCGCCTCTCCGCTCCACGCGCTGCTAATGCGCGAATTCGGCGGTCCGCTCCTGGTGGCGACCAGCGGCAACGCTTCCGGCGAACCTCCGGCGCTCGACATCGCCGAAGCGCTGCGCGAGCTGGGCAAAATCGCCGACTGTTTCCTCACCCACAACCGGATCATCCTCTGGCGGCATGACGATTCGCTGGCCGCGCTCAACGCCGGGCAGTTGCAGCTCTGGCGGCGCGCCCGCGGCTTCGGCTGGGCGGCAGGACACGGAGACTCCGGAATCCGCCGCCCGGTCCTCGCCCTCGGCGGCGGGCAGAAGAACGCCTTCGCCGCCGCCGGGCGCAACTGGCTGCTGCTCTCGCCCCACCACGGCGAACTCGACGAGGCCGGAACCGCCGCCGAATGGGAAGATGCGCTGCGGCGCACCGTCGACCAGCTGGCCGAGAAGCCGGAATGCGTGGCGGTCGATCTTCACCCCGATTATTACAGCTCCATCCTCGGCCGGAAACTGGCGGAGGAGCGGGGGCTGCCGCTGGTCCGCGTCCAGCATCACCACGCCCACGCGCTGGCCGGAATGTACGAGTTCGGTCTCCCCGCCGCGCTGGCGCTGGTGTTCGACGGCACCGGGCTGGGCGCCGACGGCACCTTGTGGGGAGCCGAACTCTTTCTGGCCGACCGGGAGCGCGGTATCCGGCGGCTGGCCTCGTTTGTCCCCGCGCCGCTGCCGGGGGGAGAGGCGGCGATCCGCGACTGCCGCCGCCAGTGGCTGGCGCGGCGCCGGGCGGCCGGGCTTCCGCACGACGGAACGCCTTTCGCCGAACTCGTTTACATGCAATGTGAACGCGGGATCAACACCCCGCTCACCTCGTCCGCCGGACGGCTGTTCGACGCCTGTTCCGCCGCGTTCGGGTTCGCCCCGGAGCGGGTCACTTACGAAGGGCAGGCGGCGATCCGGCTGGAAGCCGCCGCCTGGCGCGAATCCGGCGGCGACCTCCGCCCCTTCCCGTGGAGCTCGCATACCGACGGGGAACTGCTGCGGATCGACTGGACGCCGCTCTGGCTCGACGACCCCGCCCGTCACGCCACCCCGGCGCGCGACTTTCACCATGCGCTCGCCGAGGCGGCGCTGGCCATGCTCGACCATGCCGCCGAGGTCGCAGGAAGCGGCGCGGCGGAACTGCCGGTGCTGCTCACCGGCGGCGTGATGCAGAACCGGTTCCTCACCGCTTTGCTGGCCGAAAAACTCCGGCTCCGGAACCGCCGCTGTCTGTTGCCGCGGCTGGTTCCTCCCAACGACGGCGGAATCGCCGTCGGGCAGATTTTTCAGGACGGCTGGGACTTCGACCGGAAGACGGAGAAAAAGTAGCATCTTTCTCCGGACATTCGCCTGTTTCTCCTTGAAAATCCGAACAATACGAAGTATAGTAATATCCGAATTTTTTGGTACCGCTTCAGTCAGCTCCTGCGATCGAGATGCATGAACCGCCTGGCGTAACTGATCCCCGGATTTTTTGAAACAGGAGCCTTGGCGTATGTGCGTGGCACTGCCCATGAAAATTATTGAGCTGCAGCCGGAATCCCACGGCAAAGTGGAGTACGACGGCATGGAGCGGCGCGTCAATCTGCGTCTGCTCAAAGAATGCGTCATCGGCGATTACGTGCTGGTCCACGCCGGATTCGCCATCGAGAAGGTCGATCGTGATAAGGCCGTCGAACAATTGCGGCTCTTACAGGAGTTGAAGCAGGAACTCTCTTGATGGAAACCCCGATTTCATTCTGGCGCGATGCGCTCTGCGCTGCCGCCGCCCGGCTTGGCCGTTCCGTCCGCCTGATGGAGGTGTGCGGCAGCCACAGCTTCGCCGCGGCGAAATTCGGGCTGCGTTCGCTGCTGCCGGAGTCGGTCAAGCTGCTCTCCGGCCCCGGTTGCCCGGTCTGCGTTTCGGGCCCCGGTTTCATCGACCGCGCCATCGCGCTCTCCCGCCGGAACGTCCGCGTCGCGGTATTCGGCGATCTGCTGCGCATCCCCGGCTCCGAAGGCACTCTTCAGGGCGAAGCGGGGCTCATGGTCATTTATTCGCCCGAAGAGGCGCTCGATTACGCCGTGGCGCACCCGGATAAAGAGGTCGTACTGGCGGCGGTCGGCTTCGAACCGACCCTCAGCGCCGGAGCGGCGATCCTGGAATTGGCGGCAGAACGGAATGCCGCCAATTTTTCTTTGCTCTGCGATTTCAAACGAATTCGCCCCGTGCTCGATTTGCTGGCGGCGGATTCCGGAACCCGGCTGGACGGCTTCCTGCTCCCCGGCCACGTCGGTTCGGTAATCGGCGAGGCGGGGTTCGCCGGGCTGGCGCTCCCCGGCGTGATCTCCGGATTCTCCGCGGAAAATATTCTGCACTCCATTTTACTCCTGCTGCAATCGGTTGAAAAAGGCGGCCCCGCCGTCATCAACAATTATCCGGAAGTGGTGGAAGCCTCCGGCAACCTTGCCGCGCTCGCCATGATCGAACACTGTTTCGAACCCGGCCCGAGCGAATGGCGCGGCATGGGGAACGTTCCCGGCGGCGGCTGGCTGATCCGGCCGGAATTCGCCCGGTTCGACGCGGCGAAGCGATTCGACCTGCCGTTCTCCGCCGCCCGCGAACCGGCGGGGTGCCGTTGCGGCGAAGTGCTGCGCGGCGCGCTCACTCCCGACGAGTGTCCGCTTTTCGGGCGCGGCTGTACGCCCGACCATCCGGTCGGTGCCTGCATGGTGAGCGGCGAAGGCGCCTGCGCCGCCGCCTACCGTTACCGCGAGGTGGCGTCATGAGCAAAGAGATCGTCACCATGGCGCACGGCGGCGGCGGACGCGCTGAAACCGAACTCATCGAAAAAGAGATTCTCTCCCGCTTCGGAGACGGTCCGCTGGCCGGTCTGCCCGACGGTGCGCAACTTCCCGGCGGTCTTGTTTTCTCCACCGACAGTTTCGTGGTGACGCCCCGCTTCTTTCCCGGCGGCGACATCGGCAAGCTGGCGGTCTGCGGCACGGTCAACGATCTTTACATGGCAGGCGGAATGCCGCGCTATCTCTCGCTTTCACTCATCATCGAAGAGGGATTCCCGCGCGAAGAACTGGGGCGAATCCTCGACTCGGTGGCCGCCGCCGCCAAAACGTGCGGCGTCTCCGTCGCCACCGGCGATACCAAGGTGGTGCCGCGCGGCGGTGCGGACGGCATCTATCTCAACACCGCCGGAATCGGCGTTAAAGATTCGCGCTGGACGCCCGACCGTTCCCGCTTCCGTCCCGGCGACCGGGTCCTGGTCAACGGCGGAATCGGCGAACACGGCATGGCCATCCTCGCCGCCCGCCACG
>CAYSZM010000096.1:0-13584 GCA_964435365.1 uncultured Victivallis sp. | reverse complement strand
CCTTCGGCGCGAGCGGGTGAGTTGACCTCACGGTCAACTCCACCGCTGCCGCTCACTGCCGGACTCGTCCGGCAATTGAGCGGGTTAGTGAGCGGCAGCCCTTGCCTCCGGCGGTTGGGGCGCTTCGCCCCCAAACCCCAGACCGGCAGGGTGCCGGTGCCGGGTAGGGGCATTGACCCCACTTGGCCGGTGAGCGATGGTCAGCCGCGGCTTTTGCGGGAGGAATTTCCGCACAGGCTGAGTTCGAAGAGCAGCGTCAGCGTGCCGAAGAAGAGCAGGAAGTAAAAGAGCATTCCGCAGACCGCCGCCGAACAGCGGATCAGGCCCGCCGGAGGCCCCGAGCCCGCCGGCAGCAGCAGCGCGCCGAGCAGGGCGGCCGCGACCAGCAAGAGCGAAAGGACGAGGATTCCGCTCTTCGCCCCGGCGAGGTCGGCCCGGCTCAGGGTGATCTGCGACCCGATCGCAATCACCCCGTAAAGCCAGATCCAGGTCTGGCCGCGCGACAGGAATCCGGGCGTGATCCACATCTTCCAGAGCCCGGCGAAAGTGGAGCGGAACTGGAGGCGGAAGGCCGACAGCCCGTTGTGCGGCAGGTCCGGGAGCGGCAGGGCGTCGTGCGGCAGCAGCAGCAGCGAGAGGAAAACCAGCGCCGCCACGCCGAACGCCAGCGGCGCGACTCCGATGAAAAAGCACCCGATGTTCTGCCAGATGCTGCGCGGGTCCCATTTGTGCTCCACCCAGCCGAGGTTGCCGTTCTTCTGCGGCGCAAACGGCGTGAAGTCGGTGATCCGGTGACGGAAAATCAGGCAGAACAGCGCGTGGCTGAATTCGTGGAGGATCACGCCGGGCGCCGTCGCCCAGACGCAGAAAAACGGACCGAACACCTCCACCGCGCGGCGGCGGAGATGCCCGGTGACCAGCTGCAGCACCGTTCCGATCGCCAGCGGCGGCACGACGATCGCCGCCAGCAGCAGCAGCGCGGCCAGTGCAATGCGGAGAAGTGCGGCGACCGGTTCACCCATGCTTCAGCCCCGGAAGATGAAGAAGACCGCCCCCGCGATGCAGAGGGTTGCATAAAGGTAGTTCCACGACAGCGACTCCTTCATGTACAACAGAGAAAACGGCACGAAGACGGAGAGCGCGATCACCTCCTGCATGATTTTGAGCTGCCCGAGGGTGAGCGTCGTGTGCCCGATCCGGTTGGCCGGCACCTGGAGCAGGTATTCGAAGAAGGCGACGCTCCAGCTGACGATTGCCGCGATATACCAGGCGCGATGCGAAAGGTTCTTGAGGTGGGCGTACCAGGCGAAGGTCATGAACACATTCGACAGGACCAGCAGCCCGACGGTGGTCAGAATCGGACGCATGGGTTCTGCCCTCCGGCACCGGAGCCGCCGCGTTCCGAAAAACGGAATATTCTCATTCTAACGGTTTTTCCCGCTGTTTAACTTGAAAAGATCGGCACATACTATTATTATAATAGAGATGGAACAAGGGGCCTTTGCAAGCGGCGGACCCTGATTTTGTGCTATATTTCTTAAGGAATCCTCCATGCGGAATCGCGCCGGAGTCGTCATGGCCGGGGAGAGTAATCTCGGGCTGTATCGCAGACGCAACGAAGACAACTTCTGCTGCTATGCGCCGCCCGATCGCGACTGCGCACTGGCCGTGGTTGCCGACGGCGTCGGCGGTCACGCGAACGGCGCCATGGCCAGTCTGATCTGCTGCCGGGACCTGGCCGAGGCGTTCCGCGGGATGCCGGACCCGAAGGCGCACAGCGAAACCGGGCTCTCCGCCTTTCTGCGCGATACGATCCGCAAGATAAACAACAAGGTGTTCGAGCGGAATTTTCGGGAAGAGGTTCCGCGCCCGATGTCCACCACCGTGGTCGTGGCGGTGTTTCTGCACGATACGATCTCCCTGGCGAGCGCCGGAGACAGCCGGATGTACGAATTCCACCCCCGCGACGGCCTTGTTCAGCTCACCACCGACCACTCGTTCCCGGCCGAATTCGCCCGCGAGCACGGCTATCTGCCGCCGGGGTCGGAGACGATGAAAAACCTGATCGCCCGCGCAGTGGGTCCGCGTTCCGACCTGGAGCCGGAACTGCATACGATCCCCCGCCGCCGCGACAGCCGGTTCCTGCTCTGTTCGGACGGCGCCTCCGGCTGCGTTCCCTCCGATGAGCTCGCCTATGTCATGGAGACCTCGCCGACGCCGCGCGCCGCGGTCAACTGCGTCATGCGCCGCGCCCTGCTGGCCGGGGCCCGCGACAACATCACCGTGATCGCCGTGTTTCCGGCGCCGGAAGGAGAATGAAGGAATGCCGTTGCTTGAAGTGGAGGGGTTGAAGGTCTATTATCCGGTCCGGAGCGGGCTGTTCCGGCCGAAGCGGTTTGTTCGTGCGGTGGACGGCATCTCCTTTTCCATGGAGCCGGGCGAGACGGTCGGGCTGGTCGGCGAGTCGGGGTGCGGCAAAAGCACGCTCGGCAAGGCGCTGGTCCGGCTGGAAAAACCGGTCGCCGGGAAAATTCACCTCAACGGAGCCGACCTCGGCGCGCTCAAAGGCGGCGAACTGCGTCGCGCGCGGCGGAATTTCCAGATGATCTTTCAGGACCCCTACGGTTCGCTCAACCCTCGGCTGACGGTGTTTTCCGCGCTGGACGAAGTACTTGCGCTGCATTTCAAGCTGACGAAAGAGGAGCGCCGGGAACGCGCTGCAAAGTTGCTCGACCGGGTCGGTCTCCAGGCCGAGGCGCTCGACCGCTACCCGCACGAATTCTCCGGCGGGCAGCGGCAGCGGATCGGCATCGCCCGGGCGCTGGCCGCGGAACCGGCGCTGATCGTCGCCGACGAACCGGTTTCGGCGCTCGACGTCAGCGTGCAGGCGGCGATCATCAATCTGCTCGACGACATCCGGCGCGAAACCGGCACGGCGTTCCTCTTCATCGCCCACGACCTGGCCGTGGTGGAACACATTTCGTCGCGGATTCTCGTTATGTACTTAGGAAGGGTGGTGGAGTCGGCGCCGTCGCGCGAACTGGTGGCGCGGCCGTTTCACCCGTACACGAAAGCGCTGCTCTCGGCGGTGCCTTCGGTCGATGCCGACGGGCGTTCGCGGATCGTGTTGCCGGGGGACGTCCCGTCGCCGCTCGACCCGCCCTCCGGCTGTCCGTTTCACCCGCGCTGCCCGATCGCGCGGGAACGCTGCAGCCGGGAGACGCCGCCCCTGGCTTCGCCGGACGGTTCCGGGCGGCTGTGCGCCTGCTTCTACGCCGGAGAAGCGTGAAACCGGCTTTTTTATGCGAAAATCTTGGAAAGCATGTTGCAAAATGTTGGACCGGTAGTATATTTCGGTAAAGAGTGTCAAGAAGTCTGAAACTCATAGGATAGATGGAAATATGGCGGACAATCCGAAACTGACGGTTCTGCATGAGAAGCTCCGCGGCAAGGTATTTGAGCTGAATAAGGATCAGATGACAATCGGTCGCCGCGACGGCAACGATATCGTGATCAAAGACTCCAGCCTGAGCGGGCATCATGCGGATATCATCCGGGTCCTGCGCGACGGGAAAACCGTTTATGTCATGCGGGACAACGACAGCACGAACGGAACGCGGATCAACAATATCCCGATTACCGAACAGGAACTCAAGAATTCCGACATCATTCTGCTCGGCGGCGTGGAAGTGCTGTTCGACAGCAACGACGGTGCGGAAACCCAGGTGGGCAGCACCACGGTGACCATCGACATTTCGCAGCTCGACAGCAACACGTCGACGGTTCCACGCATGAGCAGCCTCGACCCGTTCGCAGGCACGGTGGACAAGAAAAACGTGATGTTCCAGCGGCTGATGCTCGGGGTTTACGTATTGCTGGGTGCGGGTATTCTCGGGATTGTAGGGTTCCTGGTCTACTACATCATCAAGCTGTAAAGCGCGTACCGGAGGGGGCGCACTTGAGTCCGCCGGACGCGCAAAGCGGCTATCCGGCGGATTATTTGTTTGAACGCAGGGAGGAGAGCTGCTTTCCGTTTTTCTTCCGCAACGAAAGTAATTTTATGCAAAATGGTTTCATGCGCCCGGAGACGGGTTTCGCAGAACGCGACGGGAACGATTTCCGCGCAATGGCCGACGACGACAAGCCGGGCCGCGGCGATAAACCGGGGCGCGACGACAAGCCGGGCCGCGATCCGAAGGGCGTTCGCCGTGATTCCGGTTCGCCCCGCGGCGGACCGCAGCGTTCCAGCCGGGCCGCTTTCGTCTGGCTGATCCTGTTTCTCGCCCTGGCAAGCCTGCTCCTGTTCAAGAACTACGGGCCGGACAAGGTCGCGGAGTTTTCGCAGAGCGAATTCGAATCGAGACTCGCCGCCAAACAGATCGCCAAGGTCGAGCTGACCAGTGAAAACGGCGCGGTGATGACCGGCGAAGGCCTGTTCCGCCTTGCCGCTCAGGCCGCTGCCCAGCCGGCGGCGCCGGGCGAGGCCAGGCCCGCTACGGCGGCGGAGGCAAAAACCCCGGCGACGCCCGCAACTCCGGCTGCCGGCGGTCTCGAACACTTCCGCACCCGCGTGGTCTACGGCGACAATCTGGAGAAACTGCTCGGAACGAGCGGCGCGAACGTGGTGATCAAGGCCAACAATTCCGGATTCTGGAACTTCATCCTGCTCGGAATCCTGCCGCTGGTGATCGTGATCGGCTTCATTTACTTCTTCTCCATCCGCCAGATGCGCATGTCGGGCCGGGGCGCGATGGATTTCGGCAAGAGCAAGGCGCGGATGATTCCGCCGGACGAGCTCAACGTCCACTTCGACGACATCGCCGGAGCCGACGAAGCCAAAGAGGAAATCAAGGAAATCGTCGATTACCTGAAGGACCCGCTGCGGTTCCAGCTGGTCGGCGGCCAAATCCCGAAGGGGTGCCTCATCGTCGGCGAGCCGGGAACCGGCAAGACGTTGATCGCCAAGGCGGTAGCCTGCGAGGCAGGAGTGCCGTTCTTCTCGATCAGCGGCTCCGACTTTGTGGAGATGTTCGTCGGCGTCGGCGCGAGCCGGGTGCGCGACATGTTCGACCAGGCGCGCAAGAATACGCCGTGCCTGATCTTCATCGACGAAATCGACGCGGTCGGGCGCTCCCGCTTCTCCGGCTGGGGCGGCGGCCACGACGAACGCGAGCAGACGCTCAATGCGATGCTGGTTGAGATGGACGGCCTCGAAAGCCGGGCCGGAGTCATCGTGCTGGCGGCGACCAACCGCCCCGATGTGCTCGACCCCGCGCTGCTGCGCCCCGGCCGGTTCGACCGGCAGGTGGTGATGGACCTTCCCGATATCGTCGGGCGGCACCAGATCCTCGACGTTCACGTGAAAAAGATCAAGGTCGATGCGTCGGTGGACCTCGAGATTGTGGCGCGGACCACGCCCGGTTTCAGCGGCGCGGACCTGGCCAACCTCTGCAACGAGGCGGCGCTGCTCGCCGCGCGGCACAGCCGCGAAGCGGTGACCCAGGCCGATCTGGAGGAAGCGCGCGACAAGGTCAGCTACGGCCGCGAGCGCCGCAGCCGCCGGATCACCGAGCGCGAACGCAAGCTCACCGCCTATCACGAGGCGGGCCATGCGCTGGTGGCGCTGCACAATGAACATTCGACGCCGCTGCACAAGGTGACGATCATTCCGCGCGGCCGGGCCTATCTCGGCGCGACCTTCTCGATGCCGAAGGAAGACGTCTACACGCGCAGCAAGCTCGAGCTGGAAGCCGATATGGAGATGTCGATGGGCGGCCGCGCCGCCGAAGAGCTGGTGATCGGCGACGTCACCACCGGCGCGTCGTCGGACATCGACCACCTGACCCGCATCGCCCGGCTGATGGTCTGCATGTACGGCATGACCGACAAGCTCGGGCCGGTCAAATACGGGAACTTCCCGGACCATCCCTACATGCGGTACGACGCGGCCCCAGAGGACCCGGTCAGCCCGGAAACCGCCCGCGAGATCGATCTCGAAATCCGGCGGCTCACCTCGCAGGCGATGGAGTCGGCGCGCAAATGCCTCACCGTGCACCGCGACCAGCTCGAAGCGTTGGCGCAGGCGCTGCTGAAACGGGAAACGCTCTCCATCGAGGAGATCAACGAGCTGCTGGGGATCAAGCCGGAAGCGAACGAAGCGCGTCCGGAAACCACGATCCGGCCCACGGAAGACAATGGATCTGCCGAGCGGGGCATTTAAGCCGGTCGAAGGCGGCGTGCTGCTGCGCTGCCGGGTTCAGCCCGGCGCGTCGCGGAGCGCCGTGGTCGGAAGCTACGGGGACGATTGCGTGAAGATCGCGCTCTCGTCGCCGCCGGTTGACGGCAAGGCAAACAAGGAGCTCTGCCGGATGTTTGCGGAACTCTGCAACGTTCCGAAGGCCGGAGTCGAACTGATTTCCGGCCAGACTTCCCGCAGCAAAGTGATCAAAGTAACGGGAATTTCGCCCGAGGAACTTCGGGCTTATCTTTCAGAGGATCGAAAATGAATCGCAAAGCAGTTGTTTTTCTCGCCGACGGCATGGCGGACGAACCGCTTGAAGAGCTCGGCGGGAAGACGCCGCTCGAAGCGGTCGACACGCCGGCCATGGACTCGATCGCCGCACGCGGCGTCAACGGAACGTTCCTGACGCTTCCGGAGGGGTTGCCGACCTCGTCGGACGTGGCGAATATGTCGGTGCTCGGGTTTTATCCGGAGCGGAACTATCCGGGGCGCGGCCCGATCGAAGCGGTGAGCCAGGGGATTCCGCTCGGGGAAGACGACGTGGCGTTCCGCTGCAATCTGGTCTACGCGTCTGCCGACGGGGTGCTGCGCGACTATTCGGCCGGACACATCGACAACGAGGTGTCGTCGAAGCTGATGGCCGACTTGCAGGAGACCTTCGGCAACGACGACGTGACCTTCTACCCCGGCGTCAGCTACCGGAATCTGCTGGTGCTGCACGGGAAGAAATTTTCCGACAAGGTAAACTACTTCAAGCCGGATTCGTCGCAGGACATTCCGGTTGCGGAGCTTCCGCTGACCCCGGCCGACGATTCGCCGGAGGCGGCTTATACGGTGGAGTTCCTGAACCGCCTCGGCGCGCTGGCGGCGGCGTTTCTGGCCGCGCACCCGCTGAACGCGGGGAAAGAGTCTCCGGCCAACCGGATCTGGCCGTGGAGCCCCGGCAAGCGCCCGAACCTGACGCCGTTCAGCGAAGCCTACGCCGGGCGGCGCGGCGCGATCGTGAGCGCGGTGGACGTGATCAAGGGCATCGGCAAATGCACGAAGATGACGGTGATCGAAGTTCCCGGCGCCACCGGGTTTCTCGACACCAACTACGAGGGCAAGGCCAAGGCGGCGCTGGCGGCGCTGGTGGACCACGACCTGGTCTACCTGCATGTCGAAGCGATCGACGAATGCTCGCACCTCGGCGACCTCAAGCTCAAGATGAGGGCGATCAAGGACTTCGACGAGAAGATCGTCGCCCCGGTGCTGAAGGCGCTGGAAGGCAAGCCGATCAACTTCGCGGTGCTGCCGGACCACCCGGTGCCGATCAAGCTGCGCAAGCACACCCGGACGCCGGTTCCGCTGGCGATCTGCGGCCCCGACTTCGAGCCGGACGAGATTCAGCAGTTCAGCGAAACCCTCGCCCCGACCGGAAAACTCGGCTTCCTCAAGGGGAACGAGCTGGTCAAAAAACTGCTGGGACTGTAAGGAATCGAGGATCGTTCGATTTTTTACAGGAATGAACAACAGGAGCAGGACCACATAGTCCTGCTCCTGTTATCGTTTGGGGGCGATTAACGGTGGACCAACGCGGCATCAATTGCATTGATTCGGATGGGAAACGAGGATGACAGATAGGGAGCCCATGCCATACTGGATATCGTTTTTGCGGAGCCGTCAGTTTTCCCCACCGTCGTAAGGTGATAGGAATGAAGATCTGCAAGGTTTCTAAAATCAGTCCCGGCTGCATTGCACCATGTTAACGTTTTGGAGCCCAGCAGCCCGTATTTTTTTCTGAATCCGATGAAAATGCCGTTATATGCTTTGCCGGTATCTCTCGAATATATATAATCTGTAAACGATTGAATTGCCGCCGAACTTTTTCTGGCGATCTTTCCCGCCGGGCAGAGAAATACTTTCGGCCGGGAATTATTTTGGCCGCGCGTAAGAAATTTTGCGGGATCCGGATTTTTTCCCGGGATATAATTGCATTCAACCAATAGCCCTAATCCTACATTTTGAGCTGGGGATGCGGTTTCCGACAGGGAACGGACTTCGGTAGCTCCCCTCAAGGTATAGATGGTCGGCATCAGTTCATCCTTGAAGTCTGTTGCATAGCTTGCCGCAGCCGTGGCGATCTGCTTTTGATTGTTGAGGCAGGATGTGGTCTGCGCTCTTTCTCTGGCCTGTGCGAGCGCGGGAAGCAGCATGGACGCAAGAATTGCGATGATTGCGATAACGATAAGAAGTTCAATAAGCGTGAATTTATGATTTGTATTCATTGCAGAGACCCTCGTTTTTGAGTTATCGGTTGTTTACGGTTCGAAACTGAATGGTCTGCGGCCCTTCCAGATAGATAATACCCGGAGTCGCGGTAAGTTTTTTGCCGATGGCAACAGGGTTCCCGAGATAGTCGCACATGTTTGTTATCCCTTCTTTCGTCTCCGCAATGATATTCTGTTTTTCGAACATGGTCCAGACTGCATGAACGGTTTTTCCATCGGGACGTCGCCAGGAGGCCGTATACAAATTGCCATTTTGCTGAATGACCGGAATGGTTGAGCCATCCGGCCTCATTTTTATCAAGGTCGCATACGCATAATAAGCCGGCTTGGGGGTCAGATTTTTGTGGACGATTCCAAAGTGGGATTCCTTGTCATTGCGGACCGCTTCCGGCGCCTGAAATTCGTACCAGAAACACTTTGCGATTCCGTTGGCAAAGGCGAGCAGATACATCCGCGGAAGATATTCAGCCTGCTTGGTTTCGGTTGTTCCTCCGGCAAATCCCTTGAGCGTAACTACCGCCAGGTTTCCTTTCAGATCGGAGTCATACCGAATGACGGAAACGATTCCCTCGGAATAGTCTCCATTGATGCCATCCGCAATCTTGATCAGGCGGTCTTTTCCTTTCAGGCCGGAGGGGCGGACAAAACACTGGGCATTGCGCCAATCGAAATCGATCATATTCTTATATTCCGGCATTACCCGGAATTCTTTGATTCCGCCGGGAATCTTTTTGTTCAGCCACGAAGCCTGCAGCGAGATTCGCAATTCATCGCGGTATTTGTTGGGATTCTGAACTCGTTTCACACTGCCGTCCGGTTGAATCTGGAGATCATAATAGAGGGGGGCGCCATATGGCAGAATTACCGTTCCTCCATTTTTGATATATTGTTTCAATGCGCCAAAGTACTCAACGGGGAAAGATTCCTCAAAAGTGGGAATCAGAACCTGATATTTTCTGGGATCCAGACTGGAAATATCCTTATAGTTGATGGCGATAATGCTTCGGGCTCCTGCAAAAGCCTCTTCCGGACTGAACCATTGAGAATATCCTGCGTAAGCATGTTTGCCGTAATCGACATAAGCGATTCCGGTATTTTGCAGTTTGAGATCAACAGCCTTAAGAACAGCCGAAAGAATTTTGAAAAAATTCTCATTTTGAGAAGTCTGAGTGGACCAACCCGTTTCGGTGATCCAGATCGGCTTGTCCACGTGATATTTGTCCAGCAGCTTCTTGAGTCCGGCGACTTCGCGCGGAACCTGAATTTCCGGGACGTTGCCGCAATAAATATGAAAGTTGATTGCATCCAGGTAGTTCGCTCCGCCGGCTTTGAGGAGTCCTTCATAGTAGGAATGGGGAATTCCTGCGGTTCCGCCCATGATGACCGTTAGACCGGGATTGACCGCCTTCGCTATTTTATAGGTCGATTCCAGTAATTTGCAGTAGTTCGCCGGGTCCGGTTTTTCCCTCCACATTCCTGCATGATTCTGCTCATTCCACACTTCCCATACCG
This sequence comes from uncultured Victivallis sp., assembly GCA_964435365.1. Taxonomy (GTDB): domain Bacteria; phylum Verrucomicrobiota; class Lentisphaeria; order Victivallales; family Victivallaceae; genus Victivallis. Next base: position 3,561 of record CAYSZM010000096.1, on the reverse strand, counting down.
GAATGGAAGATTGATAGCGTGAAACGGTTTTACGCACATATTCTTCCCATTTATCAAGATGCCGATAGGCGGGAGTTGCCCATTTGACATCGTAATCAAGAATCGGTAAGATTGCCATATTCGCCTGTTTGGCCTTCTGCATCAACTCATCCAGATGAGAAAATGTCCATTCTCCCGGTGATTTTTCTATATTTGCCCAATCGAAGTCGGTTCTTACATATTTGATCCCCGCCGCATTCATCAGCTTGAACTCATCCTGGGCAATGGAGAGTTCACTGCGACCGACATGCGCGCATATTCCATACGGTGTTTGGTAAGATTCTGAATAGGGACTTTCCGCCATCAGTGACAGTGGCAAAAACAAGGAAGCAAGTATAATTTTCAGAATTGTAATCTTAGGCGTCATGAAAAAATCCCTTCTCAAATTGTGGACTTAAGTTTATCAACAGAAATTAAGTACAGGACCGTAAGATACGGTTTTATATGTCGGCAAGCGAATCTCGTTCGATCAGAGTTCCGGAAAACAGTTGGGAGCAGAGCGGAAGCCGCACTCCTCTGCTCCGGGCATCAATTCGGGCAAGCAATTCACTGGCTGCGACTTTCCCGATGTCGTCAAGGGGATTGCTGATGCTGGAGAGCGGGGGGGTCAGGCTGGCGCAGATCGAAATCTGGTTGTCAAACCCGAGAACGCTCAGGTCTTCGGGAATCCGGACGCCCCGCTCGGCGCAGGCGCGGTAGAGTCCGACGCAGCCCCAGTCGTTGGCAACGATCGCCGCGGTCACTTTTTTCGGGAATGCGAGGATTTTCTCCAGCGTGCTTCCAAGCAGCGGCGGAACCGGGTCCGGGTCCGGCGCCTGGACCGTCGCCAGCTTGCGGTCGAACAGGAGTTCCGGCTCCCAGCAGCCGTGCTGCTGCATCGTCTCCCGGAATCCTTCGCTGCGAATCCGCAGCATTTCATTTTCGGGATTGGGGTTGATGAAAGCGATGACACGGTGCCCCCGCCGAAACAGCTCCTCCGCCGCCAGCGCCCCTGCCGAACGGTTGTCCAGAAAAACCTGCGGGTAGCGGCAGGAGGCCAGATTGGTGCCGAACCCGACGACAGGAATAGTCTCCGTCAGCAAATTGATCTGTTCGATCCGTTCGTCGCCGGGAAGAAACACGTGCTTGATCAGAATCCCGTCGAACTCCGAAAGGCGCTTGAAAAAGGCTTCGTCACAAAAATTCTGAAGCGTGAAGAACTCCGTCCGCACCCGGTAGGCGGCGCAGATTTCGCCGATTCCTTCCGCATAGGAGCGGGAGAAGTAGTAGTCGCTCCATTCGGTCGTGATATCGCAGAACAGCACGGCGATCCGTCCGCCTTCGGCCGCGTTCCGCCGCGAATTCCGGCGGGGGCGGCGCAACGGAACGTAATTACTCTCCCGGATCACCGAGAGCGTATGCTCCTTGAGTTCCGGATCGATGTTCGCGGCGTTGTTCATCACCCGGCTCACCGTGCCGAGCGACACCCCCGCTTTTTCCGCGATCTCACGAACTGTCAATGGTTTCTTCATTCTGCTTTCCCGTTGTTTTCTGCTCTAAATTATACCGAAAATGAACAGGGAAAGCAAGAGGGGCCCCACCGAATCATGAAAAAAGCCACCGGATTTGGGGCTTATTTCATGAACTAAGAGAGGTTACTCGCCGTCGGGGGCGGTGCGGCTCTCCATCGCTTCGAGCAGCAGCACGGCGTTCCAGTCGTTCTGCTTGAACTCCCGCAGATGCTCGATCACTTCGAGCCGGATGGAGCGCTCCTTCAGCCGGGGCGCGTATTGTTCGGGGTGGCTGATATGGTTTTCGCCGAGCAATTCCCACGCTTTCCAGCAGCCGTTGTGCGTCTCCATGAAGAGCGAGCCGACCTTGCGGCTGAGCCGGGTGAGATCCTCCCGCCGCACTTTGCCGTAGAAGCCGGAGAAGAAGGCGAAGGAGGCGAAACAGCGCGACTCCGCCAAGAGCCCGATGAATTCGTGCAGATGGGTGTAACTCTTCTGCAGCGTCTCGGCGTCGGCCGAGGCGAAAAACGCATCGTCGAGCAGGAAGTCGATGCAGCGGTCAAATGCCGCCAGCCCGGAGACGCAACCGTTCGCGCCGGGGTCGATCAGCATCTGGCGCAGGTAGGCGAACTCCTCGTAATCCGGAATCCGGGCCGGGCAGTCGTCGGTCACCAGCAGCAGCCGGGTGTTCCCCTGAACCCAGTCGTCTTTGGCAAAGGCGTGTTCCTCGGCCTCTTCGAGCTCTTCCCAGGCGTGCGGCGCGTAAGAGCCGGTGATGCGGTCCCCGCCGCGGTCGTAACCGGTGATCAGGCACCAGTCCTTCCCGGCGGCGTTGCGCGCCGCGACCGGAGTGCCGCGGTCGATCGACTCGACCAGCAGCCGTTTCATCTCTTCCGGCGGAAGCCCCTCGACGATCCGGTATTCAAACCCGGCGAAGGTCATGGCGCGGGTGATCGCCTCGTCGCTCCCCGCCGAAAGCAGCAGGTCGGAGAGGATTTCCGGGCGGAACTCCGGGTCCCACAGCGTCCGGCAATTCAGCCCCGAGAGCGTCAGGAGTTCATGGTAAACCTGCTCGTGCATCTTGCGGTGCCAGTCGTAATTCCGGCACCTGCCGCAGCGGTCGCAGAGCTTCTCCGAACGGGTGCAGTACAACTCGTCGGCAAACCGGTCGGGCTGCTTCAGATGCATATAAAGCGAACTGGAACACGAAACGAACCGGATCGACTCCGGTCCTCCCCAGGGCGCCCCCACTGGTAAAATTCCGGTAATGGTTTTCTTCACTTGCTCGTCCTGTCTTCATTCGGTTGATTGATATCATTCGCTATACTATACCTCCTGCCGCCGCGCTTATCAACCCCGACCGCCCCCCGCCGCAAGGCGAAATCCACCCTTTTTGGAGGAAAAAGGTTGAAAAATCCGTTTCCGGTAGCATCTTATATAAACGGTATCTGCCGAGTTTAACAGGAGACATATATGGAAGCACTGGAAAAACATACAATATCCGTCCTGGTCGAAAACCGGTTCGGAGTCCTCGCCCGCGTAGCCGGGCTTTTCAGCGGACGCGGCTACAATATCTCCAGCCTCACCGTCCACGAAACCGAAGATCCCAAGTTTTCGAAGATGACCGTCGTCACCTCCGGTGACAGCGCCATCCTCGAACAGATCGATAAACAGCTCCGCAAACTCGTCGATGTCATCAGCGTCGAAAACCTCACCGGCAGCCACTTCGTCGAACGCGAAATGGCCCTGGTCAAACTGCGCACCGAATCCCCCGAGAAACAGTCGCAGCTCCTCCAGATCATCGAGATCTTCCACGGCACGATCGTCTCGGTCAGCAAAGGCGAACTCGGCGTCGAAATCGCCGGACGCTCCGACCAGCTCGACAACTTCATCGAAATGGTCCGCGACTTCGGCATCATCGAAATGGCCCGCTCCGGCCGCGTCGCCATCAAGCGCTGCAAAAAATAGAATTTCAGCGCGGCTCCACCGCGAAATTGCGGAGTTCGAAGGTGCGCCCCGGCTGCTGCCAGGC
>CAYSZM010000095.1:0-13616 GCA_964435365.1 uncultured Victivallis sp. | reverse complement strand
GCGCAGGAAGTGCGCCGGCTGCTCGACGGCGACGAACCGCTCACCATCCGCCTCGGCGACAAGCAGTGCAGTTTCGTCGGCGGCGGGTTTGAGCTGACCACCAAGCTGATCGAAGGCAATTACCCGAACTACCGCCAGGTGGTTCCCGCCTCCTTCAGCCGGACGGTTGAAGTGCCGACCTCGGTGTTTCTCGGCAAGATCGAGACGGTTTCGCTGGTGCTCTCGGATTCGAGCAGCTTCATCATTCTCCGTTTCGAAGACAATCAGCTGAAGCTCCAGGCTTCCAGCACCGAAGTCGGCGAAGGCAGCGACATGGTCGAAGTGGCCTTCGAAGGCGAACCGTTCGAAGTTTCCTTCAATCCGGCGTTCCTGGCTGACCCGCTGCGCAACTGCGACGCGGAGACGGTCCGCATGAAGCTGAACGACCCGCTGAATCCGGTTGCGATCGAAGGCGACGAAGGGTTCCTCTACGTCATCATGCCGATTCGCAAGAAGTAAGGCGGTTCCGGGCTCGTGGCTCTATTGGAACAATTGGGGCTGACCGACTTCCGAAATTGTGAAAACGTCCAGCTCCGGTTCTCCCGGGAAAAAGTGGTCTTCACCGGTCCGAACGGGACCGGCAAGACCAATCTGTTGGAAAGCATCTATTTTCTAAGCATTCTGCGCTCGTTCCGCAGCGCGTCCGGCCGGGAGTTGACCCGGATCGGCTGCCGCGGCTTCGAGCTTTCAGCCCGAATCCACTCGCGCGGATACCCGGAAACCTTGCGGATCGTTCAGCAGGCCGACCGGCGTGAAATGTTCATAGGCGGCGCCAAGATCCGCAAATCCAGCGAATTCATCCGTGAATTCCGCGCCGTCGTTTTCGTTCCGGAAGACCGCAATATCGTCGCCGGCAGTTCGTCGTTCCGCCGCCGTTTCTTCGACATGCTGATTTCCACGCTTGATGAGACCTACCTTTCGCGCCTGGTCGATTACAACCGGGCACTGTCGCAGCGCAATCGGGCCTTGAAGATTCCGATCAACCGCAGCGTGGCGGCGGCGTTTGAACCGGAACTGGCCAAAGACGCTCCGTCAATTGCGGAAATCAGACGGAAATATGCTGGATTGGTGGAAGAGGAGGTCAATTCTCTGCTCAAACAGCGCGGCGGCGGCGAATTCCGCATTCAGTACCGTTTCGATTACCCGGAAACGGCGGAGGAATATCTGAATCAGCTCAGCCGGAACCGCGAGAAAGAGATTCTTCGCTCCTGTACCGGAATCGGCCCGCAGCTTGATGAATTCGACTTCTATCTTGACGGCCGCCGACTCCGCAATTACGGTTCCACCGGACAGACCCGGATGATCTCTTTGCTGCTGAAACTGGCGGAATTCAACCTGGTACGCCGCTCCGCCGCGGAGAAAGTGGCGGTTCTGGTGGACGATGTGACGGGGGAACTCGACGAAATGAATAAACTCCGCTTTTTCGAAACCATCGCGGGAGCCGACCAGCAATTTTTCACCTTCACCGAATTCCCTTCCCTCCCCTATTTCAGCGACGCCGAAGAGATCCCCCTTTTCAAAAAAGACGAAGGAAATCGGGGGAAGGGAGAAAACCTTCTTTTCGCGTGAAAAGAAGGTTGTTCCCGCCTTCCCCCGAACCCCCATCCTCCTTTCCAAGAAAAGCGGCGTACTTTTCAGTCATTGGACCGGGTAATAAGTAGAAACGGCAGTTTTTTGCAAAGTTCTCTTGTTTTTCTTTCATATTCATATAAACTATTGTTCTATTACTTGATAACGACCAAGGAGCGTCGCAGCCCGAATCTGCCCGCTTATTCCGCTTTTTTTGAAAGGATGGGGTGGGGGTTCGGGGGCGGGGAAGGGAGCTTTTTTTCACGCGAAAAAAAGTTCTCTTCCCCGCCCCTGAGTCTCCTCCTCACCACAACTTTGGAGAAAGAAGATGATTAGAAGGTATGTGTTTGGGCCGGTGGCTTCGCGGCGGTTGGGGATTTCGCTGGGGGTGGATCTGGTGACTCCGAAGACCTGTTCGTTGGACTGTGTTTACTGTGAGGCGAAGGCAACGACGAATCTGACGCTGGAGCGGAAGGAATATGTTCCGGTGGATGCGGTGATCGGCGAGTTGGACGGGGTCTTGAAGGGGAAACCGGAAATTGACTGGATCACCTTTTCCGGTTCCGGGGAACCTACGCTGAATTCCGGATTGGGCCGGGTGGTTGAGTTTCTGAAAGAGCGTTATCCGGAATATCGGATCTGCCTGCTTACCAACGGTTTTTTGCTCGGTGATCCGTCACTTTCCCGTGAAATAGCGAAGATTGACCGGATTGTTCCGTCACTTGATGCGTCCAATGAGGAAGAGTTCAAGGCGATCAACCGTCCGGCGGCGGGGTTGGAATTCGGGCCGTTTATCGAGAGGCTGACGGAGTTCTGCCGGACGGCGGAGCAGGAGATTCACCTGGAGCTTTTCATAGTTCCGGGGGTGAACGATTCCGACGAATCGATCGCCCGGTTTGTGGAGATCGTCCGTCCGATGAAGGTGGATCTGGTGCAGCTCAACACGCTGGACCGTCCGGGGGTGGTGGATTGGATTCGTCCTTCCGATGCGGAAAATACCCGCCGTTTTATCGCCGGATTGGAGCCGTTTGTTCCGGTGGAGGCGATCGGGCCGTTCCGGTACCGGACGAAGGCGGAGAAGCACGATCCTTCTTTATTTACGGGAGCGGAGAAGCGGATTCTGGATCTGGTCTGCCGTCGCCCGGCTACGGAAGCGGACCTCGAAGTGGCGCTGGGCAGCGGTTCCGGGGAAATCCATGCGATTCTCGACCGCCTGTTCAAGCTGGGGATGGTGGAGATGGAAAAAAAAGAGCGGGGCGTTTTTTATTCCGCCCCGCACTATAAGCAATAGGTCCGATCGATCAGGCTTTGCTGACCCGCTCGGCGTAGGCGCCGGTGCGGGTGTCGATCTTGACGATGTCGCCCTGATTGATGAAGAGCGGCACCTGGATTTCGTAGCCGTTGTCGATTTTGGCCGGCTTGGTGACGTTGGTGGCGGTGTCGCCGCGGACGCCCGGCTCGGTATCGACGATCTCTTTTTCAATGAAGGTCGGCAGCGTGATTTCGATCGGCTGACCGTTGAAAAGGAGGAAATTGCAGAGGCTTTCCTCGATCAGGAAGTAGATCTGGTTGCCGAGCGCTTCGGCGGAGACGGCCATCTCTTCGAAGGTGGTCGGATCGCTGAAAATGTAGTGGTGGCCGTCGAAGTAGGAGTAGTACATCTCGCGTTCTTCGAGGTTCGGCTTTTCGATTTTATCGGTCGGCCGATAGGTCTTTTCCATGCCGGAGCCGTTCATCAGGTTGCGCATGCGGCAGCGGTAAAGCGCGGTGCCCTTGCCGGGTTTGCAGAAGTCGAATTCGGTAATGACCCACGGCGCGCCGTCGATCTCGATCTTGAGGCCCTTCTTCAGGTCGGAAGCACTGAACATCTTTTAAACTCCTTAGAATAGATGATTCATCGGCATGAAAATTTATCATAAGCCTAATACTATACACTGGGTTGTGATTATTTTCAAATCTTCAAATTACAAAATTGACGGGAGTTGAAAAGAATCAGGGAAAACAGCATTAAGGCTGGTTTGAGGTCGGTCGAATGGAAGGTTTTTTCCTTTTTTTCTGGAAGGAAATGAAACGATACCTTCAAATCAACATGAAATCGTGCGGAACAGGTGCTATATTTCCTCGTATCACAACCAAAGAGGGGGGCGGACATGGCGGAAAAAATCGGCATGATCCGGTGGTTCCTGGAAGAACTGCCGAAACTTCGGGAGAGCGGGGTGATTGACTCCACCGCGGAAGAGAGTCTGCAAAAACATTATCGGGAACGGATTGCGGCGGCGCCGTCTCTGCAAAAGTATTTTCTTCTGAATTTCTCGATCATCGGAAGCATGCTGATCGCCGGGGGAATTATTCTATTGTTCAACTACAATTGGGATATGTTATCCAAATTCACCCGGATTCTAATTGCGTTTCTGCCGATCACACTGGGTGTGGTGCTTTCCGTGTATACGTTGGCGGCAAGCCGCTCGCAAACGTGGCGGGAAGGATCGGCGATCCTGACTTCCGCGGGAACCGCGGTTTTGATCGCACTTCTTTCCCAAATCTACCACACCGGCGGAACGTTGAGTGAGTTTATGACACTGGTGCTTCTGCTGGCCCTGCCACTGATCTACATTTTCAACAGTATTTCACTGGCAACTCTTTACATGGGCGCATTATTCATGACGCCGGGATCATGGTATGAACTGAACTGGCTGCCGATGGAATTTTGTCTTCTGCTTGGAATCCTTCCGTTCGCCGGTTGGCATCTTGTTCGGGAGAAAAGTCCGTATCAGGTATGGATGCGATATCTTGTGATGGGGTTTGCCGTATTTGGAATTATGGCATTCGGCGGAGGATATTCACGAGGAGTGATTCTTTTTACGGTTTGCGCTGTTTTCATGCTGGCTTCCCTGCGGTTGCAGGACCGTGGAGAACGGATGTTTTGCAATCCGTGGCTTCTTGCTTCGTTTTTTTTCCTGCTGGTGCTGATGTCGATTGGAACTTATACAGGCGGGTGGATTCTTCGCTTGAACCGGCATGGAGAAGCTTCAGGAATTTTATATTTCTGGCTGATGGAAGGAGGGTTTCTGCTTGTGTTTCTTTTCCTCTTTATTCGAGACTATCTCCGAAAACAGGTGAGTTTTCAACATTTTATGATGCTGTTTCTGATCTTGATCGCTTTTTTGGGAATTCTCCTTGAAGTGTTCAACGAAAGTAAAATCTACATGTGTTTCGTTATGATTCTCTACATGGGGGTTTTCGGCGTCACGCTTCTGATGCGCGGATGGCGTAAAAACAGCATGCTCGCATTCAACGGCGGGCTTCTGACCTGGGCATTGCTGATCGGTCTGCGTTTTTTCGATGCCAAGATCGGACTTCAGGGCCGGGCAATCGCTTTCATCGTGCTTGGTTTTGGGTTTATTTGCGCCAATCTTTTCTTTTCTTATAAGCTTGGCCGGATCAAATCCATGGAGGTGAATCATGCGGAGAAGTGATAAAATCCGTCTGGTTTTTTATATTCTGGCTGTGGGGGTGGCTCTCGCTTATCCCGTCACAAAAATTCTTTCCTTCGAGTGCCCTTCCGTTCCGCCGAATACCTATCTGTTTGAGACGAAAATCTACGATCCGTACGATCCCATGCGCGGACGGTATGTACGGCTCAATTTAAATCAGAATGAGGTTCGTCTTCCAAATAAAAACATTGAATTGATGATAAGGCGTTCCTCTGATTGTCGCTGCTATGCCGTGCTTGAGAAAAATGCGGACGGAACGGCTAAAATCGTTGATTTGGTGACGGATGTCAAACAGATTCCGGCCGGAAAGGATTTTCTCTGGGTTTATTATTATTACTTCAAACGAGATTACGACGAGAAAATTCACAAACACAAAGAAACCGGTGTTCATGTCATAAAATTGCCGTTTGACCGTTTTTATCTGAACGAAAAACTTGCGCCTGAAGCGGAACAAGCAATCAGCGAAGGCACCCGCCGCGGAAAAGTGCTCGTTCAGGTGAAAGTCTATCACAACGGAAATTTTGCGCTGGATGATCTGCTTGTGGACGGCCAGCCCATTCTCGAACGGCTCCGGGGAAAATCGGCAAAGTAACTCTCTGCAAAATGGGCAAAGAAAAACGCCGCATTCCTGCGGCGTAACTTCAAGCTGAAAATGGCATCCCCAATGGGAGTCGAACCCATGTTGCCGGGATGAGAACCCGGTGTCCTAGGCCACTAGACGATGGGGACAAGCCTCTGACATGGTGACTAATATAGTTCGTTTCCGGGAAATGTCAACCCCGGAACATTTGAATTATAATTTTTTGAGGATCGCGGAACCGAAGGGGGACAGTTCGAGCGTCCCCTGCCGTTCCTTCCCGGCCGCCACGCAGCGGAAGGTTCCCGGCGGAAGAGTCACCTTCCGGTTTTCCCCGGTGTAATTGTAGACGAACAGCCAGTCGGTTTCGCCGTCCGAGCGCAGCGCGGCGGAGATCCCCTCGTTGCCCTGCTCCGGCAGGACGGCCTCGATGCCGAGTTCGGCCGCCAGCCCGGAATAGAACGCGGAGAGGAACGGTTCCTTCGCCCGCGCCGCAATGTAGTACGCCTTCCCGGCGCCGAACCGGTTGACGGTGACGGCGGGTTCGCCGGCGATGAAGTCCTGCCCGTAGACGGCCAGCGCTTCGGCGCCCCGGAGGTGGATGCGTTCGGCATAATCCACCACTTCGAACTCTTCGCTCTTGAACCGCAGCGACTGACGGTTAAATGACGGAATTCCGCCGACTTCCTCGTTCCAGATGCCGAAGAGCTCCATCAGCCCGTCGCCGGGCCAGCCGCCGAGGAAACAGCGCGCCGCCTCGTCCTCGTAACCGGAAAGATAGGTCATGACCAGGGTTCCGCCATTTGAAACGAACTGTTTCAGCCGGTCCGCGACGCCCGGTTTGAGCAGGAAAAGCATCGGGCAGATCAGCAGCCGGTATTTGGAAAAGTCCGAGAGACTCTCGATCACGTCGAGCGGAATGTTGCGGGTCCACATGGCCCGGTAGTTTTCCATGACTGTCTGCGTATAGGCCTTCTGCTCGATGCTTCCGGGCCCGGAGGCGGTTTTGAACGCCCAGAGGGAGTCCCAGTCGAAAACGACGGCGGCTTCCACCGGATACCCGCTGCCGCAGAGTTCGCCGCATTTCCGGTAAAGTGCGCCGAGTTCCGCCACATCGCGGAACACGCGGGTTTCGGCGTGTCCGACATGGTCGACCACCGCGCCGTGAAATTTCTCCAGGTTTCCGTGACTTTTCCGCCATTGGAAATAGAGGGTGCCGTCCGCGCCGTGGCCGATGGCGTCGAGCTCTTCGAGCTTGTGCTGGTTGGGGCGCTTGAGCGGGTGCCCGGGCTGCCAGTTGGTTGCGCTCGGCGCGGATTCCATGATGAGAAACGGCTTGCCGTTCTTCATCGCGCGGTGCTGGTCGTGGCGCATCGAAATTTCGCTCAGGATCAGCCGGAGATCGGGCTGCATTCCCCACGGCGGATAGACATCGTCGGAGATGAAATCGCAGACTTCCGCCACTTTCCAGTAATCGAGTCCTTCGAAGAATCCCATCATATTGGTGGTGGCCGGGATATCCGGGGTGAACTGCTTCACCGTGTCGACTTCGAACTTCATGAAGTCGCAGCATTGAACGGTGGCGAACCGCATCCAGTCGAGATAATTGCACTCCGAGCCGCCCCAGGGGGTGATCTCGTTCCAGTCGGTGTTGATGTGGCTCCAGAAGGAATTGCTCCAGGAGCGATTGAGCGTTTCGAGCGTGCCGTAACGCTCTTGGAGCCATTTGCGGAATTTCGCAATGCAGAGGTCGCAGTGGCAGTTCCCGTTGTATTCGTTGGAGATGTGCCAGGCGGCGAGGGCGGGGTGGTTGCGGTAGCGTTCCGCCAGCTTCGCGTTGATTTTGGCGAGCTCTTCCCGATAGACGGGGGAGCTCCAACAGTGGTTGTGCCGCCGGGTATAGGGTTCCCGGAGCCCGTTTTCATTCACCCGGCAGATTTCGGGATGGGCCTTTGCCAGCCAGGCGGGTTTTGCGCCGCTCGGCGTGGCGAGGATGACGTGAAATTGATGCTCGGCCATGCGGTCCATGATCCGGTCGAGCCAGTCGAAGTGATAAACGCCGGGAGCCGATTGGAGCGCGGTCCAGCTGAAGATTCCGACGGAAAACGTGTTGCATCCGGATTTCTCCATCAGCTCGAAGTCGCGGTCGATGATCTCCGGAGTGTCGAGCCATTGATCCGGATTATAATCTCCGCCGTGGAGCATTTCCGCCGCATTCCGGATGATCGGACCATACTTCTTCATTGTCGTCTCCCAGCTTGGTTGAATCGTGGTTTCCTATAAAATACCACGTTTTGCCGGGAAACAAATATGATGTTTGGGGAAAACAGATATGTTTTTCGGTAATCGTACAAATTTAGTAAAATCGTTATTTTTTGAGCTTGAAAATAAAAATAGCGGGTGAATAACGGAAGAGTGACGGAAAATTAATTTAGCAATTGGCCGATGCGTCGGAGAGGGAACGCATCAGATCGGCGGATTTCATCAGGCAGCGGGGAAGATGGAAGAACCCCTTCCACTTGCCGCCTTTCAGAAGGTTGTTGGCTTCGCCGCGCCGGTCGAGATAGCCGAACCATTCGCCGTATTCGGGGTCGGGGAAGTGACTCCACATCCAGTCGTCGATCGTCTTAAAGCGGTCCAGGAACCGTTCCTCCCCGGTGAGCTTGTAGGCGTACAGCGCGGCGATGACCGCTTCGTTGTGGGGCCACCAGAGTTTCATGTCGTGCTGGAGCTCGAGATGGGGTTTGCCGAGCGCGTCCATGAAGTAGAAGATCCCGCCGTATTCTGGGTCGGTTCCGAAACGGAACAGCTCGTCGATGAATTCCCCGGCCTGATGAATCAGCGCGTTGTCGCCGATCCGCTCCGCGTATTGCAGGACGAACCACATCGATTCGAGGCCGTGACCGGGATTGACGAAGCGGCCTTCGCAGCTTTCCAGATCGAACGTGCCGTCGGGATTGACATTTTCGAAGATCACTTTGAGCTCGGGATGATGGAACATCCGCATCACCGTACGCACCGCGCGGTCGGTTTCGGCGTCGAATTCGTCGCTTCCCAGACACTCTTTCATGACGCTGCCGAGATTGGCCAGAATCATGTAGGAGCCGAGGTTGAGCCGCCGCGGAGTGCCGGGCAGCAGCTTGTTCCATTTCCCCTTCGGATTGTCCAGGCGGCGGATGTAGCTGCGCATGGCCGAGCGCGCTTCCTCGCGGTAGCGCTCCTCTCCCGAGGCGGCGAACAGCGCCGCGGCTCCCATTGCGGCGAAACAGTCCGAAAAAATGCTGTACGGAGCCGCGACCGCTACCCCTTTCCGGTTCAGGGCGAAGAAGTAGCTGCCGTCTTCCGTTCGTCCGTGGCGGTACAGAAACTCAAACCCGTCCTTCGCCAGCGGAAGAAATTCAGGATGCCCTTCGCCGAAGCGGCTGCGGGAAAGTTCGGCGAACATGTAGACGATACGCCACTGCATCCACATATATTTAGTCGTATCGTAGACGGCGCCGTCGCGGTCGAGCATGGTGAAGTATCCGCCGAATTCGCGGTCGACGCAGTGTTCCTGCCAGAACGGAATCACATTTTGCGTCAATTCCCCCTCGTAACGTTCGATAACCGGTATCCAATTCATGCGAAACCTCGAACTTGAACCATTTTAGCAATCGACAGCCATTCCACCCGGCATCTCTTCTTCACGGAAACAATCAATTCCAATTTCTGAGCCGGGAACTGCCGGAGATGCGAATGCCGGAAGTATCGAGTTCGCCCCGGTACTTGAGGGAGGAACCGCCGGAAAGATCGCCTTCCAGTTTCTCGCTCACTTCGATCTTCAGCTTGGAAGCGCCGGAAACGTCGATTTCGGCCTTCTCGGCCTGAACGACTTCGGCTTTTGAGGCGCCCGAAAGCCTGACGTAAAGCTTGTGAGCCACCCCGCGCAGTTTGGAATTGCTGCCGCCGGCGACTTCCAGCTCGGCCGAACCGAAATCGCCGCCGCATTCGGCGCGGCAGTTTCCGGTCAGCTTGAGGACCAGTTCGCCGATCCTGGCGCCGGGGATTTCTACTTTTCCGCCGTCGGTCGCCTTGCAGACAAACCGTTCGGTCTCAACCGAATCGATCCAGAGCCGGCTCTTTCCCATGGTTTTGACCTGCGCCGGAACGCCGGTGGTGGTTAGCTCGATGGTCATCGGGGATTCCGGCCGCTTCTTGCCGGTATAACGGATCAGGAGCCCGTTGCGGACGTGCTCCACCTTCACATAACGGGCGAATGCCGGGTCGATTTCGATCTGGCAGCGATTCTCGGTCGCACGGCATTGCAGATGCGTCTCCCAGCTTCCGGCGATCGACAGGGATTCCAGTTTGGAAAACGGATATTCCAGGAGATTCGGCGTTCCCCCGACATCATCTTCCACCGTTGCGGGAACGGGAAATTCCTCCGACACCAGGTCGGAAACTGGGTCCGCCATTCTCGGCGGAATCGGGCGGTGGGCGGGCACCTGGGCATCCTCTTTCCGCTGTTTGACCAGCAGGATGAGCACGATAATCAGAATTGCTCCGCCGATCAGCCAGAGCGGAGTCACCATGCAATCGATCGCTCCCACCATATTGAACCTCCTCATGTAAAACCCGTAAAAATCGGACTTTCTCCCCTGTAATATAGTGGCCGTCGACCGCTTTCCCAATCGTGTTTCCAAAATAATAGAAAAAAAATCGATTTTGAGCAGCCGGCGAAACGGCAAGAATGGTTTGGAAATGAAAGGAGAAGGAGAATCAATTCCGGTTGAAATACAGAACCTCCACCACTATTGTTGGAACGGCTTCGCCATGGCGGCAAACCACGGCGGACCGCGCGGATGGCGTGGTAGACATCACCCCCACGTTCAGATTTGAAAACTCCTGTTGCGAGGATAAGGGTTGACAATATTCTGATGTTCGGGCAGTCGTTGTGGCGAATGCCGAAATCAACCAACAGGAGAATCTCCATGATGAAAAATGAAACTATCTGGCGCAGTTCTCTTCCCGCCGGAATCGGCGGGAAAGTCCTCGATGCAGTCAATATCCTGACTGTGGAACGGGGATTGATCCGCTTTTTCGAAGAATTGCGAATCCTTCCCGAATATGAACGCATCCGCTACGGCGCTCTGGAGTCGGATGAAGTCGGCATCGGCATTTCGCTGTTCGACAGCTCCTCCGGCGACAACTCCTGCCTCCGACTGGAATTTTCGCTCTGGGGGAGAAGCATCCGGCATGAGGAGTTCCGAACCCGGTTCGGCAAATTGCCCGGCCGCCTGCCCAAAGGCGAAGCGCAGATATGTCTGCCCGGAGGAAGCCGCCTGGTATTCAACCGCCTCGCCGCGCCGCTCGGCGTCGTTTACGAAACGGAATATCTGTTCGGAATCCGGGTGGTCAATGGTTTTCTGTTTCTCGAAGCGGAACTCGACCTGCTGGAATCCACCTTCCATATGGACGACGCGCCCACCCTCGACGAACTGATCGTCGAAGACCGGCGCCTTCCGCTGCTCGCCTTGGAACGGGCCGCGGGAATCTATCTCAGGGGAAGGCTGAAAGCTCCCCTCGAAGTGGAACTGGATTCGCTCTCTCCGCTGCGACGGCGCGGCGGCGCGGAGCTTCGAATTCGGGTCAACTCAAACTCCTCCTCTCCGGAAGAGCTTGCTTCGCGCTTCCCGATCCTCCGCCCCGAATTCCCGGACCCGGAGACCGCACCCCTGGCGATCCTCCCGGACGCCGCTACCGAGGAGTACCTGACGCTGCTTTGTGTCTATTGAAACGACCGGAGCACCAATTCCCGCTCTTCCGGGGTCAGGCCGAATTTTAAGAAAATTCTGTCCTCGAACCTCTCCTCTTCCAGCAAAAGCCATTCGTGGATTTCGGAAGCGGAGAGCAAAGGGAACGGCAGGCGTTCCAGATCCTTTCGCAAAATCTTGCAGACGGAGAAACGTTTCCGGAAAAGATAACCGGTCAGTCGGGAATTCAGAAAACGCGCCGTCAATTCAACCGGCCACCCCGGCAATTGCGGAATCAGCAGATTCGCACTGTTCAACGTCAGCATTCCTTCCCGGTCAACCGCGCAGATCGGACGGTCGGCGATGAAGCGATAGACGATTTTAGGGGTTGCACGATAAAATCGTTCCGGTGCGTTCTGCTGCAATTTTCCCGGTCGCAGCCAGCGCCGCGGCGGCTGCAGCCGGTTCGGCAGGATGTCGCGGCCGCACAGGATCGGACGGCTCTCCGGCTCCGGCTCCGAAGCGAGAAGCCGCATGTTGTCGCCGGTTACAATGCCGAGCGCCCACTCGGCATTTCCGGCCAGCGTGTGATGCGGAACCAGGCTGATCTTCTCGATCAGCGCCCGATCCGCCGCCGTGATCTCCGCTTCTATGGCGTATTCGTCCCGTTCCGCCGCATGGAGCTGGCGCTGAATGACTTCTCCGCCGCACCGCACGATCCGGAAGGTGTGATCCTCGCTCGGAGGAGCATTGACTGCATCCAGGCGAACGACGGAAGTGAATACCCCGGAGAAGCAGCGGCCGAGCAATTCCACCGTCTCGATCCGGCACATCTCCAGAAGCGTCTTTCGCAATGGAGCATGGGTCCGGATATTGAGCGCCGCCTCCGGCAACAGAAAGGAAAGCCTGCCCTCCGGCGCCAGAAAACGCAATGCCTGGCGGAGAAAACGGGTGAAACTCTCCTCCTGCCCGCTCTTATCCGCCCCCCACGGCGGGTTGGTGGCGACCAGCTCGAAATGACCGTGCTCCTCCCGCAGAATCCGCCCGGCCAGCGCGTTCCCCCGGAAAATGTTCGGCGTGAATTCCACATCCGGAAACGCCAGCAGCAGATTGATCCGCGCCAGCTCCGCCGCCACCGGATCGCACTCGATCCCGTAAATCCGCTCCGGCTCAAGGCCAAGCAGCTTCGCCGCCCGCACCAGGTAATGTCCGCTCCCGCAGCAGGGATCAAGAAAATTATGCGCGCCGGTTCCGAACCGGAGCGCCGCATCCACCAACCCGGACGGCGTGTAATATGCCCCGCGTACCGCACGGTGACCGATCGAAGTCAGCGCCTGATGCAACTCCCCCAGCGATTCTTCCCCCGTCAACCGCGGAAGCGCCAGAAAAAATTGCAGCGCCCGCGGACCCGGAGCCGCAGAGAGTCTCGCCCCCCACCTCTCCATCACCGTCTGCACCGAATCGCGGAGAAATCCGGTCGGGCACCCCGCCTCATCCAGCTCCACCTCCCCCGCCGCCTCAAGCCGCTTCAGCGCGGCCAGGTACATGGCGCAATCCAATCCCGGCCGAAGCGAGTGGAACGCCGCCGCCGCCTCCCGGTAAGGCCCCCGAAACCGCCGCTCCCGGGAACGGCATTTGTTAGCCCGGCTCGTCAGTTTCGAAATTCCGGAAAGACGAAACGCACTCACCGTCTCCGGCAGAAAACGGTACGGCTTCTCCCTATCCGGTATCACTATCTCCAGGCGAACCCAATTCCGAAGTGTCGCCGTCGAAATGCGCAACCGGTCCGCGGCCTCCCGCAGCCGCAAATATCGGCTCTCTTCTGCTTCCGCTTCCGCATTCTCGGCAGTCGAATTCATCAGTCGCTCCCCCCTTGATCCACTTTCCTGAATAATATAGGTCTCGCCCCGTTTTTTATCAATACCGGTCATGTGAAAAAATAAGGGTCGTGGGAATCAGAGGGGGCGCTTCGCCCCCCTCTGAACCTCCTCCCGACCGGCAGGGTGCCGGTGCCGAGTACTAGATCCGCATCAAATGCTGCGCATTTAATGCTCCGACTAAGAAATTCGGGAGGTAGTGCAGGGTTCCGGAGGGCGCAAAATACCGCTCCGTCGGCACCTCTCGCCCCTTTTTGGGGGCGAGAGGGCACTCCTCCGCCTGTTTTGTATGTTATTCCCCGAGCCTTGGTTGATTGCAACTTTCCCT